>JAZBPO010000311.1:0-6044 GCA_036351675.1 Pseudomonadales bacterium
CCTGCATTACACCGCCCTTCCCGACTGGGCGCAGAGTCTGGGCATGGTCATGAGCCTCATTCTCCTCGCGCCTTCCTGGGGCGGCATGATCAACGGCGTCATGACCCTCTCCGGCGCCTGGGACAAGCTCCGCTCGGACCCGATCCTGAAGTTCCTGATCGTCTCCCTGTCCTTCTACGGCATGTCGACCTTCGAGGGGCCGATGATGTCCATCAAGACGGTGAACGCCCTCTCCCACAACACCGATTGGACCATCGGCCACGTGCACTCCGGCGCCCTCGGCTGGGTGGCCATGATCTCCATCGGTTCCATGTACCACCTGATCCCGATCCTGTGCGGACGCAAGCAGGGCGAGATGCACTCCATCGGCGCCATCAACGTCCACTTCTGGCTCGCGACCGTCGGCACCGTGCTCTACATCGCCTCCATGTGGGTCAACGGTCTGCTCCAGGGCCTCATGTGGCGCGCCGTGAACGACGACGGAACGCTCACCTACACCTTCGTGGAATCGGTCGAGGCGAGTCAGCCGGGTTATGTCGTGCGGGCCTTCGGCGGCCTCATCTATCTGGTGGGCATGCTGATCATGTCCTGGAACGTCTACCGGACGGTCACGGCCGCGAAGCCGCGTCAGGAAGCCCCCGCGGGCGTCCTCGAACCGCAGCCGGCAGCAGGAGGCTGAGCCCATGGCGATGAATCACGAGAACGTCGAGAAGCACACGGGGCTCATGGTCGGCCTGATCATCCTGGTGATCAGCCTCGGGGGGCTGGTGGAGATCCTGCCCCTGTTCAGCCAGCGCGAGGTCACGCAGCCCATCGCCGGCCTGCAGCCTCTCGATGCGCTGCAGCTCGAGGGCCGCGACATCTACATCCGCGAGGGCTGCCACGTCTGCCACACGCAGATGGTCCGGCCGCTGCGTACGGAGACGGAGCGCTACGGTCACTACGGCGTCGCCGGTGAATACGTCTACGACCACCCCTTCCTCTGGGGGTCGAAGCGCACGGGCCCGGACCTCTCGCGCGTCGGCAACCGCTACAGCGAGGACTGGCAGTACGCGCACCTCTACGACCCGCGCTCCGTGGTCCCGGCATCGACCATGCCGGCCTTTCCCTGGCTCTTCGAGGCGGAGCTCGACGGTGCACTGACGCCGGCCAAGATGCGCGCGCTGCGCACCGTCGGCGTGCCCTACACGGACGCCGACATCGCCGGCGCCGCCGACGCGGTCGTGGGGCGTACCGAGGCCGAGGCCCTCGTCGCCTACCTGCAGAACCTCGGCAGCGTCTGGGCGGGGAGGAACTGAGCATGGACTTCGACATCCACACGCTGCGCGGCGTCATGAGCGCGGTGATCCTCCTCGTCTTCGTCGCGCTCTTCGTCTGGGTGAGCCTCGGTGGCCGTGATCGCTTCCGCGACGCCGCCGCCCTGCCCTTCGCCGACGACGATGACGGCGGCAGCGGCGCAGGCGAGCAGGCAGGCAATCGGAAAGGGGAGCAGCAGGCATGAGCACCTTCTGGAGCGTGTTCGTGACGGTCGTCACGCTGGGCACGCTGGCCGGTTGCTGGGCGCTTCTGGTCCTCAACAGGGAGAGCAAGATTCCTGACGAGGATGCCGAGGGGCACGGCCACGAGTTCGATGGCATCACGGAGCTCGAAACGCCCCTGCCGCGCTGGTGGTACAACATGTTCGTCGCGACGATCGTGTTCGCCGTGGGCTACCTGATCCTCTATCCCGGCCTCGGCAACTTCGCCGGGACGCTGGGCTGGACGCAGGTCGAGCAGTGGCAGGGCGAGGTCGACAAGGCCGAGGAACGCTACTCGCCCCTCTTCGCTCGCTACGCGGCGACGCCGATCGAGGAGCTGATCCACGATCCGAAGGCCATGGCCATGGGTCAGCGGATCTTCGGCAACTTCTGCAGCCAGTGTCACGGCACCGCGGCGCAGGGCTATCCGGGCTTCCCGAACCTGTCCGACGACGCCTGGATCTACGGCGGCGAGCCGACGACGATCAAGACCTCGATCACCCAGGGCCGCCGGGCCGCCGGCATGATCGCCTGGGGCTCCGCGCTCGGCGAAGGGGGCGTCGTGGACACGGCCGAGTACGTGCTCTCGCTCTCCGGCCGGGCCTCAGACGATGAAGCGGTGGCGCGTGGGCGGACGCAGTTCATGACCTTCTGCGTCGCCTGCCACGGTCCGGAGGGCAAGGGGAACACCATGCTCGGCGCGCCGAACCTGACCGACGACGCATGGATCTACGGCGGCGCGCGGGAGACGATCATCACCAGCATCGCCGAGGGGCGCGCGGGCGTCATGCCCGCCCACGGCGATCTCCTCGACGACGCGCGCATCCACCTCGTCGCCGCCTGGGTCTATGGTCTCTCCGCCGACGCGGAGGCAGCGGAGCAGCGCGCGCCGACGCCCGCGCCGCCTTCCGGCAGGCCGAAGCTGGAGCCGACCACAATGGGAGGCCGGTGAGGTGAACGACCTGTCGCACGGCCGCACGGGAACCGATGCGGGCCCCGCCGTGGAGGGTCCGCGCGTGCGACACGTCGAGCTCTACCAGACGGCGCCGAAGATCCACCCACGGACCGTGGAAGGCCCCTTCGTGCGCCTCCGTCGCCGCCTGCGCCTGGCGCTGCTCGCGGCGACGGCCATCGGACCCTGGCTGCTCTGGGACGGACGCCAGGCGATCCTCCTCGACATCCCCGCGCGCCAGTTCCAGATCTTCGGCCTCACCTTCTTCCCGCAGGACTTCATCCTGGTCTCGAGCCTGCTGATCATCGGCGCCTACGCCCTCTTCACCTTCACCAACTGGCTCGGTCGCGTGTGGTGCGGCTATGCGTGCCCCCAGTCCGTCTGGTTCACGCTCTTCATCGACATCGAGGAGGGGATCGAGGGGCCGCGGCACCGCCGCATCCGCCAGGACGAAGCCCCCGTGAGCGCCGCGAAGGTGGCGATGAAGGCGAAGAAGTGGGCCATCTGGATAGCCGTCGCCGTCGCCAGCGCCACGACCTTCGTCGGCTACTTCGTGCCGATCCGGGAACTGATCCCGTCCATCGCCACCTTGTCCGTCTCCGGCTGGGCCCTGTTCTGGCTCGCCTTCTTCACTGCCACCACGCTCGGCATGGGTGCCATCCTGCGCGAGCAGGTCTGCCGCTACATGTGCCCCTATGCGCGCTTCCAGTCGGCCATGTTCGACCCGGACACGCTCATCGTCTCCTATGACGCCGGACGCGGCGAGCCGCGGGGGCGGCGCAAGAAGGAGGCGGACGTGGAGGCCCTCGGCCTCGGTGACTGCGTCGACTGCGAACTCTGCGTCCAGGTCTGTCCGGTCGGCATCGACATCCGCGACGGCCTCCAGTACGAGTGCATCAGCTGCGCCCACTGCATCGACGCCTGTGACTCGGTCATGGAGCGGATGGGCTACGAGAAGGGGCTCGTGTCCTACACGACGGAGCAACGCCTCGAGGGGCGCGAGAGCCATGTCTTCCGGCCGCGCCTCATCGGCTACGCGATCGTCCTGCTGGCCATGATCGGAGCCTTCTCGGGCCTCGCCCTGAACCGCGGCGCCGGTGAACTGGACGTGCTCCGCGACCGGGGCGCTCTCGCCACGGAGGTCTACGACGGAGGCCGACGCGAGATCGAGAACGCCTACCGCCTGCGCGTCGTCAACAAGACCCAGCAAGCGCACAGCTGGACCGTGGAGGTGACGGCGGCCATGCCCATCGAGGTGCTCGGCCAGACGGATATCTCCATCGACGCCGGCGCCGTACTCGAGGTGCCGCTGCGCCTGCGTGCGGCGCCCGGAGACGCCTTCGCGGCCGACGTCGCCTTCCGCCTCGTCGACGGCGAGCAGCTCATCGCCGCCGAGGAGAGCCGCTTCATGTACAGGAGCAGCCGCCAGTGACCGAGCGAGCGAGCACGCAGACGTCGGCACCCTGGTACCGACACCCCTGGGTCTGGGGGATCATCGCCATTCCCGGCTCGTCGGTGATCGTCGGCATCGTCATGATCACGCTCGCCGCATCCGGGCCGACGGACCTCGTGCGCGACGACTACTACAAGGCCGGCCTGACCATCAACCAGGAATTCGGCGCACGCGAGCGCGCAGCCGAACTCGGTATCGAGGTGAACCTGGTGGACCGGGGCGCAGCGGGCCTGCTCGTGCGCGTGGACACCGGCCCCGGCGTCACCGACCTCGGTGACGGCGGCGCCCTCCTCGGCGAGCTGCAGCACCCGACCCTCGCGGATCGGGATCGGCGCTTCGAACTGCAGGGCGTCGCCTGGGGCCGCTGGGCCGCCACCGTCGACCGCTTCGAGGGGGTGCGCACGCTCCGCATCGAAGCGCCGGACGGCTCCTGGGTGGTCCAGCGGGACGTGCGTGCCCCGCGCCCCGACGCGGACGCCGACGCGCCAGCGGGAGCCGCCGGCGCGTGAGTACGGCGACCGCCGAGCCCGCCGCATCCTGCTGCAGTGGGCAGCCCGGGCTGGAGGCGACCTGCTTCCACTGCGGTCTGCCCCTGGAGGCGAGCACGCTGCACCGGGTCACGCTCGGGGATCGCGAGGTCGAGGTCTGCTGCCCCGGCTGCGCGGCGGCGGTGACCCTGGTCGCCGACGCGGGCCTGGACGACTACTACCGGCTTCGCGAGCAGCGTACGGGCATCCGCGCGCGTAAGGAGCAGGAGACGCCCACGATCAAGGACTGGTCGGCGCCTGCCATCGCCGAACGCTTCGTGCGCAGCGAGAACGGCGTGGACCGCGCCGAGATCGCCGTCGACGGCATGCGCTGTGCGGCCTGCTCATGGCTCCTCGAGAACGGACTCGGCGAACTCCCCGGCGTTCGCGAGGTACATGTCGAGCTGACCGCGGGGCGCGCAGACGTGCGCTGGGACCCGCAGGACGCCGACCTCGGTCGCGTGCTCGCGCGGATCCGCGAACTGGGCTTCGACTGCGCGCCGGCGCACGCCGGCGCGGAGGACAGACTCCTCGAGGCCCAGCGCCGCCGATCCCTGCGGGCCCTCGGCATCTCGGGCATCTGCGCCATGCAGATCATGATGCTCGCGGTGGCGGACTACGCGGGCGTCCTCGGTGAGGGTATCGACGCCGGCTACCGGGGCCTGATCCTCTGGGCCGAGATGGTGCTCGCGACCGTCGCCGTGGGCTATGGGGCCGGCAGCTTCTTCCGCGGTGCCCTGCGCGCCCTGGCGGCACGCCAGCTCACCATGGACGTACCCGTGGCGCTCGCCATCGGTCTCGCCTGGGGCGCGAGCGTGCTGCTGCTGTTCGGCGGCGCCGCCGCGACCGGCGCGCATCTCTACTTCGACTCCGTCGCCATGTTCGTGTTCCTGCTCCTGCTCGGGCGGCATCTCGAACTCGGCATCCGCCATCGCTTCGCGCACAGTGACGTCCGCCTGGGCGCGCTCCTCCCGGCCGTCGCCCAGCGCATCGGTGCGCCCGGCGCGGAAGCCGACGTGGTGCCGGCCGACGGCCTCCGTCCCGGCGATCTCATCCGCGTCCGGCCCGGGCAGACCGTGCCCGCGGACGGCCGCGTGTGCACGGGCCGGGGCGGCGTCGACCGCAGCGCGCTCACCGGCGAGAGTGCCCCGCTCGCCGTCGGGCCGGGCACGCTGGTGGACGCGGGCAGTCGCAACATCGACGGCGTGCTCGAGCTCGAAGTGCTGCGTGCGCCGAAGGAGTCCACGGTCGCGGGCATTCCCGCCCTCCTCGACCGCGCACGGCGTCAGCGACCCAGGGCAGCACGCCTCGCGGACCTCATCGCGAGCCGCTTCCTCGCCGGCGTACTCCTCGCTGCGACACTCGCCGGGCTCGTGTGGCTGCAGCTCGACGCCTCGCGGGCCCTCGAGGTGGTGCTCGCGACGCTGATCGTGACCTGCCCCTGTGCACTCTCGCTGGCGACGCCCTCCGCGATCACTGCGGCATCCGTACGCCTGCGTCGCGCCGGCGTGCTCGTCGCCGACCCCGACACCTTCGAGACCCTCGCGCAGAGCGAGGAAATCTGCTTCGACAAGACGGGCACCCTCACGGAGCCC
>JAZBPO010000312.1:0-6699 GCA_036351675.1 Pseudomonadales bacterium
CCCGGAGGAGATCGAACGGCCGTCGGTGCGGCGCCAGGTGTTCCGCGCCCAGGTCATGATGATCCAGTTCTGGGGCGACGTGGACGAGGCGACGCTCAAGCGCCTCGCCGACGAGGCCCGCGACGAGGTCGCCCGGATCCCCGGCGTCGCGGCCGTGGACCTCATGGGCGCGCGCGACTTCGAGATCGCCGTGGAGGTCCGCGAGGAAACGCTGCGCCGCTACGGCCTCACGCTCGGCGAGGTCGCGGCGGCCATCCGCGCCTCCTCCCTCGACCTGCCCGGCGGCAGCATCCGCACCGAGAGCGGGGACGTGCGCCTGCGCACCAAGGGCCAGGCCTACACGGCGGACGAGTTCTCGCGCATCGTCATCCGCACCAATCCGGACGGCACCCGCCTGACGGTCGGCGACATCGGCAAGGTCGAGGACGGCTTCGCCGAGACCTGGTTCTACTCCTTCTTCGACGGCCGCCGCTCCATCGGTCTCGACGTCTACACCAGCAAGCAGGGCTCGGAGATCGACGTCGGGGAGCGCCTCCGGACCTGGGTCAGCGAGCGCCAGCAGCGGCTTCCGGAGGGCGTGCAGGTCGACTACTGGGGCGATGCGTCCTATTACCTCGGCGAGCGCCTCGGGATGATGCTCGAGAACCTCGCGCTCGGCTCGCTGCTGGTGTTCGTGCTGCTCGGCCTGTTCCTGCGCCCGCAGGTCGCCTTCTGGGTGATCGTCGGCATTCCCGTGGCCTTCCTCGGCGCGCTCGCACTGATGCCCGTGCTCGATCTCTCCATCAATCTGCTGAGCCTGTTCGCACTGGTCCTGGTGCTCGGCATCGTCGTCGACGACGCCATCGTCATCGGCGAGAGCGCCTACGCCGAGATGGAAGCCACCGGCGAGGGCCGCGATGCGGTCGTCCGCGGTGCTCAGCGCGTCGCCACGCCGGCGACCTTCGGCGTGCTCACGACCGTCGCCGCGTTCGCGCCCATGGTGTTCGTGACCGGCGCCGTGGAACGCATCGCCCACTCCGTCGGCTGGGTCGTGATCCTCGCCCTGCTGTTCTCGCTCGTGGAATCGAAGCTGATCCTGCCCGCCCACCTCGCCCACGTCCGCGCCCGCAGGCGCCGCGAGGGCCGCCTCACCCGCGTCCAGGACGCCTGTGCGAACGGCCTCGCGCGCTTCGTGAAGGAGCGCTACGAGCCGTTCCTCGCCCGCTGCGTCGCGCACCGCTGGACCACGCTGGCGGTGTTCCTGGGGCTGCTGATCGTCTCCGTCGGCGTGGCCGTGGGCGGCCAGCTCCGCTTCGTCTTCTTCCCGAACCTCGCCGACGATTTCGTCCGGGCGCGCATCGAGCTCACGGAGGGCGCGCCGGAGGAACTGGCCGTGCAGATCCTCGACACGCTGCAGACGGAACTCGACGCCGTCGACGCAGAGCTCCGGGAGGCCAACGATGGCCGCCCCGCGGTGCGGCACACGGCGACCTTCCTCTTCGGCGGCAGCAACGGCCAGGTCGTGGTGGAACTCCATTCCGGCGAGGATCGCAGCGTGACCCCCGCACAGGTGGCGGACCGCTGGCGCGAGCGCGTCGGCGAGATCGCCGGCCTGCAGAAGTTCGACATCCGTTCGGAGCAGTTCTCCGGCGGTGGCAAGCCCGTGAGCTTCCGCCTCTACGGGCGCGACGCGGCCCAGCTCGAAGCGGCCTCCACGGCTCTCGTGGAGCACCTGCGCAGCTACGCCGGCGTCTTCGAGGTGGAGTCGAGCACGACCTCCGGCACGCGCGAGGTGCGCCTCGAGATCCGCCCGGAGGCGGAAGCACTCGGCCTGACCCTCGCCGACCTCGCCCGGCAGGTTCGCCAGGCCTTCTACGGCGCCGAGGCGCAGCGTATCCAGCGCGGGACCAACGAGATCAAGGTCATGGTGCGCTATCCGGAGTCGGAGCGGCGTTCGCTGGGTGATCTCGAGGACATGTGGATCCGCACGCCGGACGGCACGGAGGTGCCCTTCACCTCCGTCGCCCGCGCCGTCTTCGACGAGGCGCCGGCGCGCATCCGCCGCTTCGACCGGCGTCGGGCCGTGAACGTGAGCGCGAACGTGGACCTCGACACCGTGGACCCCGGCGAGATCGTGCGCACGGTGCGCGAGGACTACCTTCCGACGCTCGAGCGCCGCTTCCCCGGCGTCGAGTCGGCGCTCTCCGGCGCGGCAGAAGAAGAGCAGGAGACGCTGCGCCTGGTGGCCGCGGGCGCCGTACTCGCACTGCTCGTGATCTATGCGCTCATGGCGGTGCCGCTCGGCTCCTATGCCCAGCCGCTGGTGATCATGTCCGTGATCCCCTTCGGCGTGATCGGTGCGGTCATGGGTCACCTCGCCTTCGGCATGGCGGCCTCGCTGGTCTCGCTCATGGGCTGCATCGCGCTCGCCGGCGTGGTCGTGAACGACTCGCTGATCATGGTCGACTTCGTGAACGAGTCCGTCGCCCGGGGCCGGCCGCGCGCCGAGGCCGCCGTGGAGGCCGGTGCGAAGCGCTTCCGCGCCATCATGCTGACCTCCATGACCACCTTCTTCGGTCTCGTGCCCATGATGCTCGAGTCCTCCGGCGCGGCGTCCTTCATGAAGCCCATGGCCGTGTCCCTCGCCTTCGGCATACTGTTCGCGACCGTCATCACGCTGATCCTGATCCCGTGTCTCTACGTCATCCTCGACGATCTCGCCGCACTCTTCGGACGCAGCCGGGAGCCCGCGGTGACACCAGCGTCCAGCGCCGCGTGATACGGCACGCCGCTCTCCTGCTGTGCCTCGCGGCGCCTGCCGCGACCCTGGCGGAGATGCTGCCGGAGGTGCCCTCGGCGGGACTGCGGGTGACCGTTTCCGTGTCCTGCGACTTCACCGATCGCTGGTGGGAGGCGACGCTGTATCCGGGTGCGGAGCTGCCGCTCGAGTTCCAGGCCGGCGCGCGATCGGCCGCTCGGCGCATCGATCCGGAGACCCGCGCCGCACTCTACGCGCTCACGCGCCGGGCCTTCGACGAGTTCCGCATCGACCGTCGCCCGCGCTTCCAGGGTCCGGGCGCGGAGCGACCCTGGACCGGCGAACGGACCATCACGCTCACGGCCCTGACCCTCGACGACGAGCTCGGCCGGGTCGATCGGGTGGAGTTGGACATCGACGTCATGCGCGGCCGTGCCCTGCCCGAGGCGACGCTGCAGCTGGTGGACGAGCTCGCGGAATACTCACGCCTCGCGGAGCTGGCGCTGCGCTGCGACTGACGGCCTTCGCATCGTCCCGGGCCCGGGCGTATGCTCGATACTCATGCTTCCGTCGGCAAGGAGTGACGACGATGGATGCCCGCCACATCCTCACCCGCACCCTCCTCGGCGCCTCCCTGGCCGCGGCCCTGCCCGCCGCACTCGGTGCCGAGACCGTGATCGGCTCGCCCCGGGCCGAGACCTGCTTCCAGTCCGCCCTGTCCGGCGACGACTCGCTGCCGGCCATCGAGCTCTGTACGGCCGCGCTGCTGAACGACCCGCTCGCGCCGCAGGACCGCGCCGCGACCTACGTGAATCGGGGGATCCTGCAGTCGCGCAGGGGGCGCCACCAGGATGCCTACGACGACTTCTCGCGGGCCCTCGAGATGGAGCGTGCCCTGGTGCATGCGCTCATCAACCGCGGCAACGTGCTGGTGCGCATGAAGCGCTACGACGAGGCGCTGACGGACTACGACCGTGCCGTGTTCTACAGCGAGGGCCGTGATCCGCTGGTCTTCTTCAACCGCTCGCTCGCGTACGAGAACCTGGGCCGCGGCGCCGAGGCGCGTGAGGACCTGGTGCGCGCCGTGCAGCTCGATCCGGAATCACCCGCCTACCGCGAGGCCCTGGCGGCCATCGAATAGGTGCGCGGGCGCCGGGCTGCACCGGCTCCGACCCCGCGAGCGACGGGGCCACGAGGGTTGTCGTTCGGCGACCCGCAACGGGCCCGAGCGCGGCGCGGTAGCGGACGGAGGCAGCGCGAAGCGCATCCGCCTCCTCGACGTCCAGCCAGGGCCGCGCCTCGTCCTCGACCAACCAACCGTCCACGACGAGGCGGCGATGGACGCGCCGGATGATTGGCGCCGTCAGCCGTTCGAGGGATTCCTGTGGCGGTGGGCTGACCTCGAGAGAATGAGGCAGACCCTGTTCGAAGGTATGCACCCCGTGCGGCATCAGCAGGTGAAGGTCGAGGTCGAGCGCGCTGCCGAAGCGCTGCACCACGGTCATCGCGCCCGGACGCTCACGTCCTGACCGCCGGCTGCAGGCGGTGGCCGCGCCGGCGGTGGGATCAGACGATCAGGCTCTTCTGTGGCCGGATCACCAGCTCCTCGACGTTGATCTCGATCGGCTGGGACACCACGTACTCCACGGCTCGGGCGATGTGGTCGACGTCGCCGATCGTGGTGGACATCGCAGCCTGGACCCGGTCGATCTGCGCCTGGGGCATCCGACCTTGGTCATCGAACTCGGGTTGGTCCACGCCGACCGCGACCGCCAACCCGACCACCATCTCTCGATCGATGTTGCGGGTGAAGTTCGTCGCGAAGACGCCGGGCTTGATCACGGTGACGCGGATCTTGTCGTCCTGCAACTCCTCGCGAAGCGTGCCGTTGAGGCAGTTCACGGCGTACTTGGTCGCCCCGTACATGCCGGAGTCGCGGCGCAGCGTGGCGGTCGAGGAGATGTTGATGATGTTGCCCTCCGAGTCGGTGCTACGCATCGCCCGGACTGCGGCCTGGCACCCCACCGCCAGGGCGAGCACGTTGACCTCGAGCATCGCCTTCCAGCTGTCGGGATCACCGTCGACGAGGCTGTCGGGATCGCCGAAGCCGGCGTTGTTTACGAGCACGTCGAGTCGCCCGGTCGTCTCGGCGGCGCCGGTGATCCATCGTCCGAGACGCTCGCTGTCGGTGACGTCGAACGTGTCGACGGTCGCCCGGCCACCCGCCGCCTCGATGAGGCGGGCCGAGGCCGCCATCGGTTCGGTCGTCCGGCCCATCATGAAGACGTGGGCGCCGAGGCGACCCAGGTGTTCGGCGATCGCTCGCCCGATTCCACTCGAGGCGCCGGTGATGCAGACCGTCCGCCCCGCTACTGCACGTGTGTCCACCATGATGTCTCCCTCGCGGGCAGGACCGACGACGGGGCTGTTCACGCGAAGCCTCGACCACCTCCCCCGCCATGCGGTGCGCCTCAGGGCATTCGACCAGGGCACGCTCACGATTCGCCCTGAACGGTCGTGACCGAGCCTACGACACGATCGGACGGCTCGCACGGATCGATCGGCAGCTGACGCCAGCGCCGAGCCCGGACCCGAGCGGGCCTGGCATGCCCAATTGGTGGGGGTAATGCTAGAGGTTCTGGTGCTTCAGGCGAGATCGCGACGCACCGGAGGCGCCCGCGGCAACCCTTTCCGCCGGGCCGAACTGATGGCCGCCTTAGCACATGGCGTGCGGGTCCGAGCCGGGCAGCAGCGTGTCGCCCGTCATGGCGTCGGCGAAGGCCTGTGATGCCGTGAAATCCGCCGGCAGCTGCAGGAACTCCGCCACGGGCTGCGCGACCGCGAGCGTCTGCGGGCGTGTGACCGGCGTCGGCGCCACGCGCGAGCAGCCGGCGCGGAACACCTGGCGTCGCGTATTGCTCGCATCGGGGTCGGCGGGCAGCTGCTCCGTCAAATGCGCGGCGATGTGTGGGGCGTCGGCGCCGAGGCTCGGGGCGGTGCTCATGCGGGGGGGCCTCCGGGTCGCGGTCGCGCAAGAGTGGGATCGGCGCCGAAGGGGGTCAAAGCCGGCAGTCCTGCCGGCCTGCGCTTCAGACCCGCGGAGTGCGCTGGCATCATCGCGCTTCTTCCCGCCGCTCAGGCCGCACATGCCGTATCTGCCGACCCCACGATCGCTCGTCCTGTTTCTCGTCCTGTTCCTCGCGGGCTGCAGCAACCTCGGTCCGCGCGTGCTCGAGACCGGGCGCGGCGACTACAACACGGCGCTGCGCGACACCTCGGATCAGCAGCTGCTGTTGAACCTCGTGCGTCTGCGCTACCTGGAGCGGCCGTACTTTCTCGAGGTCGCCTCGGTCACCAGCCAGTTCACCTTCTCGGGCAGCGCCGGTGCGGGGCTCGCCTTCGAGGGCCTGCGGGTGGACGACGACGTTCCCGTGGACATCCAGGGCGTCTACGAGGAGGCGCCGACCGTCGCCTATCAGCCCCTGCAGGGCGAGGACTTCGTGCGGCGCCTGCTGTCGCCGATCTCCATCGAGGCGGTGGCGTTGCTCGCACGCTCCGGCTGGAGCATCGAGCGGATCATGCGCGTGTGCGTGCAGCGCGCGAACGATCTCGGCAACGCCGTCACCGCCTCCGGGCCGACGCCGGGCGAAGCGCCGGATTTCGAGGCGTTCCTCGAAGTGGCGCGCGCGGCGCGGCGGCTGCAGCAGCAGGACCAACTCGCACTCGCGCTCGTCGCCGACGGAGAGGGGCGGCCCGTGCTCTCCTTCGTACTCACGCACGGCGGGGAGCGGACCGCCGAGTTCCGGCGCCTCGCCGAACTGCTCGAGTTGTCGGAGGAGCGCACGCGCTTCTCCTTCGGCAGCGGCATCTGGCAGCGTGACGGCGGTAGCGTCGACGTCCAGACCCGCTCGCTGAACGGCATCCTCTATTACCTCTCGCATGGCGTGGAGATCCCGGAGGCG
>JAZBPO010000313.1:0-2236 GCA_036351675.1 Pseudomonadales bacterium
CGCATGTAGGGCAGCGGCGTGTGCCAGCGGATGATCTCCGGGACCATGTTCGGGATCAGCCCCGGATCGGCGCGGAGCTTGTCGTACTCGCCGGCGTTCCGGTTCAGGGCGAGCACGCCGGCGCTCATGGAGTTCCGCGTGGTGTCGTTGCCGCCGACGATGAGCAGCAGCAGGTTGCCGAGGAACTCGAAGGGCTGCATGTGCTTCGTGCTCTCGCCGTGGGCGAGCATGGAGATGAGGTCGTCGCGCGGGCCGTCCCACTTCACGCGCTCGTTCCAGATCTCCGTGAAGCACTCGAGGCACTCGAGGAGTTCCGTGCGGCGCTGCTCCTGCGAGTCGACGATGCCGGTGCCGGGCGGCGCCGTGGCGACGTCGGACCAGCGCGTCAGACGCCGGCGCTCCTCGAAGGGGAAGTCGAAGAGCGTCGCCAGCATCATGGTCGTGAGCTCGATGGACACGCGATCGACCCAGTCGAAGGTCTCGCCGACCGGGAGCGAGTCGAGGACGCGCTGCGTGCGCCCGCGGATCGTGGCCTCCAGCTTCGCCAGGTTCCGCGGCGCGACCACGCCCTGCACCGTCGCGCGCTGCTCGTCGTGCTTCGGCGGGTCCATGGCGATGAAGTTCGAGACCGGCAACATGCCTTCCGGCCGCTCCTCGCCGAGCGCGAGACCGAGAGAGATACCGTGGCCGGAGGAGAAGCGCTGCCAGTCCTTGTCGATGGCGAGGATGTCCTCGAACTTCGTGATCGACCAGTAGCGACCGATGCGTGGCAGCTCGTTGAAGTGCACCGGATCCTCCGCACGCAGGCGGCGGAAGTGCGCCCAGTGCAGGCCCTGCTGGAAGAGGCGGCCGTCGATGGGGTTCAGGGCCTCGACGGGTACCGAGTACGGGTCCTCGAGCACCGGCGGCGCGTCGGGCCCCAGATAGGGGTTCATGAAGCTGCGCGCGCGTTCCTCCGGCGCTTCGGTCTGCGTGGCTTCGCTCATCTCGCCTTCCCTCCCGGGGCTTCGCGGCACACTCGCCCGGTGCGTCCGATCCTGCCCGCTGCTCCGTCTTCCGAAGATAGCGCAGCCGGACCTTCACCGCCGCCTGCGGCGAGACCGACCGGGCAGTGCGACGCCTCGACGCCCTCCGCGCACCCGGCGATGATGCCGGAGCGTCGCGCGCCGCAGACCGCGGGGCGCGCCCACGGGAGACTGTCCATGAACGAGGAGATCCGCGCGCTGGTCGGGAAGATCGCGGCGCTCGAGGAGGAGCTGCGCGACCGGCTCCACGAACAGGAGACGCGTGTCCTGTACGAACTGGACGGCCGTCGCGTGCGCTTCAGTGCCGAGGTCGCCGCCGCCCAGCGGCGCCTGCGCGTCGGGACGCTGCGCTGGCTCGCCGGGAGCAACCTCAGGAACCTGCTATCCGCGCCGTTCATCTACGGCCTCGTACTGCCCTTCGCTCTCATCGACCTGGCCGTCACGGTCTACCAGCACGTCTGCTTCCGGCTCTACCGGATCCCGCTCGTCCGGCGCTCGCGCTACGTGCTCGTCGACCGCCACCAGCTCGCCTACCTGAACAGCATCCAGAAGCTGAACTGCGTCTACTGCGGCTACGCGAACGGCGTCGTCGCCTACGTGCGCGAGGTGGCCTCGCGCACGGAACAGTTCTGGTGCCCGATCAAGCACGCGCGCCGCGTCACGGGCCAGCACCGACGCTACGCGCGTTTCCTCGACTACGGCGACGGCGAGGACTTCGAGGCCCGGCTCGCGGCGCTGCGCGCGGAGCTGCGCGCGGATCAGGTCTGAGTCCGGGAGGCACGGCGCCGGTCGAGGAGCGCCGGCAGGAGCAGGAGCAGCATGAGGAGCAGGACGGGCCAGCTGCCCCAGCGCGCATAGGGCGTCAGACCCGCACGCGGCTGCACCGTGCCCCGCAGCGCCCCCGGCTCGAAGCGCGGAAGGCGCCCGATGATTCGCCCCCGATGGTCGACGAACGCCGTGACACCGTCGTTCGTCGCCCGCAACAGGGGGCGGGCGAGTTCCACGGAGCGCATCTGCGCGATCTGCAGGTGCTGGCTCGGGCCGATGGAATCGCCGAACCAGGTGTCATTGGAGATGGTCGCGAGCAGCCCTGCGTCCGCCGACAGCTCGCGGACCAGCTCGCCGTAGGCGATCTCGTAGCAGATCGCCATGGACATGCCGATCCCGCCGACGATGCGCAGCGGTGCCTGCCCGGCCGGGCCGGGGCGGGA
>JAZBPO010000314.1:0-9879 GCA_036351675.1 Pseudomonadales bacterium
CCATGACGCTGCGAAAGCGTACGCGGCCGACATCGAAGCACCGTGAAGGTGCGTTTCGTCGTCGATGCGAGGCGGCGAGGGCGCTGCAGATGTCCCCGTCGTCGCGTTCAGGCCGCGGCGGCGCGGTTCATGGCGGCGATCTCGGGCAGCACCCGTTCGATCAGGAGTCGGGTCTGCTCGAGCATGTCGCTCGTGCCCTGGGTCATGGGGCCGAGCACGAACTTGTGGATCCCGGCATTCCTGAACGCCGCGATGCGCTCGAGGATCGCGTTCTCGTCGCCCACCACGACGTAGTCCTTCACCTTCTCGGCGCTGCCGAGTCGGCGCTCGAGCGCGTCGAGGTGGCGGCGGCTCGGCGCATCGGCGGGACTGCCGAAGCGGAAGGCGAAGCCCGCCCCGTAGTGGTCCTCGTCGATGCTGCGGCCGAGTTCCTCGCAGCGCGCCTTGATGGCCTCGACCACGGGTTTCACCTGCTCCGGCGTCTCGAGCCCGGCCTGCCAGCCGGTGCCCCAGCGGGCCGTACGCTCGATGGCGGCCGGCGCGACGCCACCGACCCAGAGCGGCATGGGGTTCTGCACGGGTTGCGGGGCGATGCTCGCGCCCCGGTAGTGGTAGTGGCGGCCCTCGAAGTCGACCTCCGGCTCCGTCCACAGGCGCGTCATGATCTCGAGGCCTTCGTCAGTGCGCTGGCCACGCCCCTTGGTGGGTACGCCCCGCGCCCGGTAGTCGGAGCCGATGGCCGAGCCGACGGCGACCATGGGCAGCAGACGTCCCCCGGAGAGCACGTCTACGGTGGCGCAGGCCTTGGCGAGGAGGAACGGGTCGCGCAGGCCGAGGGAAGCGACGTTCATGCCGAAGCGCAGGCGCTTCGTGCGGCCGGCGAGAGCGGCCATGACGGACATGCACTCGAGGTTCGGATCGCGGCCGACGAGGCGATCGGACTGCCAGATCGTACCGACGCCGCCCTCCTCGCAGAGGTCGACCCACTCCCAGAAGCCCGCGCCGTCCTCGAAGGGAAAGCGGCCGAGGCCGATGCCGGCGCTGAAGGTCATGGTGGGCTCCGTCGATCGTCGGGACGCCGGAATCGAAGCACGGCCCCGGCGCGCGCCGCAACCGAGCCCGGCGGAGTCGCTCGTTCCGGACCTTTTGCTCGTCGCGCGCCGATGTGGCTTCATGCGCGGCTTCCCATGGGTACTGCCGGGCAACGCACGCAGTGGACAACACCGAACTCAAGAAGGCCGGCCTCAAGGTCACGGTCCCGCGTCTGAAGATCCTCGAGATCCTCGAGAACGCCGATCCCCACCACATGTCGGCGGAAGACGTCTATCGCAAGCTGGTCGAGTCCGAGGAGAGCATCGGCCTCGCCACGGTCTACCGCGTGCTGACGCAGTTCGAGTCGGCCGGCCTGGTCGCGCGGCACAATTTCGACGACGGCCACTCGGTCTACGAGCTCGCGAGCGACGAGCATCACGACCACATGGTCGACATGGATTCGGGGCGGGTGGTGGAGTTCTTCGACGCGCGCATCGAGGAGCTCCAGCACCAGATCGCCGAGCAGCACGGCTACGAGCTCGTCGATCACACCATGGTGCTCTACGTCCGCAAGAAGAAGGGCTGACGCCGCTCCACCACGAGCGCGAGAATCGCACCATGCGCACGGCGATCGGGATCGGCGGTGCCGACTCGGGCAGGAAGCGGGACTTCGATCAGGCCGTCGCCTTCGTGGTCGAGGCGGAGCGACTCGGCGTCGATTGTGTCTGGTCCGCGGAGGCCTGGGGCCAGGACGCGGTCGCGCCGCTCGCCTGGATCGGCGCCCGCACGGAGCGTATCCGTCTCGGCACCGGCATCATGCAGATCAGCGCGCGCATGCCGTCCATGACGGCCATGACGGCGCTCACCATGGCCGCCATCTCCGGCGACCGCTTCATGCTCGGCCTCGGGGCCAGTGGCCCGCAGGTGGTCGAGGGCCTGCACGGCCGGCCCTTCCGCGCACCGCTGACGCGCATGCGCGAGACGGTCGAGATCGTGCGCCTCGCCTTCGCCGGCGAGAAGCTCGCGTACCAGGGCGAGTTCCACCGCATGCCGCTCACGGGCGAGGGCACCACGGGGCAGGGCAAGGCGCTGCGGCTCTCGCAGCCCGGCAACGCCTCGATTCCCGTCTATCTCGCGACGCTCGCGCCGAGGGCGCTGCAGCTCACCGGCGCCATCGCCGACGGCTGGCTCGGGACCTCCTTCACGCCCGAGGGCGCCGAGGCCCATCTCGCCCATCTGCGCAGCGGCGCCGAGTCGGCGGGGCGCTCCCTCGCCGACCTCGACATCCAGGTCGGTGGCACGCTCGCCTTCGGCGATCCGGAAGCGCTCGCCGAACCGCTCAAGCGGCAGATGGCCTTCACGCTCGGCGCCATGGGCTCGGCGCGGACCAATTTCTACAACGACGCCTATCGTCGCGGCGGCTGGGAGGAGGACGCGCGAGCGGTGCAGGCACTCTGGGTCGAAGGAAAGCGCGACCAGGCCGTCGCGCGCGTACCCACTGAGATGGTGTTGCAGGCGAACCTCATCGGCGACGGCGCGATGGTCGCGGAACGCATGCGGGCATTCCGCGACGCCGGTGTGAACACGCTGAGACTGGCGCCGATCGGTGCCGACGCCCATGCACGGCTCGACACGCTGGCGCAGGGACTCGAGCTGTTGCGAGCGCTCTGAGGGGACGGACGCGCGGCGGGCAGGCGCCACCGTTTCGTGAATCGAGCAGCTCAGGGACGGCGAGCACGAGCGCACGACAGACCGAAAGATCGCCGCGCGCCCGCTCCGCGAGGCCTCGCGCAGACGCATCGCCTCGACGCCGTTGGCGCCGGCCTCGGGAGGCTCCGGCACGCCAGCGCAGACCGCCTTGGCCGCCTTCCCGATGCGCAGGTGGCGATGTCGACGAGGCGATCGGCCGGCTCCTGACGCAGCCGCCCGTCGAGGGTCTCGTCAGCAGGTATCACGACAGGCTATCGCTCCGGCGGCCGGGTCAAAGCAGTTCCTGCCGAAGGGTCCATGCGGAATTGGCGAGCGGCTTCCGGCGCAGTCCGGACGTAGCGTCGATGGACCGGCAGCAGCAGCAGCGGCGTCGCCGAAGGGCGCCGTTGCCTGGAGGAGACGCCGCGTGCAGATCGAGCGGCCCTGGCACGCACTCGATGCCTCGCTCGTAGGGGAGCTGCTGGAGAGCAGCGAAGCTGGCCTGGACGATCGGGAGGCCGCCCGTCGGCTCGAACGCTTCGGTCCCAACCGCCTCCCGGAGGCGCCGCCCCGGTCGGCGTTGCTGCGCTTTCTCGCCCAGTTCGAGAATCTCCTCATCCAGGTCCTGCTCGGGGCCGCCGCCATCACGGCGCTTCTCGCCCACTGGGTGGACACGGTCGTCATCCTCGCCGTGGTCCTCGCCAACGCGCTCATCGGTTTCGTGCAGGAGGGACGTGCCGAATCGGCCCTGCGCGCGATCCGCGACATGCTGGCACCCGAAAGCACCGTCGTCCGTTCCGGCAGGCAGCGCACCGTCCGGGGCGAGGAGCTGGTGCCGGGAGATCTCGTGGTGCTCGCCGCCGGCGACCGCGCGCCTGCGGATCTGCGCGTCCTGTCGGCACGGGGACTGCGCATGCAGGAGGCTGCGCTGACGGGCGAATCAGTGGCCGTCGAGAAGTCCCCGGAGCCGGTCGCGGAGACGACGCCGCTCGGTGACCGTTCCTCGCTCGTCTACAGCGGCACGCTCGTCGCCGCGGGCCAGGGCCGGGGCGTCGTGGTGGCCACCGGCCCGGCCACGGAACTCGGCCGCATCAGCGGTCTCATCGCGGACGTGGAAGCCCTGAGCACGCCGCTCGTCCGGCAGATGGCGCAGTTCGCGCGCTGGCTGACCGGAGCCGTGCTGCTCGCCGCGGCGTCGATCCTCGCCTTCGGAACGCTGGTCGGTGGGGAGGATTTCGAGACGCTCTTCATGGCCGTCGTCGGCCTCTCCGTGGCGGCGATTCCGGAGGGCCTGCCGGCGATCCTCACGGTCACCCTCGCCATCGGCGTGCAGGGCATGGCGCGCCGCAACGCGATCGTCCGGCGTCTGCCCGCGATCGAGACGCTCGGCGCCGTGTCGGTCATCTGCTCCGACAAGACCGGCACGCTGACCCGCAACGAGATGATGGTCGCCACGGCCGTCACCCCGGCGGGCCGCTACCGGATCGCCGGGAACGGCTATGCGCCGCACGGCGCCATCGAGCGTGACGGCGAAACCGTGAGTCCGGAGGCGCAGCCGGATCTCGTCGCCCTCGCCCGGGCCGCGGCGCTGTGCAACGAGGCGGAACTCGAGGCCGGAGCGGACGGCTGGACCGTGAGCGGTGATCCCATGGAAGGTGCGCTGCTCGCATTCTCGGCCAAGACCGGCCAGGAGACCGGGGCGCTGCGCGCCGCGGAGCGTGAGGTGGACGCGATCCCCTTCGACGCCGCGCATCGCTACATGGCGAGCCTGCGGCACGATCATGCCGGTGCGGGCATGGTCTACGTGAAGGGCGCCCCGGAGCGGGTGCTCGCCATGTGCGAGCTGGAGTTCCATGACTCGGGAGCGACGCGGCCCGTCGACCCGGATCGCTGGCGGGCGGCCGTCGACGCCGTGGCGGCGGAGGGGCAGCGTGTGCTCGCCGTCGCCTCGCGGCCGGCGGCGGCCGGCGAGGATCGCCTGAGTTTCGAGAGCGCCGAGCGCGGTCTCGTGCTGCTCGGCCTCGTGGGCCTCATGGATCCGCCCCGGGACGCGGCCATCAGCGCCGTCGCCGACTGCCGGGCGGCCGGCATCCGGGTCAAGATGATCACCGGCGATCACGCCGCGACGGCCCGGGCCATCGCTGCCCGGCTCGGTCTCGCCAACGCCTCGGACGTGCTCGAGGGCGCGGAACTCGACGGCCTCGACGACGAGACCCTCGCCTGCCGGGCGCAGGAGGTCGACGTGTTCGCGCGGACGACGCCCGAGCACAAGCTGCGCCTGGTACAGGCGCTGCAGGCCGGCGGCGCCGTGGTCGCCATGACCGGCGACGGCGTCAACGACGCGCCCGCGCTCAAGCGTGCGGAGGTCGGCATCGCCATGGGGCGCAAGGGGACCGAGGCCGCCAAGGACGCCTCGGAGATCGTGCTCGCGGACGACGATTTCGCCACGCTCGCGGCCGCGGTGGCCGCGGGCCGGACCGTCTACGACAATCTGCGCAAGGCGATCGTGTTCCTGCTGCCCGTGAACGGCGGTGAGTCGCTGAGCCTCGTCGCCGCCCTGCTGCTCGGGCTCGTGCTGCCCATCAGTCCGCTGCAGATCCTCTGGGTGAACATGGTGAGCTCCGTCCTGCTCGCCATGACGCTCGCCTTCGAGGCCCCGGAGCCGGGCGTCATGGCCCGCCCGCCGCGGCCTGCCGGCGAACCCATGCTCTCGGGCTTCGTGCTATGGCGCGTGCTGTTCGTCTCGGTGCTGTTCTGCGCCGGCATCTTCGGGAAGTTCGCGCTCGCTCAGGCCCAGGGGGCCTCGCTCGAGGAGGCGCGGACGATCGCCGTGAACACGCTCGTGGTCATGGAGATCTTCTATCTCTTCTCCGTGCGCTACCTGCATAACCCGTCGCTGACGCTGCGCGGCGCGCTCGGGACCCGGCCGGTGCTGATCGCCATCTCGGCGGTCACGGCCCTGCAGGCCCTCTTCACCTACGCGCCCTTCATGGAGCGTTTCTTCGAGACGCGGCCCCTGGCGCCGTTCCAGGTGGCGCAGATCGTCGCCGTGGGCGTGCTCGTGCTGTTCGTGCTCGAGGCGGAGAAGCGGATCCTGCGGCGTGCACGCCGTGGAACCGGCCCCGGAATCGCGGTCCTGCCGGAGACCCCGGCTGGCCGCTGAACCCATCGACAGGAGAAGGGGATGGCTTACTACTACTTCATGCCGGTCGTGAACATCATGGGCGCCGGCGGGCTCGCCGACGCCGGCAAGGAGATCGAGGCGCTCGGCTTCAGGAAGGCGCTCATCGTCACGGACGAGGCGCTGCATCGGGAGCTCCGTGCGACGCGCGTGCTCACGGAGCTGCTCGAACGGATCGGCGTCGACTACGCGGTCTACGACGGCGTCGAGCCGAACCCGACCACGGCCCAGGTCGACGCCGGCGTGGCGCTGCTCCGGGAGCAGGGCTGCGACTTCATCATCTCCTTCGGGGGCGGCTCGCCGCACGACGCCGCGAAGGCGATCGGCATCCTCGCCACCCACGGCGGCGACATCCGGGACTTCGAGGGCATCAACCGGATGACCCGGCCGATGCTGCCCCTGGTCGCCATCAACACGACCTCCGGGACGGCCAGCGAGATGACGCGCTTCGCGATCATCACGGACGAGCAACGCCACGTGAAGATGGCCATCGTCGACTGGCGAACGACGCCGACGCTGTCCGTCGACGATCCGGATCTCATGGAGGCCATGCCCCCGGATCTGACCGCGGCGACGGGCATGGACGCGCTCACGCACGCGATCGAGGCCTACGTGTCGACGGCGGCGACGCCGGTCACGGACTCGGCGGCGCTGCACGCCATGAGGCTCGTCGCCGGCTTCCTGCCGCGGGCCGTCGCCGACGGCCACGACAAGGAGGCGCGGGAGATGATGACCTATGCCGAGTTCCTCGCGGGCATGGCCTTCAACAGCGCGAGCCTCGGCTACGTGCACGCCATGGCGCATCAGCTCGGCGGCTTCTACGACCTGCCGCACGGGGTGTGCAACGCGATCCTGCTGCCCCACGTGCAGGCCTGGAACGCGCGGGCCGTACCGGAGCGCTTCGTGGAGATCGCCGCGGCCCTCGGCGTCGACACGCGGGATCTCACCCCGGCCGCAGCGGCGGAGGCCGCACTCGACGCGATCCGCTCGCTCGCGGCGACCGTCGGCATCCCGCCGAACCTCGCCGCCTTCGACGTCGTGAAGCCCGAGGACTTCCCGACCCTCGCGGACAACGCGATGAAGGACGCGTGCGGCGTGACCAATCCGAAGCAGCCGACGCACGCGGAGGTCGTCGCGCTCTACGAGGCGGCCTACGGGCGCTGAGCTGCGGGCGTGGACTCGGGGTCCGCGCACCCGATCCGGAGCGCGCCGTCGCGGGCTCCGGATCCCGTGATCGAATTGGAGGGAGGGGAGAAGATGACCGGCAACGGATGGTTCGGAAAGCTCACGGCGGCGGGCATCGCCCGGCCCGCCCGGTACCTCGGCGTGACGCGCAGGCACCTCGGTGCGCTGCGCCTCCTGCTCGGGGTGTTCACGGCGGCGCTGTTGCTGGCCGGCCCGGCGTACTTCGCCGTCGCCGCAGGCCTGTACCTCGGCGGGTTCCTGCTCGCGCACGGAGAAGCGCAGCTCGCCGGACTCTCGGACGAGCCGGACGCGGCGGCGGATCGCTTCGCCTTCCTCGGCAACGTCACGTCGAACGTCCTCGCCTTCGCCTGCCTCGGTGTGGGGCTCCAGCTGAGTGGCGATCCCTTCCAGCTCTCCGACCCGGGGCTGCCGGCGCCCCTGATGCTGGGATCGCTGGCGGCGCTGGCGGTCGCGGTGCTGCCCTGGCTCGTGCAGCGGCTCGAGGTCATCGACGGCCGGCCCTCCCCCGAGTTCGACGGCGTGCTCGGCTTCGACGGGGGTGACATCGCCGCGCTCGTTCCCATCGCGCTCTGGGCTGGCTGGCAGGAGGGGCTGCTGGTCGTCGTCGCCTTCGGCGGGCTCGCCTTCGCCGGCGGCATCTACATGGCACACTTCAGGAAGTTCCACGGTCTCACGGGCCGCTGAAGAGGGCACGGCACGCGCCCACCGCAGCGTTCACGGTCTTCCGATGCCCGGGGCAGCGTGGAACGCGCACATCGAAGCAGGATCACGCCATGCCGGACCCGATCGTCCTCTACACCGGTCCCACGCCGAACGGCCGCAAGGTCTCGATCGCGCTCGAGGAGCTCGGGCTGCCCTACGAGATCCGCTACGTCGACATCCTCGCCGGCGACCAGCACCGCCCCGAGTTCCTCGCCCTGAATCCGAACAACAAGTTCCCGGTGATCGTCGATCCGCACGGGCCGGACGGTGAGCGCCTCACACTCTGGGAATCCGGGGCCATTCTCTGGTATCTCGCCGAGAAGACCGGGCGCCTGCTGCCTGCCTCGGGCCGTGCGCGCCACCTCGCGCACCAGTGGCTCATGTTCCAGATGGCGGGCGTGGGCCCCATGTTCGGCCAGTTCGCGCACTTCTTCTTCTACGCGAAGGACAAGCACCCCTATGCCATCGAGCGCTACCAGGCGGAGATGATGCGCCTGGCGGACGTCATGGATGCGCATCTCGCGGCGCACGAGTGGTTCGCCGGTGACGCCTACACGATCGCGGACATCGCGGTGCTGCCCTGGGTCGAGGGGCTGGTCGACGGTCCGGCGGGGCAGGGGCTCCCGGCGCTGAAGGAGTGGGCCGAGCGCATGAAGGCGCGGGACGCGGTGCGGCGCGGCCTCGATGCCGCTCGCGAGCACGTGCGGCCGGAGATCGTCGAGGGTGGCATGGTCGGCTTCGGAGACGAACACCGCGAGCAGCTGTTCGGCGAGGCGCAGTACGCGCGGAGGCGGCGGTGACGTCCGGGGCCAGTTCGCGGCTGCGGCCAGTTGCTCAGGTCGCCGGGTCGATCTGGAACACGCGCAGTTCCTGCGAGCATCGACAGGCCCGGGCGATGCGCGCGGCCCAGGCGATCGCATCGTCGCGCGACGAGAGTTCCAGCACCGTGAATCCGCCGTCGAGGGCGGGTGCCCACGGGTAGCCACCCTCGGAGACGTTCCCGTCGGCCGACACGAGCACGGGTGCGACGTCCTCGTCGATGCCGCCACTGAACACGTGGACGCCTGCCCGCTTCGCGGCGTCGATCACCGCGTGGGCATTCCGGCCGATCGCGTCCCACTCGTCCTCGCCTGCGACCATGGCTGCGCTCGGGAAGGAGATCAGGTATCGAGCCATCGCGTCGATCCTCGCAGGTGCATCATCAGCCGATCACCGTCAAAGGGTGACCGTCCGGGTCGCGCAGCGACTTGCCCCCAGCGCGCGACCTGCCCATGATCCGCGCCGCGGGCAACCGGAGGACAGCGACATGCGCGACACCGGAACGCACGGGCCCGAAACCAGCCCCACGGCACGCGACCCGGAAGCGGCCGCCTGCACCATCTACCACGACGGCGCCTGCCCGCTCTGCCGGGCGGAGATCGCCCTCTACCGGCGCATGACGCCGGATCGTCCCATGGAATTCGTGGACGTCTCGACGGCGCCGCCGGAGGCGCAGGTCGCTGCGGACCTGACCGGCGCGGATGCCATGCGCCGCTTCCACGTCCGGGATCCGGAGGGTCGCCTCACCTCCGGCGCCGAGGCCTTCGGCCTGCTCTGGCGCAACTACCGCGGCTTCCGCTGGCTCGGCCGCCTCGTGCAGGTGCGCGCCGTCGGCTGGATCGCCGAGGGCGCCTATCGCCTGTTCCTCGTGACCGTCCGGCCGCTCATGCAGCGCGTGGTGCGCTGGTGGAGTCGCCGGAACGGTGCGTCGTGCGAGCAGGTCACGGACACCTGAGCGGCGCCCGCGCGCCCGTCAGTCGCCGGAGGCCGCTTCCATGATTCGATCGAGGGCGCGCCGATCACGGTCCGGGGGCAGCGCCGCGATCTCGTCGTCGAGGTAGGCGCGCAGGTAGTCGGGATAGTCCGTGCGGTGCTCCGCCCACCAGGCCCGGGCGAAGGCGGTGCCGAAGTAGGTGCGCGCCTGGATCGCGGCGAAGGGGGCCACCGGGTCCTCGAACACGCCGAGCCGCACGAGGTAGCTCTGCCGCAGGACCTGACCGACCACGTCCTGGTACCAGGCATGGAGCACG
>JAZBPO010000315.1:0-16076 GCA_036351675.1 Pseudomonadales bacterium
AGGATCTCGTGCTGCTGCCCAAACCCTACAGCCGCGATCAGCTGCTGGAGAAGGTACGCGAAGTGCTCGATGGCGCTTCGGTTCCGGAAGTCGTGGGCGCAGTGGACGCGACCTAGCGGACGACGATGACGCGGCGCTGCGCCGTGTGCAGCACGCGGTGGGACACGCTGCCGAGCATGAGGCCGGCCACATCGCTGCGACCACGGCTGCCCATCACGATGGCGTCCACGTCGCGCGCTTCCGCGGTCTCGACGATCGCGAGCGCCGGCTGCACCCAGCTGAAGACCGTGTCGACCTCGAGGCCGTCGCGGGCGATCTCGCTGGCCAGCGCTTCCAGCTGGCTGCGGGTCTCGCGCTCGACCGATTCACTGCCGCTGCCCGGTGAGCCCGACCAGCGACGCAGTTCGCTTCCGCTCGGTTCCCGGTCCGGAACGGCCAGCAGGCACAGGCTCGCACCCTCGGCGGGGAGGAGTTCGAGCGCGAGGTCCAGCGCCGTGCGCGCCTGGGGCGAGAAATCCGTCGGTACGAGCAGTTTCCGGTACATGGCCTGTCTCCCGGCACCGTTTCGTCAGCGAGTATGTGCGGCGAAGGACGGTCAGTCGACGAGCGCCTGATACACCAGCGAGCGCAGTTCCCGTCGCACCGGGTAGGCGGAACTCGGAATCAGCTGGGTGAGGAAGATGACGGCGAGGTCCTCGTCCGGATCGATCCAGAAGCAGGTGCTCGCGAGACCGCCCCAGGCGAGCTCGCCGATGGAGCCGCTGACCTGGGCGCGGGCGGGATCGAGCACGACCGACCAGCCGAGCCCGAAACCGATGCCGTCGTAGCGTGTCTCGCTGAACACGGCCTGGCCCATGGAGGCGAGGTCGCCGCCGGTCGGCAGGTGGTTCATGCGCATGAGCGAGAGCGTCTTGCGGCCGAGGATGCGCTCGCTGCCGAGCTGGCCGCCGGAGAGCACCATCTGGCAGAAGCGCAGGTAGTCCGCCGCCGTCGACACGAGTCCCCCGCCGCCTGCGAGGAACTCCGGGCGCTGGAGGAAGGGGCTGGTCACGGGGTCGTCGACGAGGCGGAAGCCGTCGCCCTCGCGTTCGTAGCAGGCTGCGAAGCGGTCGTGGTTCTCCTCGCGGACGAAGAAGTCCGTGTCGTCCATGCCGAGGGGGTCGAGGATCGCCTCGCGGAGGTAGGCGTCGAGCGGCATGCCGGACAGGCGCTCGATCAGATACCCGCAGACGTCCGTGGCGACGCTGTAGCTCCAGCGTGCGCCCGGCTGGAACAGGAGCGGCAGTTCGCCGAGCTGGCGCACCATGTCCGCGAGCGTGCCCGTGCTCGCCACTCCCCCGATGCCGCGGGCGCGATAGAGCGCATCGACCGGATGGGCGTGCATGAATCCGTAGGTGAAGCCGGCCGTGTGCGTGAGCAGATCGCGTACGGTGACGGGCCGTTCCGTCGGTACGGTCGTGTAGTCGTGTTCACCGCCGCTCTTGAACACCTCCAGTTCCGCGAGTTCGGGAACATGGCGTCCGATCGGGTCGTCGAGCTGGAAGCGGCCCTGCTCGTACAGCGTCATCAGGGCGACGGAGGTCACGGGCTTGGTCATGGAGTAGATGCGGAAGACCGTGTCGTCCGTGACCGGTGCCTGCGCCGCCACGTCACGCAGACCGTAGCTCTCCTGCAGCGCGATGTGCCCGGAACGGGCCACGAGCAGCTGCCAGCCGGGCAGCCGGCCGTCGTCCACATAGCCCTCGAGATGCTCGACCACGCGCTCGAGGCGCGTCGCCGAGAGCCCGACGCGGTCCGGACTCACGCGCGTCACCATCCCCCTTCCTCCCTGTTCGTGCCTCCAGACGAGGAGGGCGCCCACAGGCGCCCCCTCGGCACGGCGCTGAACCTGAACAGCTGACCCTGGGTCAGCTGTTCAGGTTCGGGGTCACTCGAACATGATGACGTTGCGGGCGACCTCGCCGGTCTCGAGCTGCTTGAAGGCGTCGTTCACGTCCTCGAGCCTGACGTGCGCGGAGATCATGTCGTCGAGATGGAGCTTGCCGGCCAGATAGAAGTCGACGAAGCGCGGCATGTCGACGCGGAAGTGGTTCGAGCCCATGCGCGAGCCCTGCAGCTTCTTCTCGGCGAGGAAGTCCACACCGTGCAGCTCGACCATGGTCCCGACGGGGATCATGCCGATGACCGTGGCCGTCCCGCCCCGGCGCAGCATCTGGAACGCCTGTTCCGTCGTCACCTTCAGGCCCACGGCCTCGAAGGAGTAGTGCACGCCGCCCTGGGTCATCTCGATGACCTCCATGACCGCGTCCTTCTCCGCCGCGTTGACGACGTCGGTGGCGCCGAACTTGCGCGCCAGCTCGAGCTTCGCCGGGACCCGGTCGACGGCGATGATGCGGCCCGCGCCGGCGATGGCCGCGCCGTTGATGGCCGACAGACCGATGCCGCCGCAGCCGAGGACCGCGACGGTGGAGCCGGGCTCGACCTGCGCCGTGTGGATCACGGAACCGACCCCGGTGGTGACGCCGCAGCCGATGAGGGCTGCGCGGTCCATGGGCATGTCCTCGCGGATCTTCACGATCGCGTGCTCGTGCACGAGCATCATCTCCGCGTAGGAGGAGAGGTTGAGGAACTGGGCGACCGGCGCCTCCGGCGTACCCAGGCGCGGTGCGTCCTCGGCGCCGCGCTGCAGCTCCGGCTCCTCGCACAGCGACATGTGCCCGGTCAGGCAGTACTCGCAGTGGCCGCAGAAGGCGGACAGGCAGGTGATGACGTGGTCGCCCGGCTTCACGTAGGTGACCTGGTCGCCGACCTGCTCGACGATGCCTGCCGACTCGTGGCCGAGGACCGCAGGCACCGGGTAGGGATAGGAACCGTTGAAGAAGTGCAGATCCGAATGACAGACGCCGGCGGCGACGGTGCGCACGAGCACCTCGCGGGGGCCCGGTTTGGAGATCGGCACATCCTCGATCTCCATGGGCGTGTTCACTTCGCGGAAGACCGCTGCTTTCATCTCTCTCTCCCCCTCGAATGGTCCGGCTCCCCGCCGAACCCAATGTGAGAATCTGTCACATCGCTACCGGACGAGTGTGCCAGAGGCCCCCGGGCCTTCCCAGCGACGCGCCGCTCACAGCTCGATGCCGAACCACTGCCGGTAGCGTCCGTTGTACTCCTCGTCCGTGAGGGCGTCGCCCATGGCGACCCAGTCCTCGTCGGAGATTCTCGCGCGGCCCTCGATCATGCCGTGCGCGTCGACGCCGACGGGCCAGCGCAGGCGATAGCCCTCGGTGGTGATCGCCTCGAGGATCGTCTCCGCGACCTCGTCGGGCTGCGTCTGGATGCGGAAGCCCGCGGCGAACATCTTGCCGTTGCGCCGCATGATCTGCTTGTAGGGGGAGGTCTTGTCGTAGCGCGTGGTCTCGGCGGAATTCTCGAAGATGTTGGTCATGATCACGCCCGGCTCGACGTTCACCACGCGCACGCCGAACTGGTAGAGCTCGTGTGCGAGGGCCTCGCCCACGCACTCGAGCGCCCACTTGGAAGCGGAGTAGGGGATCTGGTTCGGCACCGCGAGGCGGCCCTCGACGGAGGTGATGTTGACGATGGCGCCCCGGCCCCGCTCGCGCATGTCCGGCACCACTTCCTGGATGCAGCGCACCGCACCGAAGTAGTTGGTCTCGAACATGGCGCGATGTTCGTCCTCCGGCGTGAGCTCGAGCGGAGTGGCGCCGCCGATACCGGCGTTGTTCACGAGCACGTCCACGGGGCCGTGACCGCGGATCTGCTCGAAGGCCTCGGCGACGTTCTCGGCGTCGGTCACGTCGAGGCGGATCACCTCCAGCGGCAGGCCGTGTTCCTGCGCGGCGGCCTCGAGTGGGCCGGCCTTGGCGAGGTTCCGCAGGCCCGCGTAGACGCGGTAGCCGTTACGGGCGAGATGGACGGCGGTGGCGAAGCCGATGCCGGTGCTGGTGCCGGTGACGACGGCGGTTTCCATGGCGGGAGCCTCCTGCGGACGGGGCCGCCATTCTGTCACGGCCGCGCGTGTCGTCGGCGCCGCGCGATGGCATGCTCGCGCCCTCCGTTCGCCGGAGCCCTGCTGTGGAGACAGCCACCGCCCTCGTCGCCGTCGGCGCCAACCTCGGGGATCCGCGTGCGCAGGTCGCGGACGCCATGGGCGCGCTCACGGCGCTCGCCAGCGACGCGTCCGGTGTCCGGTGCTCGTCGCTCTGGGCGAGCCGACCCGTGGACTGTCCGCCCGGGTCCCCGGACTTCGTGAACGCCGTCGTCGCCCTGCCCGTGTCGCGAACGACCGACCCGGAGGCGCTCCTCGACGCGCTCCAGCACCTCGAGGCGCAGGCCGGGCGCGTCCGCGAGGTCCCGAACGGACCACGCACGCTCGATCTCGATCTGCTGCTGCTGGACGACCTGCGCTGCGCCACGGCGCGCCTCACGCTCCCGCATCCGCGCGGTCACCTCCGTGCCTTCGTGCTGCTGCCGGCGGCGGAGGTCGCCGCGGATCTGCCCTGGCCGGGCAGGGGCCGCAGCATCGGCGAGCTGGCCGTGGAGGTCGCCGGGCGCGACGCGCTGCGCCGCCTCGCCTGAGCGGGCGCGCCCCCCCTGTGGCAGGCTCCGCCGATGCCCGATCCCGGCCCCCTCAGCCTGCTCCCGGTGCTCGTCACCCTCGGCCTCGCCCTCGCGAGCCGCAACGTGATCCTCGGGCTCTTCGCGGGCGTCTGCACGGGCGTGCTGCAGCTCGGTGAGAGCGCCCCCTGGCGCCTGCTGCCCGTCGTCATCGGCGAGCATCTCGTGCCCCAGGTCACGGACGGCTACAACGCCGGGGTCCTCGTGCTGCTCGTGTTCATCGGGGGCTTCGTGGCGCTCGTGGAGCGCTCCGGTGGCGCCGGCGCCATCGCGCGCGCCTTCGCCCATCGCCTGCACTCGCGCACGCGCGTGCAGTTCGGCGCCTGGGCCGGCGGCATCGCCATCTTCTTTTCCGACCTCGGCACGCCGCTCATCGTCGGTCCCGTGTTCCGGCCGCTCGCGGATCGCCTGAAGCTCTCGCGCCAGAAGCTCGCCCTGATCCTCGACGCGACGGCCTCGCCGGTGGCCATCCTGATCCCCTTCATCGGCTGGGGCGTCTACGTCATGGGTCTGCTGCGCAAGACCTTCGACGGCCAGGGGCTCGATGGGTCCGAGTACGCGGCCTTCGTCGCGGCCATTCCCTTCCAGTTCTACGCCTGGCTCGCGATCGCGACGGTGCCCCTGCTCGCCGTCGGCGCACGGGACTGGGGCCCCATGGCGGCCGCGGAGCGCGCCCGGGCGCGCGGGGAGACGAGCGGCTTCGACGCCGCGGCGGCGCCGCCGGACGCTTCGGACCACGACCGGGCGCGCGCCTCGCTCGTGTGGATGCCGCTGCTGGCCATGGCCGTGACGCTGCTCGTGCTGCTCGGCCCCTCGGGTTTTCCGCTGCGCCCGGTACCCGGTGCCGAGTTCCGCGCCGGCCTCGCGAGCGCCTATCTCGTCGCGGCGCTGGTGCTGGTGGCGCTGTCGGCGCTGCAGGGCGTGCGCAGGCCGCTCGAGAACCTGGCGATCTACCTCGCGGGCATGAGCGGCATGATGGGTGTCGCCGTCACCCTGGTGCTCGCCTGGACCCTCTCCGACCTCGGCGATGCCCTCGGCGCGCCGGCATACGTGTCCGGGCTTCTCACGGGCGCGCTGCCGCCGGGTGTGCTGCCGCTGCTGGTGTTCCTCGTCGGTGCGGCCGTGTCCTTCGCGACCGGCTCGTCCTGGGGCACCTTCGCGATCCTGATACCGCTCGCGGTCCCTGCGGCCCTCGCCCTCGACGCGCCCCTCGCGGTGACCGTCGCCGCGGTGCTCTCCGGGGGCCTGTTCGGCGACCACGCCTCGCCGATCTCGGAGACGACGATCCTGTCCTCGACCGGCGCGGGCACGCCGCAGTTCTAGCACTTCCGGACGCAGATGCCCTACGCTGCCGCCAACGGCCTGCTCGCGGCGCTGGCCTTCCTCGTCGCCGGTCATGCGCCCGTCGGTGGACTCTTCCTCGCCGCCCTCGCCCTGCAGGCCGTGCTCTGGTCGCTGCTGCCGGGTTGGTGGGCGAAGCGCGCCGGGGCCTGAGGCCGCCGCGCGTCAGCGCCGACCGGCTAGCGTCCCGTTCCGCTGGTTCGCAGTGTCTGCGCGAGTCTGCGCGGCGCCTGATCGAGGCGCGCCGGAGTGCCGGACCATCGCGAAGGCGTGTCGGGTACACGTCGAGCGAGCGCAACGCGGACCGCCCGTGGGCCGGCAGTTCGCCGCTGAATTCCCGATTCGACTCCTCACGACGCCTTGCCCGCGCGACGCGCCTTGCCGCTGCAGCCGCGATTGCCCGCAGAGGGCCGGACGAATCGTTCAGAGGCTCCCCAGGATGTCGGCGAAGATCTCCGGATCGGTGACGCCCTCGGAGCCGATGAGCAGCACGCGCGCCGTCGCATCGAGCCCGAGCGCCTCGCGCAGCGCCGGGTCGCAGGCCGCGGCGACGAGCGCCGCCAGGCCCGCCACGCCGCTCTCGCCGGCCTCGATGCGTGGATCAGCGGCGGCCGGTTCGGCGAGGCGTCGCACTGTCGGCGGGATCAGCGCATCGTCCACGAGGAGAAAGTCCGAGGCCTCGCTCGCGAGGATCTCCCAGGCGAGCGGTGAGGGCTCGCCGCAGGACAGGCCGGCCATGATCGTCTCCGCCTCGATGGCGACGGGGGTCGGACGGCCCGCGCGTGCGCTCGCGAACAGACAGGGTGCGAGCGCCGGCTCCACCACGACCAGGCGCGGTGCCACGGCGCCCCAGAGCTGGCGGCTCGCCGCCGCGGCGGCCGCCGCGAGACCACCTACACCGCCCTGCACGAACAGGTGCGTGGGCGCCGCGGCGAGCACGTCGTGTACCTCGCGTATCATCACGCCGTAGCCCGCCATGACGTCGCGCGGAATCTCCGTGTAGCCGGGCCAGGAAGTGTCCGAGACCACGGTCCAGCCGTTCGCCGCAGCCTCTTCGCGCGCCAGCGCCACGGACGCGTCGTAGTCGCCCTCGATGCGCACGACGTCGGCGCCGAAGGCGCGCATGGCCGCCGCGCGCTTCTCGCTGACGTGGGCGTGCACGTAGATCCGGCAGCGGGCGCCGAAGCGCTCGCAACCCCAGGCGAGCGCGCGGCCGTGATTGCCGTCCGTGGCGGCGACGAGCGTGATCGCGGCGACGGCGGTCGGGAAGCGCCGCGCTCTGACGTCGTCGAGGCTCACGGCGTGTCCGAGGTGCTCCGCCAGCTGTCGCTGCAGCACGCGCTGGGCGGCCCAGGCGCCGCCGAGGGCCTTGAAGCTGCCGAGGCCGAAGCGCGGCCCCTCGTCCTTGTAGTGAACGGCGGCGAGATCGAGTTCGCGCGCGGTGCTCCCGAGCGCGTGCAGCGGCGTCGGCGCGTAGCCGTCCCAGCAGGTGATCTCCGCGCGGGCGGCGGCGAAGTACTGCGCCGTGAGGACCCTGTTCGCCGCGTCGCCATGGCTCGGGGCGGCGCGGAAGTGACGGAGAAGCGGTTCCATGGTGCCCTGATGCCCGGTCCGGCGGCGCGATGCAACGGTGCGGCCTGATCGACAACGGCCTGTGCGATGCTGGCGCCTCGTTCATCGCCAGCGACCGAGTCCTCATGGCCAGCGAGATCCGTCCCCGTTCCCCGATCGACGACGCCGAAATCTGCGTCCGCCCCCTCGCGGACCGGAGTGCGGCCGAGGCGGCCCTCGAGACCGCCGAGCGTGCCTGGCCCGCCTGGCGCGCGACGCCCCTCGCGGATCGCATCGCGCGCATCGAGGCCTTCCTCGCGGCGCTGCGCGCCGACGAGGCGCGCGTCGTCCGCGAGCTCGCGCTGCAGATCGGTCGGCCGGTGCGCTACGGTGCCGGCGAACTCGGCGGGGTGGAGGAGCGTGCGCGTGCCATGTGCGCGCAGGCGCCAGCGGCCCTCGCCGATCTCGGTGTGCCCGAGCGGTCCGGCTTCACACGCTTCGTGCGGCGTTTCCCGGTGGGGCCGGTGCTCGTCATGGCGCCCTGGAACTACCCCTACCTCACGGCCATCAATGCCATCGTCCCGGCGCTGCTCGCCGGCAATCCCGTGCTCCTGAAGCATTCGAGCCAGACGCCACTCGTCGCCGAGCGCCTGCAGGACGCCTTCGACGCGGCCGGTCTCCCGGAGGGCGTGTTCCAGCACATCCACGCCGACCACGAGGTCTCCGCGGGACTGCTCGCGAGCGGGCGTGTACGGGCCGCGGTGTTCACGGGCTCCGTCGAGGGCGGGGCGGCCGTGGAACGCGCCGCCGCCGGTCGCTTCATTCCCCTCGGTCTCGAACTCGGGGGCAAGGACCCGGCCTACGTGCGCGAGGACGCGGACGTCGCCGCGACGGCCGAGGGTGTACTCGACGGCGTCTTCTTCAACTCCGGCCAGTCCTGCTGCGGCATCGAGCGCATCTACGTGCATCGCTCCTGCTTCGCCGCCTTCGTCGAGGCGGCCGTCGCCATCGCCGAGCGCCACGTGCTCGGTGATCCTCTCGATGCGGCGACGACGCTCGGACCCATGGTGCGCGCGAGCGCGGCGGACCTCGTGCGCGATCAGATCGACGCGGCCTGCGCCGCCGGTGCGCGCACCCTGGTCGATCCGTCTGGCTTCGCGCGCGCGGCCGAGGGCGGCCCCTGGATGGCGCCGCAGCTCCTCGTCGACGTCGATCACTCCATGGCGCTCATGACCGAGGAGAACTTCGGCCCGGTCGCCGGGATCATGGCCGTGGATTCGGACGAAGAGGCGCTCTCGCTCATGAACGACTCGCGCTACGGCCTCACGGCATCGATCTGGACGAAGGATCGGGAAGCTGCGGAACACCTGGGCGAGCGGATCGACACGGGAACGGTGTTCATGAATCGCTGCGACTATCTGGACCCGTGGCTCGTCTGGACCGGCACGAAGGACACGGGTCGCGGCGCGTCGCTGTCGGTGCTCGGCTTCGATACCTTCACGCGACCGCGTTCCTTCCACTTCCGCCACGCACCGGGCTGAGCCGGCCCCGGGCGTCGTCACGCCGACTTCACGGGTGATCGAGAGACTCGTCGCTCCCCCACCGCGGAGTCCGCACCATGGCCGACCTGCGTCCTCCTCGTCCCTTCGCCGCTGTCTTCGAGAGCCTCACGCCCCTCGAGTTCGCACGCCTGTCCCTGCTCTGGCCGCGCCTCGCGCGCCTGCCGCGCGGCGACGGCCGCCCGGTGCTGCTGTTCCCGGGCTACTCCGGTGACGACGGCTCCACGCTCGCGCTCCGGTTCGTGCTCCGCGGCCTCGGTCACGACGCCCGGGGCTGGGGCCTCGGCCGCAACGTCGGCGACGTCCCGACGCGCATCGAAGCGGTCGCCGAGCTGGTGGCGCGCAAGGCCGACGAACTCGGTGAGCCGGTCTCGCTCGTGGGCTGGAGCCTCGGCGGCTATCTCGCGCGGGAAGCGGCACGGGAGCGGCCCGAGGCAGTGCGCCGGGTGGTGACCCTGGGCAGCCCCATCGCGGGCGGACCGAAGTACACCCAGCTCGCGCCCCTCTATCGGGCTCGCGGCGAGGATCTGGACTGGATCGAGGCGGAAGTGGCGAAGCGCGAGGCGGTGCCGCTGCGCGTCCCCGTGACGGCGCTCTATTCGCGCCTCGACGGCATCGTCCACTGGCGCGCCTGCGTCGACGATCGCGAGGCCGTCACGGAGAACGTGGAGGTGCGCACCACGCACCTCGGCTTCGGCTTCTCGACGGAGGTGTTCCGGATCCTCGCGGAGCGCCTCGCGGCGCCGGTGCCCGCCGCGGCCTGAGCCGTCGGCGGTGTGCGTACTCAGCCGTAGCTGAGTTCGAAGGCCTTGCCCCGGAAGATGGTGTAGGCGAGCACCGTGTAGCCCGCGATGGTCGGCAGCACGAAGCAGGTGCCGACGAAGATGATGAACAGGCTCTCCGGCGCCGCCGCGGCCTCGAAGATGGTCATCTGCTCCGGAACCACGTAGGGGAAGAAGGAGTAGGCGAGGCCGGCGAAGGCGAGGGAGAACAGGGCCACGGCGCCGGCGAAGGGCGTCCAGCCCCAGCGGTCGTTGCTGTCGGGCAGGTACTTCAGCCCCATCCACACCGCCGCGATGAGCGCCGCCGAGGTGAGCGGCAGCGGCGCGAGCAGGAAGATCTCCGGGAAGGAGAACCACTTCGCGTAGATCCGTTCGGAGACGAGAGGGCTCCCGAGGGACACCAGCACGAGGCCCGCCACGAAGCCAGCGAGGCCACCGCGCGCCCAGCGCGCAGCGCGCAGCTGCAGTTCACCGCAAGTCTTGATGAGCAGCCAGGCCGCGCCGATGAACGCGTAGGCGGCGGCCAGGCATAGCGCCGTCACGATCGAGAACAGCACCGTCTCGAGGCGATACTCGAGGCCCATCACGTACAGCCCGAGCATGAAGCCCTGGGACAGGGACGCCAGCAGCGAGCCGCCGAAGAAGGCCGCGTCCCAGATCGGCCGTCGCGCCCGCGGCGCCTTGGCCCGGAACTCGAAGGCGACGCCGCGCAGGATCAGACCCAGCAGCAGCACGAACACCGGCGCGTAGAGCGCCGAGAGGATCGTGCCGTGGGCGACCGGGAAGGCCACCAGCAGCAGGCCGACGGCGAGCACCAGCCAGGTCTCGTTGGCGTCCCAGAAGGGCCCGATGGACGCCATCATGCGGTCCCGGTCCTCGTCCGAGCCGAGCGGGAACAGCACGCCGATGCCGAGATCGAAGCCGTCGAGGACCACGTAGATCAGGATCGACAGGCCCATGAGCGTGGCGAAGGCCATGGGCAGCCAGATCGCGGGATCGCCGAAGAGGTTCATGCGAAGGCCTCCTCCGGCGCTTCCAGGCCGCCGAGCGGTCGCGGTTCCACTTCCGGCAGGGCCGGCTCGCCGGTGGCGGCCCGGCGCGCGAGGTAGAACAGCACGCTCACGTAGGACAGCGTCAGCACCGCGTAGGTGGCGATGTAGAGCGCGAGCGTGGTCGCGACCATGGGCGCGGGGTGCGGTGCGGCCGCCTGGCCCGTGTAGAGCACGCCGGTCACCAGCCACGGCTGCCGGCCGATCTCCGTCGCGTACCAGCCCGCGAGCGTGGCGATCCAGCCCGAGAAGGTCATGGCGACGAAGCCGCGGGCGACCCAGGGGTGCAGGCCCTCGAGGCCGTGGCGGAGCAGCTGCCAGGCGCCGAGCCAGGCGATCGCGAGCATGGCCATGCCGGTGGCGACCATGATCCGGAAGGACCAGAAGACCGCGGCGACCGGCGGATGCTCCGGCGTGCCGTCGGCGGCCACGAAGTCGTTCAGGCCCGGGACCACGCCGTCGGCCTCGTGCTTGAGGATCAGGCTGGCGCCGTTCGGGATCTCGAGGGCGAAGCGGTTCTCCCGCGCCTCCGAGTCGGGCAGGGCGAAGAGCAGCAGCGGCACGTTGCCCTTCGTCTCCCAGTTGCCCTCCATGGCCGCGACCTTGGCCGGCTGATGCTCGAGCGTGTTCAGGCCGTGCATGTCGCCGGCGAGGATCTGCAGCGGGATCAGTCCGGCGGCGAGGAACACGGAGGTGCGCAGGCCGGCGCGCAGGCCGTCGCTGCGATCGCCCAGGAGCCAGCGGAAGGCGGACACGCCGGCGATGAGGAAGGACACGGTGAGGCCCGAGGCGAGCAGCATGTGCACGAGCCGGTAGGGCATGGACGGGTTGAAGATGATCGCCAGCCAGTCCGTCGCGTGGACGACGCCGTCGCGGATCTCGAAGCCCGCCGGCGTGTGCATCCAGGAATTGAGCACGAGGATCCAGAAGGCGCTCATGGACGTGCCCACGGCGACCAGGACCGTCGCGAGCGTGTGCAGCCAGCCGGGTACGCGGTTGGCACCGAACAGGGCGATACCGAGGAACACGGCCTCGAGGAAGAAGGCGGTCAGCACTTCGTAGGCGAGGAGCGGTCCGGCGACGTTGCCGACGGTCTCCATGAAGCCCGGCCAGTTGGTGCCGAACTGGAAGCTCATGGTGATGCCGGACACCACACCCATGGCGAAGGAGAGCGCGAAGACCTTCACCCAGAAGCGATAGGCGTCCATCCAGGCGGCGTCGTGCGTACGCACGTAGCGGAACTTGAACCAGACGAGGATCCAGCCGAGGGCGATGGTGATGGCCGGGAACAGGATGTGGAACGAGATGTTCGCTCCGAACTGCGCCCGCGAGAGGGCGAGCGATGCTGCGCTGACGGTTTCCACCAGGTCTCTCCTCCACACCCGTGACCGCGTCCCGGGACTGGCGGGCCCTGGAGACAGTCTGCCTGGTTCCGCACGGGGTGGGGGGAGTCGCGGGACCGGGCCGCGGAATTCTAGTCGAGTCCTTGCGTAATTTCAGAAAATTCTGAAACGCTCGGAGCGAATGGTCTCTTCGGCTCGACCGATGGCTGCTCGCGTCGGGGGCCGGGGCGCAGGGAGGGTCTGGAGCAGGCGTCGGCCCGGACCAGGGACGCCTTGCGGGCGTAAGGGCTCACTCACGAGGTGGTGCCGGCGTATCAGGCGCTTCCGGCTCCTCGTTGCCGCGGCGGCGAAAAGTGTCGGCGACGCGGTCGGGCAGGCCGAGGACCCGTTGTACCGCGGAACCGAGCGCGAGCAGGCGTACCAGGCGCTCCGTCGGAATCTCGTTGATGTCCTCGTACCAGCCGGTCAGCAGCTCGAACAGGTCCGTCAGTTCGCGCACCCTTCGCAGGGCCGGATCGGCCTCGATTTCCGCTTCCTCCGCGTTGATCAGCAGGGCGCGGAGCTTCGTCAGTGTCGGGTCGATCTCGCGCTTCTTCCGTTCCTCGATCAGCGTGCGGACGATCTCCCAGAGATCGTCCGGCGTGGTGAAGTAGTCGCGGCGATCGCCGAGCTGATGCTGCAGGCGCACGAGGTTCCAGGCCTGCAGCTCCTTCAGGCCCATGGAGACGTTCGAGCGCGAGAAGCCGAGGGCGTCGACGATCTGCTCCGCGTTCAGGGGCTCGTCGGAGAGGAACAGCAGGGCATAGATCTGGCCCACGGTGCGGCTGATGCCCCAGCGTGAGCCCATCTCGCCGAAGTGGAGCACGAACTCCTGCTTGACCGGGTCGAGCTTCATGGATTCCAGCAGGTCCGGAAGAGACGAGAGCGGATCATACGCGCGGTGGGGGCCCACGGCGCGGCGCCGGAGGCCGGGCAGGTGCTAGGGCAGCCAGCGCACGAGGAAGCGCAACGTGTTCTCGCCCATGACGTCGCGGATCGCTTCTTCCTCGAAACCCGCGACGAGCAGGCCCTGGGTCAGGGCGGCGAGCTCGCTCGCATCGAAGGCGACGGTGGTGGAGCCGTCGTAGTCGGAACCGAGCGAGAGGGCGTCGGTGCCGAGCAGCTCACGACCGTAGTCGAGGGTGGCGGCCACGGACGCCGGCGACGGGTCGCACACCGCACCGTCCCAGTAGCCGATGCCTATCAGGCCCCGGCGTTCGGCGATGGCCACCATGAGCTCGTCCGGGAGGTTGCGCGGTGACGGGCAGGCGCCGTGGAGGCCCGTGTGCGAGACGATCGGCGGGCGCGTGGTCATGGCGAGGACGTCGCGGACGACCTGCGGCGACGAGTGGGCGAGATCGATGATGCCGCCGCGCCGCTCGATCTCGGCCACGACCTCGCGGCCGAAGTCGGTCAGGCCCGCGCCGGACTCGCCATGGAGCGAAGCGCCGAGCGCGTTGTCGAAGAAGTGGTGCAGACCGAACACGCGGAAGCCCGCGTCCCAGAGCCGCTCGAGCTCGGCGATGTCGCCGTCGAGGGCGTGCATGCCCTCGATGCCGAGCACGGCGATCATCGGAGCGGGGCCGTCCTCCCGGGCGGCGAGGGCGCTCGTGAGGCCCTCGCGGTCCAGAACCACCACCAGGTCCTCCGGTGCTTCCTCGGCGAAGCCGTGGAGCTTTGCGGCCTGATGCAGCGCCCGTTCGGCCAGCGACGTCCAGCTGCGCAGGGGCCAGCCCTGGGCCACGGCGAGGAGCGTGATGTTGTCGCTGTCGCCCGTGTTCTGCTCGTAGTTCTGATCGCGCGGCGACTTCGTGACGGCGGTGAAGACCTGCAAGGCGACGTTGCCTTCGCGCAGCCGCGGCAGGTCGACGTGCCCCCGGTCCGAGCGCTGCGTGAGGTCCCGCTTCCAGAGCAGTGAATCCGCGTGCCAGTCCGCGACGCGCAACGTCGCGTGGAGGCGCGCCGCGCGTTCCCCGACGGGCCAGGGATCGTGCGGCAGCACCACGTTCATGGAGCGCTCGACCTGCGCCGGCGCCACCGCGAGCACCAGCAGCACCGAGGCCACCATGAGGCAGAGGGTGACGATCAGGTTGCGCACGGCGCGCTCACTCCGGATCGGCGACGTGGATCAGCAGCTTGCCGAAGTTCTCGCCCGTGAAGAGCATGCGGAAGGCGCTCGGCGCGTTCTCGATGCCCTCTACGACGGACTCGCGGTACTTCAGGCGGCCTTCGCGGATCCAGGCGCCGAGCTGGGCCGTGGCCGCGTCGAACTCCTCGATCCACTCCGTGACGACGAAGAAGCGCGTCTCGGGCGGGTCCGCGAGGGTGCGCTTGAGCCAGGCGTCCGGCGGCTCGATGGTCTCGCCGTTGGGCGTGTTGTAGGCGGAGATGTAGCCGCAGACCGGCACCCGCGAACCCGGGTTGAGAAGCGGGGCGACGGCTTCGAGCACGGCGCCGCCGACGTTCTCGAAGTAGACGTCGACGCCGTCGGGGCAGGCGGCGGCGAGGTCCGCGGCGAAGCTGTCCGACTTGTAGTCGACGCAGGCGTCGAAGCCGAGTTCGTCCACGCAGAAGGCGCACTTCTCCGCGCCGCCGGCGACGCCGACGACCCGGCACCCGTGGATCTTCGCGATCTGGCCCACGGTCGCGCCCACGGCGCCGGAGGCGGCGGAGACGACCACCGTCTCCCCCGGCTGCGGCTTGCCGACGCTGAGCAGCCCGAAGTAGGCGGTCTGGCCGGGCATGCCCGTGACGCCGACGGCGGTGGAGATGGGGGCGTTGTCCGGATCGACGCGGAACAGGCGGTACTGGCCCGGCGTCGCCACGGCGTACTGCTGCCAGCCGGACATGTTGGTGGCGAGGTCGCCCACGGCCCAGTCCGGGTGTTTCGACTCCACGACCTGGGCGACCACGCCGCCGGTGATGACCTCGCCGAGCTCGAGCGGCGCCGCGTAGGACTTGCGGTCGCTCATGCGGCCGCGCATGTACGGATCGAGGGACAACCACAGGGTCTTCAGCAATACCTCGCCCTCGGCGGGTTCCGGCGCCGGTACGGACTCCACGGTGAAGTTCTCGTCCGTCGGCATGCCGTCCGGGCGCGAGGCGAGGGTGATGCGGGTGTTGGTGCGTGCGCTCATGGTCTTCCTCGTGTGCTGATCGTCAGTCGAGTTCCGCGAGGGCGGCGTGCATGGCGTCACGGCCGTCCTCGGCGATCCAGGCGTCGAGGAGCCCCTCGAAGGCCATGGTCAGGGCCAGCGGCTCCTCGAACATCATGTGGTGGTGCGTGTCCGGGATGGTGAGGATGGGCAGGAGTCCGTTCGTGATCTCCCGCATGTAGGGGCCGCTGCGCGCACCGTCGTCGGCGCTGTGCTCGCCGAGCACGACGGCGGAGCGGCAGACGAGCGTCGCGAACTTGTCGCGCTGGCCGATGCCCATCTCCAGGTGATCGAACAGGCCCGGGTCGAAGCGCCAGGTCCAGCCCCCCTCGACCTGCTGCAGCGACTGCTCCGCGAGCCAGCGGTGCACGGCCGGATGCAGCGGAGGCTGCTCCGGTACGAGGCGGAAGCGTCCGACGGCCGTATCGAGATCGTCGTACACGCGCAGACGGCGCGGTTCCGTGCGCCCCTCGCGCTCGGCGCGCAGACCCCATTCCACGTAGCTCTCGGGCGGCCGGACGGTGAAGTCGTTGAAGATCACGCCGGCGAGCTGTTCGCCGTGGCGGTGGGCCGTCTCGAGCGCCACGAAACCGCCGAAGCTGTGGCCGATCACGAAGGG
>JAZBPO010000316.1:0-12563 GCA_036351675.1 Pseudomonadales bacterium
CCCAGATGGGCGAGGCGATGAAGAAGGTGATCGACGACGCGGAGACGATGGCGCCGACCTGCACCTCCGCGAGGCCGATCTCGCGTCCGAGCGGTGGCAGGATCGCGAACACGATCGTCTGCCCCATGCCGACGGCGACGAGGCAGCTGAACAGGATCGTGTAGGCGCGCCGCAGGGGGATCGGCGCGTCGGGCTGGGGTTGGGCGGACATGGCGCTCCCGATCGGCCGCTCAGCGGACCTCGGTCTCTGCTTCGCTGCCCTGTTCGACGAGACGCAGAGCGCCGTCCTCGACCTCGAAGGTGGTGATGGAGCAGTGATTCGGGCGGAACACGACGACGCCGTCCTCCCCCCGGCAATGGCCGACCGCCGCGTTGATGGCGATGAAGTGGCTGAACACGAGCGCGTCCTCCTCCAGCGAGGCCAGACACTGCACGACCTCGTCCCGCCAGTCCCGGTAGGTCTCCTCGAGGTCGCGCCAGGTCCCGGCCATGGCCCGACGCAGCCAGGCCGTGCGGGCTTCCAGGTCCTGGGTCGGCGAGGGGATCTCCGCCACGCGCGGTTCGACGAGCGGCTCGAGATCCCATCTGTCGGCGATCGGGGCCGCGGTCTCGCGGGCGCGCGCCAGCGGCGACGTCAGGATGGCGACCGGACCGTCGCCGGCGAGGCGATCCGCGACGGCCGCGGCCTGCCGACGGCCCAGCTCGTCGAGGCCGGGGTCCGGATGGCCGTCCCAGCCGGCGGCGGCCTTGCCGTGGCGGATCATCAGGATGCGGGGCATGAACGGACTCCGGGCGGCGTGGCGGCGCGGATCATAGCAGGGCGTCACGCTGGCGCCCGGCGGCGGCCGGCCCGGTTGAGTTTCCGGGGCCAGTTGGGCTCAATAGCGCGGCGTCGTGCGCGAGGTCCCGTCGCTCGCGCGTTCCTCGGAAGCGTCGATCGAACGCGGTTGCGGACCGCGTCACGCGGCTTCCTTCCCCGCAGTCCTGGAACCCCTATGAGCATCCACGAATCGGCCCTGTCAGCGGACGCCTCGCCCGATACCACCGTCTCCGCCCGCGAGACCTTCGGGCTCGACATCGACCTCGAGGTGCCTGCGTTCAGCCACCGCACGGAGTACGTGCCGGATCTGGACCCGAGCTACCGCTTCGATCACGACACGACGCTGGCGATCCTCGCGGGCTTCGCACACAACCGGCGGGTGATGATCCAGGGCTACCACGGCACCGGAAAGTCGACACACATCGAACAGGTGGCCGCGCGGCTGCACTGGCCGTGCATCCGCATCAACCTCGACTCGCACATCAGCCGCATCGATCTGATCGGCAAGGACGCGATCGTCCTCGAGGACGGCAAGCAGGTGACCGAGTTCCGCGAGGGCATGCTGCCCTGGGCGCTGCAGCACCCGGTCGCGCTGGTCTTCGACGAGTACGACGCCGGCCGACCGGACGTCATGTTCGTGATCCAGCGCGTGCTCGAGGTGGAAGGCAAGCTGACGCTGCTCGATCAGAACCGCGTCATCGCGCCGCATCCGTCCTTCCGCCTGTTCGCGACCACCAACACGATCGGCCTCGGTGACACGACGGGCCTCTATCACGGCACGCAGCAGCTCAACCAGGGACAGATGGACCGCTGGAACATCGTCACGACGCTCAACTATCTGCCGCACGCGGCGGAGGAGCAGATCGTGCTCGCGAAGCTGCCCGAGTATCAGGACGAGGCGGGGCGGAACGTCATCTCGAACATGGTCGCGGTGGCCGATCTGACCCGGAAGGGCTTCATCGCGGGCGAGCTGTCCATCGTCATGTCCCCGCGTACCGTGATCGCCTGGGCCCAGAACGCGACCATCTTCGGCGGCGACCTCGCCTTCGCCTTCCGCGTCTCGTTCCTGAACAAGTGCGACGAGATGGAGCGGCCCATCGTCTCCGAGTACTACCAGCGCTGCATGGGCACCGACCTCGGCGAGGCGACCGGCGCCATCGCGATCAAGGGCTGAGACGCATCCCGGTGAGCAGTTCCGACGCCGACGAGCCGCTGGAGCCCTTCAAGCGCGCGACCATCGCGACCATGCGGGCGCTCGCGGGCGACGACGAGCTCGAGGTCGCCTTCGGCCAGGGCACGCCGACGCTGCGCGGCAACCGTGCGCGTGTACCGTTGCCGCAGATCGGATCGACGGCGGCGGAGGTGAGTGCCGTGCGCGGCATCGCCGATGCCTTCGCGCTGCGCATCGCTCACCACGACGCCGGACTGCACGCGCGCAATCGTCCGCCCGCGGGGCCCGGCCTCGATCTCTACGAAAGCGTCGAGGAAGCGCGCTGCAACGCCATCGGGGCGCGCCGCATGGAGGGCGTGGCGGCGAATCTCGACGCTTCCCTCGAGCAGGACTGCCGCCGCGCGGCCTTCGACCGCATCCAGACCCGCAACGAGGCGCCCCTCGGCATGGCCGTCGGGCTCATGCTGCGTGAGCGTCTGACCGGGCGCGAGCTGCCGGCGGCGGCGCGGCCCATCGTCGAGCAGTGGCGCCAGTGGGTCGAAGAGCGTGCCGGCGGCGATCTCGACGCCCTCGTGGACGCCATCGACGACCAGCAGGCCTTCTCGCGGCTGTCGCGCACGCTGATCTCCGATCTCGGTCTCGCCGCGGACATGGACGACCAGTCCGACGGGTCGGACGAGCAGGAGGACATGGAGAGTCTCTCCGAGCAGGGCGAGAGCTCGGGCGAACTGCAGCCGCAGGACGTGGCTCTCGACGACGAGACCTCCATGGACGAGAGCTCGGACGGCGAGGCCGCGCTCATGGAGCTCGAGGCGGATCAGGACGATTCGGACGCGGAGGGCCAGGACGACGGCGAGGAGCCGCCGCCCGCGCCGCAGGACGAGGCCGGGCGGATCCGCGTCGACGTGGACTACACGCCCTACACGGATCGCTACGACGAGGTGGTCGCGGCCGCCGATCTCTGCGAGCCCGGAGAGCTCGAGCGGCTGCGCGGCATCCTCGACGCGCAGCTGCAGTCCGTGCAGACCGCCACGTCGCGCCTCGCGAACCGTCTGCAGCGGCGCCTCATGGCGCAGCAGAACCGGAGCTGGGACTTCGACCTCGAGGAGGGGATCCTCGACACGGCGCGTCTCGCGACCGTGATCATCGACCCGTCGCAGCCGCTGGCCTTCAAGCAGGAACGCGAGATCCAGTTCCGCGACACGGTCGTCACGCTGCTCATCGACAGCTCCGGCTCCATGCGTGGCCGCTCCATCGCCATCGCCGCCATGTGCGCCGACATCCTCGGCCAGACCCTCGAGCGCTGTGCCGTGAAGGTCGAGATCCTCGGCTTCACGACCCGCGCCTGGCGTGGCGGGCAGTCGCGCGAGGACTGGATCACGAACGGCAAGCCGTCGCAGCCCGGACGGCTCAACGACCTGCGCCACATCGTCTACAAGGCAGCCGACGACCCCTGGCGGCGGGCGAAGCGGAACCTCGGCCTGATGATGCGCGAGGACCTCCTGAAGGAGAACATCGACGGTGAGGCCCTCATCTGGGCGCACAACCGCATCGTCACGCGCCCCGAGCAGCGCAAGATCCTCATGGTCATCTCCGACGGTCTGCCCGTCGACAACTCGACGCTGCTCGTGAACCCATCCAACTACCTCGAGCAGCACCTCAAGTACGCCATCGACCAGATCGAGAACCATTCGCCGGTACAGCTCGTGGCCATCGGCATCGGCCACGACGTCACCCACCACTACCGCCGCGCCGTGACCATCACCGACGCCGAGCAGCTCGGCGACGCCATGACCGAACAGCTCGCCGCCCTCTTCGACGTCGACACCCCCGCCCGCCTCACCCGAACCTGAACAAAGGGGCCAGGGCCCCTCGTCACACCCCAATGGCGCACTGAACCTGAACGAAAGGGCCAGGGCCTTTCTTCACAGGCAGTCGTGTCCTCGATCGGAGCGGGGACGGCCGTTCTTTGAGGTGGCGAGTGCTTACGGGGTCGGGTCCTGCCCGCCCGATGACGCGGCGCCAGAGGAGCGCGCCCTGCCGCGGCGACGCAGCTGCGCACGGAGCTCGGATGCTTCCTGCGCGATGCTCGGCGAGGCCACGGCACAGGCCGTGAATCTGGATTCGTAGGCTCTGCGGCACGCGTCCCGGTCCGGCCCGAGTGCGAGATAGACCGCGTGAGGATCGACGATCCGATCCGGCATGCCGAACGCGTTCGCGCGAAAGCTCGACCAGCGATAGGCGCCAGCGTGGCGGACGATCGATGCGCGGACCGGATTCATCTCGATGTAGCGCATGCATGCGATCAGGTAGCGATCTTCCTGAATCGGCGCCGAGAAGTGCCTTCCCGCCCACAGATTGCCCGTTCTGCCCGCGCGTCGGTTGAGCTGGGGTACGTAGCGTCCTCCCAGGTAGCACATCAGCGACGAGACGGCCTGCGGTCGGTCGGGCGTCAGGAGTAGATGTATGTGGTTGTCCATCAGGACGTACGCGTGCAGCCGGACCGCGTAGCGCTCGAGTCCGTCCGCGAGCGCTCGCAGGAAGGCCACGCGGTCCCGGTCGTCGAAGAAGACGTCGTTCCGGTCGATGCCTCGGTGAACGACGTGGACGGGCACTCCTGCCGGGTAGTTGCGTCTCGGTCTCGCCATCGCTCGGGCTCGCTTCGCCTTGGCGTTCGAGCGTCATGGATTCGGTCCGAGCGCGAGAGGGCAGGAAGACGTGAGGTCGGGACGAACAGGCTCGGGATGGGGTGAGAGAACGCTCGCGACGCTGCGCGATGGGACGCGGAACCTGAACAGGGGCCCTGGGCCCCTCGTTCAGGTTGCTCGCGGAGGTGAAGAGGGGCCCTGGCCCCCTTGTTCAGGTTCAGCCGATGACGGGCATGGTGGTGATCTCGGGAGCGCCGGCGATGTAGGGGGCGAGGCTGGCGCCGCCGGCCTTGAAGTGGTCGGAGCTGCGGTGGGCTGCGATGGCGGCTTCGTCCTCGTAGAGCTCCATCATCGTGTAGCTGCCGTCTTCACCCTTGCAGAGGGTGTAGAGGTGGTTGCCCGGCTCGTTGCTGCGGACCTGTTCGGCCATGGCGAGCATGGCTTTCTCGAAGTCGGCTTCGCTGCCGGGCTTCACCGGGATCTTCGCTAGTATGGCGATCATGGGTCTCTCCCTCTTCTCGTGATGTGCTCGTCTCGGCGCTCGTCGGCGCCGCGGAAGTGTACCCGCTCGCATGCATTGAATCGGAGGGGGCGGATGCGCAGACTGCGCGCGCCCATCCGGAGGGACCGATGAAACGCCGCCCGCTGCTCGACGCCATTGCCGCCTACGCCCGACGCCATCCGGACGAGCGCGACACGACCGACCGTTTCCGCGCCTTCGTCGAGGCCTACGAGGACTGCTTCGAACGCTCCCTCGCCTGGCCCGGACACGTCACGGGATCGGCCTGGATCGTCTCGCCGGAACGCGATGCGGTGCTGCTCACCCATCACCGCAAGCTCGATCTCTGGATCCAGCTCGGGGGCCATGCGGACGGCAATCCCGATCCCCTGGACGTCGCCCTCGTCGAGGGACTCGAGGAGTCGGGCCTGCCGTCGCTCACGCCCCTCGACGCGGCCGTGCCCTTCGACCTCGACATCCACCGCATTCCGGCGCGCCGGGACGAACCGGAACACGAGCACTTCGACGTCCGCTACGCCTTCCTCGCCCCGCACCGCGACTACGTCGTCAGCGACGAGTCCCACGACCTGGCCTGGGTGCCGATCGAGGACCTCTCCTCCTACACGAAGGACGAGAGCGTGCTGCGCATGGCGCAGAAATGGCGTCGCCGGGGCTGACGCCCGGTCTGCCCTGCTTTCGGGAGTGCGTCACAGGAACATCGTGTAAGGGTCTGACGAGGTTGACCCCAATCCGGCAGGGCCAATATTCTGCGGACGATGCGCAGTTCCCCCCCGCGAGAGCGAGGCGCAGGCGTGTCCGCGACGGTCTTCAACCACATCGAATCGCTCAACGCGGCCTTCCTGGCCCGCATCTCCGACGCCTACCGGGCCGCCTACGGCAACCTCGGTGGGCGTGAACACGAGTACGGGAACATCATCCGCGCCGCGGCCAACCTCGCGGTCGAGACCATCCACCGCTCCGACGCCTTCTATCACGACGTCGAGCACACCATGATGGTCACGCTCGTAGGTCAGGAGATCTTCCGCGGCAAGCTCCTCTCGGAAGGTTCGGTCTCGCCCCGCGACTGGGCACACTTCACGATCGCACTCCTGTGCCACGACATCGGCTACGTCCGTGGCATCTGCCGGGGCGATACGGAGACGCACGCGGTCATCGACGCCGAGGGCAACAGCGTCGAGATCCCGCGCGGAGCGACGGACGCCTTCCTTACGCCCTACCACGTCGAACGCGGCAAGCTCTTCGTACGCTCGCGCTTCGGTGATCACCCGCAGCTCGACGCGGAGCTGATCGCACACACGATCGAGAACACCCGCTTCCCGGTGCCCGACAAGGCGGCCGACGTCGCGGAGGTGGTCGACTGGGCGCAGCTCGTACAGGCCGCCGATCTGATCGGCCAGATGGCCGATCCCGACTACCCGAGCAAGCTGCCCATGCTCTACTACGAGTTCGAGGAGACGGGCGCGAACCACTCCATGGGCAACGATTCGCCGGAGTCGCTCCGCGAGACCTATCCGAACTTCTTCTGGAACATGGTGCGCCAGCACATCGAGCCGGGCATCCGGTACCTGAAGCTGACCCAGGGCGGGCGCGACTGGCTCGCAGGCCTTTACTCGCACGTCTTCTACGAGGAGCACAGGGCCGACCTGGCGAGCTGAGCGCGTCCGGCACCGCGGGTGCGGCCGCTCACGCGGGAAGGGAGGAGCCGGCGCACATGTTCAAGCCGTCCGACATCATCATCGACGAGTACCTCGCGCGCCTGCGTGAGGCGTTCGTGGCGGCGCATCCCGGCGTCGAGCAGCGCCATCTCCACGTCCTCGATCGTGCCGGGCGCATGGCACTGCACCACGTCGCGCGCACGAACGCGCTCTACACCAATCTCGAGAGCGCGCTGCTCATCTCCGAGGTGAGTCTGCGCATCGTGGAAGGCCGCCAGATCGAGCGCTTCGACGTGTCGCCCGTGGACTGGCTCCACTTCATGCTCGGCTCGCTCTCGGTCTTCGTCGGTTTCGCCCGCGGGGTCGTGCCGGGCGACGACGGCCGCAAGCTCGTCGTGTCCCCGGACGGGCGCACGGTGGAACTCGATCGCAGTCAGACGGATGGTTGCCTGCTGCGCGAATACGTCGAACGCAGCCAGATGTTCATCCGCCGGCGCTACGCCGACACGCCGCCGATCGATCCGGAGCGTCTCGCCGGCATGATCGAGCTCGCGCGCATGCCCACGCCGCGGACGCCGCCGGAGGACCAGGAGAGCTGGCCCGCACTGCTGCGCGCGGCACAGATCATCGCCCTCGGCGCCGATCCGCGCTTCGTGCAACGCTCGAAGAAGCTCTATCGCCAGCTCGAGGAAGTCGGTCTCGCGGCGAAGATGGGCTATGCGAATCCGGCTGACGTCATCGACAGCTACCCGCAGCGGTTCTGGAAGCATCTGCTGCCGCAGATCACCGTCGCGCTCTCCTATCTGAAGTACACGGGGGGCGGTCAGACCTGGCTCGCGCGCCTGAACTCGCGAATGCTCGAGGAAGAGCACAAGGGCGCATCGGTCTGACCGCACCGGCCACCGGCGCGAGTCCGGGCCTCAGCCGACCCGCCGACGGCCCCCCGGCGGCCGGGGCGTGTTGAGGAAGGTCAGGGCCCAGTGGGTGAGGACCACGCGGGTGAAGTCGCCGGTCGCCATCTGCTGGCTGAAGGCCATGCCGCCGAGGAAGGCGAGGACGCACCAGCGCAGCCGCCAGCGCAGCGTGAACCAGTGCAGGGCGCCGAAGACGAGGTTCGTCGCGAGGATCGCGGCCTCCCTGCTGCCGTGGATGCTTTCCAGCCAGTGCGGCGTCGCCAGCCGGAACACCCACTCCTCCCAGATCGACAGGGCGAGAAGGTAGACGATCCAGCCGAGGCGCGAGACGTCGACGCCACGATCGAGCCAGCCGGAGAGGGCACAGCAACCTGCGAGCACGCAGGCGGCCGCGAAGCCGTAGGCGAGCGGATCCCGCAGCGCCGGCTGCAGATGGCTCCAGAGCAGCATGCGCTGCTCCGGCCCGAGAAGCAGCAGGGCGCCCACGGCGAGCACGGGCAGCCCGTGGCGCAGGAACACTTCCCGGAAGCGCGACAGCCGCGGACCGGTTAGATCCGGCGGCCGCTGCAGGCGGCGCTGGCTCGGCGCCGGGCGGCGCGGCGCGGTCATCGTGGCCGACCGGCGTCGGTCGGTCGGACGTCGCGAACTGGCGGGGGGCGCCGATGGCGGGCTCCGGCCGCGCGAGCACGCTCGATCTCACCTCGGTGAGGGCGCCTCGCCCACGCCGAGCTGTCGCCGCGGCCTGCCGCGACGCCGACGCGGCCATCGTGGCGCTGGCGCCCCGCTTCCCTCCGTCGCACTATAGCGCCCGCCAACAGCAGCGCCGGGCGGACATGCGGCATCTCAACTATCAGCACCTGCTCTACTTCTGGACCGTAGCGCGCGAAGGCAGCATCGCGCGGGCCTCCGACGTCCTCCATCTCACCCCGCAGACGATCAGTGGCCAGCTCAAGCTCCTCGAGGAGTCGATCGGCGCCCCCTTGTTCCATCGCGTCGGCCGCGGCCTGGTGCTCTCGGACACGGGCCGTCTCGTCAACCAGTACGCGGAGGAGATCTTCTCCCTCGGTGCGGAACTCACGCAGCGCGTGCGAGACACGGAGATGGGCGCCCCCATCGCCTTCAACGTGGGCATCGTGAACTCCATGCCCAAGCTCGTCGCCCAGCGCATCCTGCAGCCGGCGCTGGAACTCGGCGAGGGGGTGCGCCTGCTGTGCTGGCAGGACGATCTCGAGAAGCTGCTGGCGGACCTCGCCGTGCATCGCCTCGATCTGGTGATCTCCGATCGCACGCTGCCCACGGGTTCGAGCGTGCGCGCCTTCAACCATCTCCTCGGCGCCTCGGGCGTGTCGATGTTCGCCCATCGCGCCATCGCCGCGAAGTACGCCAAGCGCTTCCCCGAGTCCCTCGACGGCGCGCCGCTCCTGCTGCCCGTGAACACGAGCGCGCTGCGGCGCCGCCTCGACGACTGGTTCGACGCCCGGGCGCTGCGCCCGCACGTCGTCGGCGAGTTCGAGGACAGTGCACTGCTGAAGGCCTTCGGTGGCGAGCGGTGCGGCATCTTCCCCGCGCCGACGGCCATCGCCGAGCAGATCGAGCGCAGCTATCAGGCGCGACGCATCGGCGAGGTGGACGAGGTCGAGGAACACTTCTACGTCATCTCGCCGGAGCGGAAGCTCAAGCACCCGGCGGTCGTGCGCATCACGGACACTGCGCGAGAGCGACTGTTCGAGTAGGAGGAGGGAAGGGGCGGGTGCTGGTGCGGCGCTCGCCCCGACTGCCCGGGGGCCGTATCCGGACAGTCGGGACGAGCTCGCAGGCGGAATATCCACCCTGCGGCGGGCGACGGACATTCGGAAATGCGGCGCCCATCGATCGGGTGAGTCGAAGTTTCGACGGGTCGAAGCTGTCTGCTTCAGGCGGGTGCGCGCAGGCGCTGCTTCGCCGCCCAGGCCGCATGGCGGGCGAGTCTTTCGTCCTGCCTGAGGGCCTCCAGCGTGTTCAGCTCGCGTGCCAGCGTCATCTCGTCGTGGAAACGGTGGATCGCCTTGTGGCACAGCCGACAGACGTCGACGCCGCGGGCGAGTTCCGCTTTCGAGTAGCTGCGCGCGAAGCGCGGCCGACGATGGACCTTCCTGGGAATCAGGTGGTGGAAGGTGAGTGGTGCGGTCCGTTCGCAGAGCGCGCAGGGCCCGGTCTTCATCGTCGGAATCGCCTTGGTGCTGCCCGCTCGGTGAAGCATAGCGCAGTCGAAGCCGGGCCCGATCGCCATGGCGCGACGGTCGCGCAGCAGCCAGACGCCGTGTAGAACGGGACACGATCCCGACCCGATCCGAGAGAGGTGAAGCCATGGGCTCGCGAAGCCAGGATGCGATGGACCCGGCGCGCAGGCGCCTGCTGCGTGGCGCCGCCGCCGCCCCGCTGCTGCTGGCGGCGGGGGCCGGGCGCGGTGCGTCGCCGCTCGACCTCACGGCCTCGGAGCGCCCGCCCGGTCCGGGCGCCGTCGATCCGACCGCACTCGCGCGCGACGAGGCGCACTGGGCCCGCATCGGCCGCTTCTACGCCCGCACGGAGGGCGTGACGAACCTCGAGCACGGCTACTGGGGGCGCATGGCGGAGCCGGTCCTCGGCCGCTATCAGGAGGCGCTCGCGCGGGTGAACCGCGAGAACTCCTGGTATGCGCGTCGGCTCTACGGCGCCGACTACGAGTACGCCCGGGAGCGTGTCGCACGGCTGATCGGCGCGGACCCCGAGGAGGTCGCGCTGACGCGCAACGCGACGGAAGCCGTGCACAACGTCGTCCGCCAGTACCGCGAACTCTCGCCCGGCGATGCGGTGCTGCTCGCCGACGTCGACTATCCCGCCTTCAAGCGCCTCATGGAGTCCCTGGGCGCCTCGCACGGCGTCGAGGTGGTCACGCTCGAGCTGCCCCCGCGTGCCGACCAGGATGAGCTCTTCGCGCGCTACGAGGCCGTCTTCGAGGCGCATCCGAACCTCAAGCTCGCGCTCGTCACGCACGCCAGCAATCAGCACGGTCTCGTCCTGCCCGTGGCGCGGATCGCCGAGTTGTGCCGCGAGCGCGGCGTGCATCTGGTCTGCGATGCCGCCCAGTCGCTCGGCCTGCTCGACTTCCGCGTCGACGACCTCGGCGTCGACTGGGCGGGCTTCAACCTGCACAAGTGGATCGGCGCGCCGCTCGGTCTCGGCGCGCTCTACATGCGCCGCGGCACGCTCGGACCCGTCGCCCCCTATCCCGGCGAGCAGGACCCGGCCGTGCCGGACGTGCAGCGGCGCATCCACACGGGGACCTGGGACTTCGCCGCCGCGATCACGATCCCCGCGGCCGTCGACTTCCACGAGGCCGTCGGCGGTGCGGCGAAGGAGGCACGTCTGCGCCATCTGCGCAGCCTCTGGACCGAGCCGCTGGCCGAGCTGGACGGTCTGGAGATCCTCGGCGGTCGCGACGAGGCGTCCTGGACCGGCATGGCGGCCCTGCGTCTGCGCGGGCGCACGAGTGCCGACGATGTGCGCGCCCTGCAGGCGCGACTGGAACAGGAGTTCGGCATCTTCACCGTCGCCCGCTTCGGACTGGCGAGCGGCAGCTGCGTGCGCGTGACGCCTCAGGTCTACACGACGGCGGCCGAGATCGGACAGCTCGTGGGCGCGCTCCGGACCATCGCGGCCTGAGGGCGGGCGCCTGCGCGTCCGGGCCGACAGGCGCAACGCGCTCGGGTCCCCGGGACGCGCGCCGGCGGTTCCACCGCCCACGCCCCGCGCCCGTCCGCGGACAGCGGCGGGATCGGCCGGAAGTCGTCGCCGGTTTCGTTGTTGAGGTCCCGGGCGAGCACGCGCGCGTGCCCGCCGAAGTGCGCGAGCCGGGCGCCGCCGAGTCCTGGAGGTGCGTGCGGCTCGGAGCTCGTCCCGGGCTCGGCCTCGCTCACGTGCGTGTCGGAGTGCTCAGGTCGACACGTTCATTCGGTGCCACGCTCGTCCTGATCGACGGCGGCCATGAAGTCGATGCTGCGCGTCTCGTCGTCCGGAATCGGAATCTCGACGATGCGCTCGTCGACGTCGTCGTACTCGAGGCGCAGCGCGCGGCACATGGTGGCGTGCATCTCGTACATGCAGGTGATGTAGGTGAGCTCGAGGATCTCCTCGTCGGACAGCTCGGCCTTCAGCGCCGCGAAGGTGCCGTCCGGCACGCGCCCGCCCTGGAGCACGAGGTCGTCCGTGTAGGCGAGCACGGCCCGCTCGAGCGGATCGAAGAGATCGCTCGAGGCCCAGTGCGCGATGGCCTCGATCTGCGCCTCGGAGAAGCCGACGGCACGCAGCGCCTTGCAGTGCTGCGAGAACACGAACTGGCTGCCGCGGGCGAAGCCGGCGCGTGCCTGGCCGAGTTCACGCAGGCGCGGCGACAGGCGCCGCTGCTCGCTGCGATAGAACTGGAAGCCGGCCACGGCGTGCGCGAGGCAGTCCGGGACGAGGGCGAACACGGTCCACCAGTTGCCGGGCGTGCCGGTGGCGGTGCCCGGTTCGGCGACGGGATCGCGGTCCGGGCCGAAGAGTGCGTCGTAGAGCGGCAGGGCGCTCGCATCGGCCTCGGCGCGGGGCACTTCGCGCAGTCGCGGCATGTTGGAACCTCCTCAGGCGGCCGTCGCCGGGTGCATGTCCATACCCCCGGGCGGCTCGGAGAAATCGAGCTCGTTCGAGGCGAGGGCGGCGAGGGCCCGCTCCCGGTCGGCGGCGTCGAAGCTGCCCGTGGTGAGGCAGAACTCCACCATGTTGCCGTTCGGGTCCTTCGTGTAGACCGAGCGGCACCAGTTGTGATCGATCTCGAG
>JAZBPO010000317.1:0-3260 GCA_036351675.1 Pseudomonadales bacterium
CCAGGGGTACTCGTCCCAGACGAACTCGATCCCGAAACGCCGACCCGCGGCCTCCAGGACGCGCATGCCCTCGGGCACGACCTCCTTGCCGATGCCGTCGCCGGGGATGACGGCAATGCGATGACGGGACGGGTCGGGTCGGTTCAAGGAACGGCTCCTGCGCTTCGGACAGGGCGATCCTAGCCGAAGCCTCGACCCGGCGTCGCGCGCAGGCCTCAGGCAGTGAGCGCTGTACGCTCCAGGCGCGGCGCGAGCAGTCGGTAGGCCGTGGGCGTGAAGAGCAGGCTCAAGACGATGCCCAGCCCCACACCCCCCGCGATCACGACTGCGAGCGGCGGCCAGAACTCGCCGCCCGTAAAGAGCAGCAATGGCGTGAAGCCGGCGACCGTGGTGAGCGTGGTCGAGACGATGTGGCGCGTCGCCCCCAGCGTGCGTGCCACGATGGCCTGGGGATCCCCGGCGCGTGCGCGTGCATCGGCACGGATCGCGGCCAGCACGACGATGCTGCCGTTGATCGCCACACCCACCAGGCCAGCGCTGCCGATGATGGGATTGAAGCCTAGCGGGTAGCCCGCCAGTGCGAGCGAGAGCAGACCCAGACCCAGCGAGAGCAACGCGACCACGGCGATCAACGCCGCGAGCGTGACGCTGCGAAAGGCGAGGATGAGCGTCGCCAACATCAGCACGCCGAGCACCGGCAGATAGGTGAGCAGGCGCGAGACCGCGGACTGTTGCTCCGCGCTGTCCCCCGCGGCCTGCACGCGATAACCCGAGGCAAGCTCCAACTCCCCGGCAGCAATGCGCGCATCGATGCGCGCCGCGACCTCGATCGGCAGGGCGCCCGGGCGCAGAAAGGCCAGGACCTCGTTGATGCGCTCGCCGTTCCGCCGCGTGATGGCCGGGAGTTGCGGGCGTAGCGTGACCGAACCGAGGGCGTTGGCCGGTATCCAGTCCTCGGCATCGCCTTGCAGGCTCAGCGCGGCGATGCGGGCGAGGTCCTCGCGCGCCTCCGGCGCATAGCGCACGCGCACGGGCAAGGACTCGAGACCCTCCAGCACCGTGCCGCCAACCGCGCCCTCCAGGGCGCCCTGCAACTGCTCAGCCATCTCCGCTAGGCTCAGCCCCGCGAGGCGCGCCGCGTACTCATCGGCCTGCAACCAGAGCTTGGGGACGCCCGCCCCGATGGAGGCCTCGGTGTAGGTGATCTCCGGGTACTCGTGCATCAAGGCGCGCAGGCGCTCACCGTAGATGCGCAGCTTGTCGAGGTCGGGACCGACGATGCGAAAGCCGACCGGCGCCTTGACCGGCGGCCCCTGGCCGAAGGCCTTCACCACGATCTGAGCGTCCGGGAAATCCTGCGCCAGGCGCTCTTGAAGCACCACGCCGAGATGCTGCGCACGCTCGACGCTCTCCAGGCGTACCACACCCCGCGCATGCGCCGGATTGCGATCCTGATCGCGCAGCTGGTTGTAGTAGACCGGCGGCGAACTCGCGCCGGCGACCCAGGTCAGGCGCTCGACCCCGGCATGCTCACGCACCACGGCCTCGATCGCCGCCACGCGCGCTCGCGTGCGATCGATACCGGTACCGCCCGGCATGCTGACGCGCAGCTCGAGTTGATCGCGGTCGGCGGGCGGAAAGAACTCCAGGCCCAGTCCCGCGGCGACGACGAAGCCGGCGAGGGCGACCGAGGCCACGCCACCCATGGCGATCAAGGGGTGCGCCAATGCCCCATGGAGTAGTCGTTCATAGGCACGCATCAACCTGTCGCTGCGCAGCCCGGTGCGCCACCAGCGTGCGCCGGAGCTGGGCCGTGGACGAACGATCAGTGCGGCGAGCGCAGGGATGACGGTCATCGACAGCAGGAAGGAGGCCATCAACGCGAGCACGACCGCTATCGCGATGGGCCCGACGAAGTCGCCGACGTTGCCCGGCAAGAGGAAGACCGGCATGAATCCGAGCACGGTCGTGAAGGTCGAGGCGAAGAGCGGCGTGAACAGATGCGAGGTCGCGGCCACCACGGCCTCACGGCGCCCCTCCCCGGCGTGCAGGCGTGCGCCCACTTCATCGGTCATCACGATGGCGTTGTCGATGAGCAGACCGAGCGCGATGATCATCCCGAAGATCGTCATCTGGTGGATCTGCTCACCGAAGAAGGTGAGCCCGAAGACACTGGCGGCGGCCGAGAGCGGCAGCGCAGCACCCACCACCAGGGCGGAGCGCCAGCCCATGGTCAGCCACACCACGAGCACGACCACGGCAGCGCCCGCGAGCAGCGTCCCGGTCAGCCCGCGCAAGCGCGCCTCGGTGTAGCCCGATTGATCGAAGACCACATCGAGTTCCACGCCCTCGCCCAGACGCAGACGCTCGGCCTCGACGACGGCCAAGGCACGTTCCGCCCAGGTGTCGACACGCGTGCTCTCCTCGGTGCGCACCGCGACGAGCACGGCACGCCGCCCCTGATCGAGCGCGATCTGTTCGGCGGGTGTGCGCCAGGCCTTGCGCAGTGTCGCGATGTCACCCAGGGTCACGATGCCGCCGTTGGCGTCACTCGCGAGCGGCGTGCGGGCAACCCGGGCGAGCGAGTCGAACTCACCCTCGATCTCGACCGGCAGCTCGCGACCCTCGGCATACACGGTGCCGGCCGGCCGCTTGGCGTCGGCGGCGGCGAGACCTGCGGAGAGCTGCGCGGGCGAGAGCCCGAGCGCGGCCAGCTCCTGCGCATCGAGCGCGACCTCGATCTCCTCCTCCAGCGCACCGAAGAAGACCACCTGCTCCGTGCCCGGCAGGGCCCGAAGGCGATCGCCGAGGACCTGCGCGAGACGATTGACGACACCGAGACCGGCATCGCCCGGCGCATCGGCGCTGAGCGCCACGATCAGCGAGTAGGCGACCGCGCCGCGTTTGTCGTCGAACTGGGGGAGGCTGGCCCCGGCGGGGAGCCGCGGTACGACGTCGGCCAGACGGTCACGGACCTTGGAGAAGATCGGCTCGTTGTCGCGTGGGCCCACCCAGTCCTGCAACTCGATGGACACCAGTGAGATGCCGGGCCGCGAGGTGGACTCGATGGTCTTGATCTCCGAGAGCTCGCGCAGGGCATCCTCGATGGGCTTGGCAACGAGGGCCTCGACGCGCTCGGCCGAGGCGCCTGGGAGCGCCGTGAGGATGATCGCGTTGCGCGTCGTGATCCGCGGGTCTTCGATGCGCGGCAGGGAGGTCAGCGCGGAGAGGCCGGCGACGAAGACCAGGACGACGCTCAG
>JAZBPO010000318.1:0-11649 GCA_036351675.1 Pseudomonadales bacterium
CCGAGCGTGACGCCGATCCAGCCCCCTGCGGCGGCCGACAGGCCGAGGAAGAGACCGACCTCGGAGGCGCTCGCGCCGTGCACGCGTATGAAGAAGGGCGCCCCCCAGAAGCCGATCCCGTAGGTGACGAAGGAGATGCAGGGGAAGCCGATCAGCACCCGGCGCATGGCGGGCGAGCCGAGGATCAGGCCGAAGGCGGGCGGATCGCGCAGCGCCAGATTCTGGGCCCAGGACAGCGCCGCGTAGACGCCGATGCCGAGCGCCACCCACTGCGCGGGGCTGCCGGCCACGCTCACGAGCACCAGGGCGAGGAGCGCGACGAGGAGCGCGGCGCCGAGATTGAGGGCGATGCCGCGTGCGCCGGCGCCGGCACGCCAGAGCGCGTAGACGGTGAAGGGCGGCAGTACGGAGAGGAGTTCGTCGAGCGCTGCCCGGAACGGCGCCGGATGCGGCGGTGACGGCGCGAGCCCCTCGGAGAGACCGCGCTGCGGTTCGCGCAGTGTCCACACCCAGAGCGCCATGAGCACGCCCGGCAGGCCCACGGCCATGAAAGCGGCCTGCCAGCCCCGGAGCCCGAAGGGCGCCGACGCGCCGGCGTCGAAGGTCTCGTTCCAGTTGTCGACGATGAGGCCGCCGAGGAACACGCCGATGCCGGCACCGATGTAGATGCCGCTCGAGTAGATGGAGATCGCCGTCGCGCGCAGCCGCGGCGGGAAGTAGTCAGAGAGCATGGAGAAGGCCGCCGGCGACGCACTCGCCTCGCCGATGCCGACGCCGAAGCGGAAGACGGCGAGGCCCGCGAAGCTGCGGGCCGTGCCCGAGAGCGCGGTCATGGCGGACCAGAACAGCAGTCCGGACGCGATGAGCGAGCGCCGCACCCAGACGTCGGCGAGGCGTCCGAGCGGAATGCCGAAGACCGCGTAGAAGACCGCGAAGGCCGTTCCGTAGAGAAAGCCGATCTCGGCATCGGTGATGCCGAGATCGGCTTTGATGTCCTCCGCGAGGATCGAGAGGATCTGCCGGTCGATGAAGTTGAAGACGTAGACGATGACGAGCACGAACAGCACATAGCGTGCGTAGCGCCCGCCGACTTCAGGCGCCTCGCGATCCGGTTCCACGCGGATGGTCCTCGTCAGCAGAGCGCCACGTCGCAATCCTCGGGATCGATCCCGAGCAGATCGGCGGCGACGAGATCGAAGACGGGATCGTCCGGATCGGAGGAGGTGCCGCGGAAGCGGACCGTTCCTTCGGCGTCGACGAAGAACCAGGTCGGCGTGCTGGTGGCGCCGAAGGCGTCGGCCACCGCATCGCCGTTCACCGCGATCTCGAAGCTCACCTCGTTCTCGGCGCGCCAGGCCTGGACATTGCCTTCCTCCCGGAAGCTGATCGCCAGCACCTGCAGGCCCTGCTCACCATAGCGCTGCCAGGTGCGCTCGATGCCCGGAGCGAGGCGCTTGCAGTAGGGGCACGCGGTATCGAAGAAGACCACGAGCGCTGGCCGCCCCGCGAGATCCGCCTCGCTGAGTTCGCCGCCGTCGAGGCGCTCGAGGACGAAGGCCGGCAGCGGGACGCCCACGGCCGCAGGCTCGGACGCGGTCGCCACCTGGGCGACGAGTACCAGAAGGACCGAGGACAGTACGGTCGCCGTTCTGCGCATGTGCTGTGCTCCCGTGCGCTGCGCCTGGAGATGCCATCGAGCCTGCCCGAGGCAGCCGCGCTTGTCTCCCCCGGGACCCGTGCACAGAATCGTGGCCGGGAGGGAGTCCATGACCGGAACGCGACACGGCACCCGGCCACGCAACGCGGTGGTCGTCCTGCTCGACAGCCTGAACCGCCACATGCTCGGCGCCTGGGGTGGAGCGGAGTTCGACACGCCGAACCTCGACCGCTTCGCCGCGCGGGCGGTGTGCTTCGATACGCACTACTCGGGCTCCCTGCCCTGCATGCCGGCGCGCCACGACATCCTCTGCGGGGCCCTCGACTTCCTCTGGAAGCCCTGGGGCTCCATCGAGCTCTGGGAGGAACCGATCACCGCCGCGCTGCGCCGCGCGGGCGTCACGACCATGCTCGTCTCCGATCATCCGCACCTGTTCGAGACCGGCGGCGAGAACTACCACACGGAGTTCACCGGCTGGGACTACGTCCGCGGCCACGAGGGCGATCCCTGGCGCACGCGGCCGGATCCGAGCTGGCTCGGCGCGCCGGCGCTGCCCGCGTCGCCGGGCCACGGCCACGCCTACGACACGACGCGCACCTGGTTCCGGGCGGAACTCGATTTCCCGGGCCCGCGCACCATGGAGACGGCGGCGCGCTGGCTGCGCGAGCAGGCGCCCGCCCACGACCGCTTCCTGCTGTTCGTGGACGAGTTCGACCCGCACGAACCCTTCGACACCCCGCATCCCTGGGCGAAACGCTACGACCCCGACTGGGACGACGAGCTCGTCATCTGGCCGCCCTATGCCGTGCGCGCGGTCGAGCGCGGGATCGTCGACGCACGCACGGCGCGCCACGTGCGCGCCAACTACGGCGCCAAGCTGTCCATGATCGATCACTGGTTCGGCCGCGTGCTCGACGCCCTCGACGCGACCGAACGCTGGGACGACACGGTCGTGATCCTGTGCACGGACCACGGCCACTACCTCGGCGAGAAGGACATCTTCGGCAAGCCCGGCGTGCCCCACTACGAGCCGCTCGGCCACACCCCGCTCATGATCGCCGCGCCGGGCATGGAGCCGGGCCGCCGCGCCGGCCTCACCACGAACGTCGACCTGCACGCGACGCTCTGCGATCTCTTCGACGTCACGCCCGCCCACCGCACGCACGGCGCCTCGCTCCTGCCGATGCTCGCGGACCCGGACGCGCGCGTCCGCGACTGGGCCCTCGCCGGCGTCTGGGGACGCTGGGTCCACGTCCTCGACGGCACGCGCAGCGGCGCGCCCCGGAAGTACGCCCGCGCTTCCGTGCACGAAGGCAACCTGCCCCTGTCCATGTGGTCGAACCGCTGGTCCACCATGCCCGTGCGCAACATGCCCGAGCTGCAGCTGCCGAGGCCCGACGGCCGCGCCGAACTCGCCTTCATGCCCGGCTCAGGCGTACCGGTGATCCGTCAGCCCTTCGCGCCGGGCGACGCCCTGCCCTTCTGGGCCCTCGGCATGCGCACGAACGAACACCATCTCTACGACCTCGACGTCGACCCGGACGAGGACGAGAACCGGCGCGGCGAGCCGATCGAGCGCGAGTCCATCGACCTGCTCCGTCACGCGCTCGAGTCCGTGGAGGCGCCGGCGGATCAGTTCCAGCGCCTGGGTATCGCCTGAAACGGGCGCCTCGACGTCGAGCCCGGCTTCGCAGGGCGGGCGCCGCCGCCCTGCGCTCTGGATCGCAGCGACACGCAAGGAGGTTCACTCCCTGAAACGCCACCCGCTTCGCGGCCCCGTGGCCGCCGTGCTCACCCTGCTGTGGCTCTCCCTGGCGGCCGCCGCCGGCGCCGCTGAGGCAGGCTGGACCGTACGCCGCGATGCCGACGGCATCGAGGTGTCGACGCGGTCGGCGCCGGACTCACCCCATGCCGAGGTCCGGGCGCGCATGCGTCTCGAGGCTCCGCTCGCCGCCGTCGTCGCGCTGCTGCGCGACAAGGCCGCGGCGCCGGAGTGGATCGCCTACTGCGAGGAGTCCTACGTGCTCGAGACGCCGAGCGCGACCGAGGACGTGACCTACACCTGGAACGCCATGCCCTGGCCCGTCCGCGATCGCGAGCTGGTGATGCGCGTACGCTGGTCCCGGGACCCCGCGACCGGCGCCGTACGCATGGAGGCAGAAGCGCAGGCGGAAGGCGGTCCGCACGTGCCCGGGCGCGTGCGCATCACCGACGCGCGGACGGGCTGGACCCTGCAGCCGACGAGCGACGACCACATCGACGTCGAGTTCCGCTCCCACCTCGACCCGGCATCGCCGATTCCGGCCTGGCTGCTCAACCGGCTGTTGGTGAACGCACCGCACCAGACCCTCGCACGGATGCGAGATCTGCTCGCCGAGGGCCGCTATCGCTCGGCCGAGCTCGAGTTCCTGGCCGGCGCCGCGGATGCCGCGGAACCCTGAGCCGGCAGGCCTGCGAAGATGAAGTCCTCGTAGTCGTCGAGCAGCTCCGGGCGCTCGAAGTGGAGGAAATGGCCGACTCCGGGGACCAGGCGACATTCGCAGTCGGGGATCAGCGCCTGCGCCGCGTACATGTCCTCCGGGTCGATGATGCGGTCTTCGGCGCCGTTGACGATGAGCGTGCGCGCACGGATGCGCGACAGGTCCACACGCGCCTCGAGGCTGCCGAGCTGCAGCACGTTCCGACAGTGTTCGTAGAACGCGAGGGCGCTCTCGTCCGTGAGGTTCGCGAACTGCGCGATGATCTGTCGCCTGTAGGCGTTTCCGATGCGCTGGCCGATCATCTCCAGCAGGAGATCCGCGCCGCGTGCGTAGTCGCGACTGAGATAGAGCGCTTCCGCTCGGCCCACGACCCGCGCGAGCTCCGCGTTCGGCTTCATGCCGAAGCTGCTCAGCACGAGCTGATCGACTCGCTCGGGCCGCGTCGCTGCGTAGGTCGTGGCGATGGCGGAGCCCCAGCTGCTGCCGGCGAGGGTGAGGGGGCCCGCCGGCGCGCAGCTGTCGATCAGCGCATCGACGACGCCGAGCTGCTCCTCGACGCTGACGTGCGCATCACCGGAATGGATCTCGGCGCGTCCGACGCCGGGCATGTCGAACACCACCACCGTGAGTCGCGCCGCGAAGCGCCGCGCCACGGCGCGCCAGACGGCCATGGTCTGGAGTGCACCGCTGACGCACAGGAAGACCGGCGCGTGATCTCCGTAGCAACGGTAGGGCACGCTGAAGCGCTCCCAGTCGAGCACGCCCCGGGTCATCTTCACGATCGTCCTCCCGCCCGCAGGCAGGCTGCGGCGCGCGCGTCGGCGCGACGCCGCTTCCACTCGAACCAGCGCTTCGGCGCCACGGCGTTGGCGAACCGGTCGAGCGGCGTCGCGAGGAGCAGGTTCCCGGCACCGGCGAGGCGATCGGCGAGGCGGAGGCTCGGCGCGCGGAGCGACACCCCCATCCCGCCTTCGAGATAGTGGAACTCGTGCCACCAGCCCGGCGGCATGAAGAGACTCTCGCCCGGTTCGAGCACGACCTCGTAGCCCCGGGCCCGCGCGAAGGCCGGATAGCGCGCCGGGTCCGGGTCGTCGAGCGGCACGTAGCTGCGCACCGTGAAGGGATGGCGATAGAGCCGCGCCGAATCCTCCGGTGCGAACAGGCGCACGCGGCGCCGGCCGCTGATCACCGTATGCACCACACAGCCCATGTCGATGTCGAAATGCAGCGGCGTGGTGCTGCCCCGGCAGCCGAAGAAGCTGAACAGGAAGCGGTGCGAGAAACGCAGCCCGATCTCCGGCAGCCGCACGTCGTCCCTCAGCTCGGGGATCTGCCGGGCGAGGTTGTAGAGGAACATGCGCAGGTCACGGGCCTCGCCGAGCGTGGCTGCGAGGAAGGCATCGAAGCGCATGGTGTCGATGCTGCCCATGTAGTCCTTGCCCGGCGTACCGAAGCTGGCGTCGTAGACGCGGACCGTCCGGTCCCCGAAGCGCGCTGCGAGGCGCTCCGGCGCCCACTCCGTGAGCGCCGGCCAGTCGCGCGCGAGATCCGTGAGCACGAGGGGCTCGCTGGCGGCGATGGCCGTACGCAGGCGCGCCCCGGCGTCGGCGACGACCGAGGCGCACGGAAGCGCACGCCACAGGACGCTCGGTGCGAGGTCCTCGCCCGAGCGCATCTGCGCGGCAGGTGTCGATGAGATCTCCGCCGGAGCTGCGGCTTGCTGCATGGGGAACAGGCGATACAGTTGGGCTCGGTCGGAGCTTAGCTGCGGCGGCGCAGCCCGTGTAGCCATGTGCTAGCGTGTCGTCCCGGCATCCCGAAGGACGCCCCATGAGCGAAGCTCGCGAGATACGACGCGAAGCCGCCCTCGCGGCTCGCGCCGGACCGCTGCAGCGCGACGCGGAGGAGTGGGCGAACGCGCTCAGCCACGGCGTCGGTTTCCTGCTCGCCCTCGTCGCGGCGCCCGTTCTGATCGTTCACGCCGTGGCTGTCGGCGACGCCGCCTTCGTGGCCGGCGTGAGCGTGTTCACGGCCACCACGATCTTTCTCTACCTCGCCTCGACGCTCTATCACGCCTTTCCGCCGGGACCCGCCAAGCGCGTGTTCTGGGTCCTCGATCACGCCGGCATCTACCTGCTCATCGCCGGCACCTACACCCCCTTCACGCTCGGCGTACTGGGCGGCCCGCGGGGCTGTCTGCTGTTCGGTCTGGTCTGGAGCTTCGCGGGCGCGGGCGTCCTGCTCCGGGCCTTCGGCCGCAACATCCCGGAGTGGGTGTCGACCTCGCTCTATCTCGGTCTCGGCTGGATCGTGCTCATCGCCCTCGACCTGGTCATCGAGCGCGTCGCCCCGGAGGGCCTCGCCTGGCTCGTGGCGGGCGGCCTCGCCTATACCTTCGGCATCGTCTTCTTCGCGCTCGACCGGCGCATGCCCTACGGCCATTTCGTCTGGCATCTGTTCGTGCTGCTCGGGACGAGTTGTCACGCCGTGGCCGTGTACGGCTGGGGCACCTGAGCACGAGCGAGCGGCCCGGAGCGCAGCTCAGGGCGAGGCGAACGCGCCGGCATACACCGGCCAGACCGCACCTCCCACCTCTATCCGCGTCGTCTCCACACGCAACGAAAGGCGCGACGGGCGCAGCATCTCGACGCCCTGCGTGACCTCGAGTGCACCCTTGAAGCCGACGCTCCGATGCAGGGCTGCAAGGCCGGCATTGGCGCTGCCGGTCGCGGGGTCTTCACGGACGCCGTTCGCCTCGAAGAACATGCGCACGGCAAGGTCGCCCTCGCCGTCACGCGCCGGTGCCACGGCGAGCACGCCCGTGGCGCGCCAGGACGCGAGCAGCGGCCGCAGCAGGCGCGGATCGGGCGCCAGCGCGGCGAGGCGCTCGCGCTCACGGAGATGAAGGACCCCGAAGCGCGGTCCGATGTCCACCAGCGCCGCGGGGACCCGCACCGCGTCGATCTCCGCTGCGCCGACGTCGAGCGCGTCGAGCCAGGGGGCGAGGTCGTGAACGACCTCGATGTCCACCTCCGGTGCCTGCAGCCAGGCCTTCGCGCCCGGGCCGGCGGCCTCGAAGCGGACCGGCACTGCGCCCTGCAAGGTCGCGAGCGTGACGACCTCGCCACCGCGGGCCAGGCGTTCACGTACGACCCAGGCCGTACCGAGCACCGGATGCCCGGCGAAGGGCAGTTCCTCGGCCGGCGTGTGGATGCGCACGGGCCAGGCGCCGTCGACGTCCGGAGAGGTGGCGACGAAGGTGGTCTCGGCGAGGTTCGTCTCCCGCGCCACGGCCTGACGCAGCGCTGCATCGGGCATGGCGTCGACACGCACTACGGCGAGCGGGTTGCCCTCGAGCGGCGCCGCCGCGAAGACGTCGACGATCTCGATCGCGGCGCCCGCCAGGGTGGAAGCGTCAGTCGTCATCGAGGCGTTCGATCCGAGCCACACGGCCAGCGACGAAGGTGATCATGCGCGGGAAGCGGCTCCAGGAAGTCTCGTAGACCCATTGCTCGATGGTGTCCGAGTCCTCACCGGAGATGCGGTCCCGAAAAACGGGCTCCCCGCAGTTCTTCAGCACCTCGTACTTCGAATCGCCGTTGCGGATGAAGGTCTTGCCGCAGCGCAGGTGGTCGCCGGCGAACGCGCTGGCGGCCAGCAGCGCCGTCAGGGCGGGCACGAGCTGCGGCATGCGGATCGGCCGGGCCATGAAGAAGCCCTCGCGGAAGCAACGGGATGCCCCATGGTCCCCCGACCACCCTGAACCTTCAATAAACGACTCCGACCGCTGACGCGGCCTTCTGCGAAGCGCGTGATCGAGGGCCGGTGGGGTGCCCACCCGTCGCAGGGGGCTCACCCCCGCTCTTCGCCCCCTGCGACGGGTGGGCGCCCCGGCGGCCCGGATGCGACGACCTCGGCCATCCGCCCAGCATGAGCGCGCTGAGACCCGCGAGCCGCATGGCTTCCGGGCTCCCGGCACGGTGCGCACCGCACAGGGGGCAAGCGCGACGGGTGTGCCCCCTGTGGGGTGCGCACCGCGCCGGAAACCCTCACTGATCCACCTCGCGGAAACTAGGCCTGAACGAGAGAGGGCGCCCGAAGGCGCCCTCTCTGGGTGCGGCAGAGCAGATGTGTGGATCAGCCCTTGAAAGCCGCCACCAGCGCCGAGATCGACGACTTCGCGTCGCCGAAGAGCATGCGCGTGTTCTCACCGAAGAAGAGCGGATTGTCGACGCCGGAGAAGCCCGAACTCATGCCACGCTTGAGCACGAACACAGTCCGCGCGTCGTCGACGTTGATGATCGGCATGCCGTAGATCGGGCTGTTCTCGTCCTCGCGGGCCGCCGGGTTGACGACGTCGTTGGCGCCGATGACGACGCACACGTCCACGTTCGACATGCGCGGGTTGATGTCGTCCATCTCCACGAGCTGCTCGTAGGGCACGGAGGCCTCGGCGAGGAGCACGTTCATGTGACCGGGCATGCGGCCCGCCACCGGGTGGATGGCGAAGGACACTTCGGCGCCGTTCTTCTCGAGCAGGTCGCCGAGCTCGCGGACCACGTGCTGCGCCTGGGCGACGGCCATGCCGTAGCCGGGGACGAACACGACCGACTGCGCGGCCTCGAGGATGAGGTAGGCGTCGTCGGCGACGATCGGCTTGACCTCGCCCTCGACCTTGGTGGCCTGCTTGGCGGCGCCGAAGCCGGAGAACAGCACGTTCGCCAGCGAGCGGTTCATGGCCTTGCACATGATGTTCGTGAGGATGATGCCCGAGGCACCGACCAGCGAGCCGGCCACGATCAGCAGGTTGTTGTTGATCGCGAAGCCCGCGGCACAGGCCGCGAGGCCCGAGTAGCTGTTGAGCAGCGAGATGACGACGGGCATGTCGGCGCCGCCGATCGGGATCACGGCCATGACGCCGAGGAGGAGCGACAGGCCGAGGAGCACCCAGAACCATTCGCCGCCGATGACCGGCATCTGCACGAACTGGTAGGCGGAGACCACGATGCCGACGAGGATCAGGCTGTTCACGAAGCGCTGGCCCGCGAACACGATGGCGGCCGAGTTCATGACCTCGGCGAGCTTGCCGTAGGCGATGAGCGAGCCGGAGGTCGTCACGCCACCGATCAGGATCGACAGGATGACCGTGACCAGCACGAAGCTGGAGGGCTCCACGCCGGCGGCCGGCGCCATGGCACCGGCGAACAGACCGCCGGCCTGGATGCCGAGCTCGTCGTAGAGCGCCGCCCAGCCCACGAGCAGCGAAGCCGCGCCACCGGAGCCGTTGAACAGGGCCACCATCTCGGGCATCGAGGTCATGGCGACCATGCGCGCCGCCGCGGCGCCGATGAGGGTGCCGACGACCATGGCGCCGATGATGAACTCGTAGCTGACGATCTTCTGGGACAGGAGCGTCGCCACCACGGCGATGAACATGCCGACGGCGGAGACGATGTTGCCGCGCCGCGCCGAGTCCGGGTGGCTCAGCATCTTCAGACCGAAGATGAAGAGCGCCGCCGAGGCGATGTAGGCGAAATTGATCAGATCGGGCGAGAACTTCATGCCTTGCCCCCCGTGTCCTTGCTCTTGAACATCTCGAGCATGCGGTCGGTGACCATGTAGCCGCCGATCACGTTGATGGTGGCGAACATGACCGAGGCGGCGCCGAGCCAGGTCGCGGCCTCGGCGTTGTCAGCGCCAGCGGAGACCAGCGCACCGACCAGCGTGATGCCGGAGATGGCGTTGGCGCCGGACATGAGCGGCGTGTGCAGCGTCGCCGGCACCTTCGAGATCAGCTCGAAGCCGAGGAAGATCGCCAGCATCAGGATGAAGGACAGGAATACTGCGGAAGAAAGCACTTCCATCTCGATGCTCCCGATCAGAGGTTCTTGATGGTTTCGTTGACGACGGCGCCATCGTGGGTGATGACGCAGGACTTCAGGATGTCGTCCTCGAGATCGAGCCCGAAGGTGCCGGACTCCTTGTCCCAGAACTCGTCGATGAGGTTGAAGAGGTTCGACGAGAACATCTCCGAGGCGTTGCGCGCGACCTCGCCCGGCAGGTTGCCCAGGCCGATGATCTTGACCCCGTTCACCTCGACGATCTCGCCGGCCTTCGAGCCCTCGACGTTGCCGCCGGTCTCCACGGCCATGTCGACGATGACCGAACCCGGGCGCATGCGCGCGACCGTGGCCGCGTCGATGAGGCGCGGCGCCGGGCGGCCGAAGAGCTGCGCCGTCGTGATGACGATGTCGGAGTCGGCGATGGCGTCTGCCTGACCTTCACGCTGCTTGGCCTGCTGCTCCGGCGTCAGCTCCTTGGCGTAGCCCTGATCGGTCTGACCCGTCTCGCCGAGATCGATGTCGAGGAACTTGGCGCCGAGGGACTGCACCTGCTCGGCGACCACGGGGCGCGTGTCGAAGGCCGTGACGCGGGCGCCGAGGCGCTTGGCCGTGGCGATGGCCTGCAGGCCCGCGACGCCGGCGCCGATTACGAACACCTTCGAAGGCGAGATCGTCCCGGCGGGCGTCATCATCATGGGCAGGATCTTGTTCAGCTCCCGCGACGCCAGGATCACCGTGACGTAGCCCGCGAGGTTCGCCTGCGAGCTGAGCACGTCCATCTTCTGGGCGCGCGTCGAGCGCGGCACCATCTCCATGCTGATCGCCGTGGTCTTCGCCTCGGCGAGCTTCCCGAGGAGCTCCTTCTCGTTGAAGGGATCGAGGAGGCTCGCGTGCAGGGCGCCCGGCTTCAGCGCCGCGACGTCCTCCGGCGACGGCTTGCGGATGCGCAGCACGAAATCCGCCGTCGCCAGCAGCGCATTGCGATCCGTCTCGATACGCGCGCCGGCGTCCGCGTACTGCTCGTCGGGGAAGCCGCAGGACGCGCCGAGGCCCGCCTCCACCGCGACGTCCAGTCCGAGACTGACGAGTTTCTTCACACTGGTCGGGACCAGCGCAGCGCGCGACTCGCCCGGCGTGGTCTCCTTCGGGACTCCGATCAGCATGTCGGTAGCTTCCTCTGGGGCTGGGTTTCTTCGCCCGTGGATCCCCGCCAGTGCGCGCCGTCGACGCGCTCCGGACCGTCCAAGGGGCATGGAGATGCGGTTGGCCGGGGCGGCGAATCGAGGGCTGCCCGTATTGGAGCCCCGGCGCGAGGGCACGAAGACTAATTTCTGAACGGGGCGAATACAACAGCTGGACAGAGGGTGGGCCGCGACCGGACCAAGCCTGGACACGCCGGCCGGGCTCACCGGGCACGGCCGGAAGGCGGCGGCGTTCCAGAACCGGACGGGGCCGGCCATCGTCGGGCCGGCGCCCCGGAGGAGACGCCGGCGTCGCGTTCCGCCGCGTCCCGGCGACCGCACGCAGGCTCGCCGTCGCGACCGACGGATCCGTCTACGGCACTCGGTCCGCCCGTTCCAGCGTCCATTGCACGAGCGGCGGGAGCAGCTGCGCCGCGGCCTCGTCGAAGGCGCGCACGACCGCCGCCGCGCCCCGTCCATCCACCGGC
>JAZBPO010000319.1:0-6172 GCA_036351675.1 Pseudomonadales bacterium
CCGCGGTGTGGGCTGGCAGGCAGTCTGGTGCATGGGGTCGACGGCGTGCTGCACACGACCTCCTTCAACTTTCCCTCGATCATGGGTGAGTGCGACTCGAATCTGCGCCTGGGTCTGTTCACGCGCCTGATCGGTTACGAGCGTGTGATAGCGATCCCGACGCCGAGCGAGGCGACACCAGTCGACTGGGTCGCCGGCTGCAGCTTGCTCATCCGCCGCGAGGTGATCGAGCGCGTCGGCATGTTCGACGAAGGCTTCTTCCTCTATTACGAAGAAACGGACCTCTGCCTGCGCGCGGCGCGCGAGGGCTTCGAGACCTGGTTCGTACCCGACGCCTCGGTCGCTCACGTAGGCAGTGCCTCGACGAATTTCCAGGATCACTCCAAACCCCGCGCTCGCTACTGGTTCGAGTCCCGGAATCGCTACTTCCGCAAGAATCACGGCCGCACGTACCTCCTGCTGGCCAACGTGGCGTGGGTGATCAGCTTTGCGCTCTGGCGGGTTCGGCAGGTCCTGCAGCGTATCCCGGACGTCGATCCACCGCGCTTCCTGCGCGATTTCATCCGCTACAGCGTGGTGGGATACCGACCGACGGAAGGCTCTGCAGATGGGGCCTGAACGGGCTGCGAATCCGACTGGATTGGTGGCGCGGGAGACGCCCGTGCGGCTCTGGTTGATCGACCTCGACAGCGAGTCGGAGCGCGCGCCTGGTCTCGCTGGCGTGCTTTCCAGCCGCGAGGTGGCCCGCGGCGCGCGCTTCCGGAATCCACTACACGGTTCCCGCTACCTCCGGGCGCGTGGACACCTGCGCCGGCTCCTTGCCGCGGAGACCGGCAAGGAGCCGGCGGAACTCGTGCTGCGGGCGGGCACCGAGGGCAAACCCTTCCTGAGCGACGGCCCCAGCTTCAACGTCTCGCACAGCGGCCGCTGGCTTCTGGTCGGCATCTGCGCGGCCGGGCGCCTCGGGGTCGACATCGAGGTCGACGACCCGGTTCCGGAAGGGGCCGCGATCGCGCGTACGTACTTCACGGAGGGCGAGCGCGCAGCGCTCGATCGCGAAGGGCCCGAGGCCTTCCTGCGTCTGTGGACGCGCAAGGAAGCCATGGTCAAGGCACTGGGCGGCGGCCTGTCCGTACCGCTCGATGCGTTCTCGGTCAGCGCCGGCGCGACGAGCGGCCAGGCACTGCTCGAGCTGGGCCTCGACGGCGAGCGTCTCGAGGACTGGTCGGTCGTCTCCGTTCCGCTCCGCGAAGGGCTGCACGCCGCGATTGCGATGGATCGACCTCTGTGTCAGCTTCGCATCGACCTCGCCGACGACGCATGCGGGCCCGCCCGGGCCTCGGGCAGCCCGACCGATGCGCCCCCCGCCGATCTGCCGAAACACCACTCCCTGGACGTGACCCTCCCGCAGCGGTCACTTCCGACCGATGCCCGGCGCACCGCGCCGCGCGCGACGAGCGACATGAGGTTCCCGAGATGAATGGCTCGACATCGACGCTCCATCCGCTGACCCCGATCCAGCAGGGCATGCTGTTTCACCATCTCGCGCACCCGGGCTCCGGCGTCGACATCGAGCAGATCCACTGCACCATCGATGGCGCGCTGAATCCGGAAGCGCTGCAGAGCGCCTGGCAGCAGGTCGTCGCACGCCATCCGGCACTGCGCTCGCGCTTCCTCTGGGAGGAGCGCGAGGAGCCCGCTCAGGAGTTCCTCGACGACGTCTTCGTGCCGGTGCGAACGGAGGACTGGCGCCAGCGCTCCGCCGAGAGCCGGACCGCGGCCCTCGCTGCGCTGCTCGACGAGGACCGCGCCCGGGGCTTCGATCTCCGGGAAGCGCCCTGCATGCGCGTGACCGCAGTGCGCACGGAGGACGAGCGCTGGGAGCTGCTCTGGACCGTTCACCACATGGTCTGCGACGGGCGCTCCTTCCCGCTCGTCCTCTCCGAAGTGTTCGCCTTCCACGACGCCGCCGGGGGTCATGGCACGGCGCCCACGCATGCGGCGCCGTCCTTCGCCCAGCACGTCGAGCGCCTGACGGCACGCGAGGACCAGGGCGCGGAGGCCTTCTGGCGGGAGCGCCTGGCGGGTTTCACCGCACCGACTCCACTGCCCGCAGCGCCGGTCGCGGGCGAACCGTCCGGACGCGGGGAGGTGGTGCGGGTGCTCGACGCGGCGACCACGAGCCGGCTGTCGGCACTCTGCACCGAACGCGGCTTCTCGCTGAACACGCTGCTCCAGGGCGCCTGGGCACTGCTGCTCGGGCGCTGGTCCGGTGAGCGCGACGTCGTCTTCGGTGCCACGCGCGCGGGGCGCGCGCACTCCGGCGACCAGGCCGACGCGATCGTCGGCTGCCTCATCAACACGCTGCCCGTGCGCACCTCCGTGACAGGCCGGGAAACGGTCGCCGAATGGCTTCTGGCCCTGCGCGAGCGCGAACGGGCCGTGCGCGACCACGAGCAGACGCCACTCATGGCGCTCCAGGGCTGGTCCGAGGTGGGCGCCGGTCAGGGCCTGTTCGAGAGCCTGATCGTCTTCGACCACCAGATCCTCGACTCGCAGATGAAGGCCTACGGACCAGCCTTCGAGGCACGCTCCTTCCGCCTGATCGAGCGCACCAACTATCCGCTGACGCTGTATGCCTACGGCGAACCGGAGTTCGTCCTGAAGCTCGCCTTCGACGAACCTCGCTTCGACGCCGCGCAGGCGGAGCGCCTGCTCGATCTGCTCACGCACGTGCTCACGGCCATGGCCGACGCGCCCGACGCACCGGTGGACCAGATCCGACTTCTCTCGGCCGAGGACCGCGCGCTCCTCCTCGACAGCTGGAACAGCACGGCCGTGCCCTTCCCGGCGACCGAGTGCATCCACGAATCGATCCAGGCCCGGGTGGCGCGCCATCCCGACGCACCGGCGCTCGTGCATCGGGGCCGGACGACGAGCTACGGCGAGCTCAACCGGCGGGCGAACCGGCTCGCGCATCATCTGGCAGGGCTGGGCGTGAAGGCGGACGTCCCCGTGGCGATCATGCTCGACCGCGGGCCCGAGCTGCTCGTCGGCCTGCTGGCGATTCACAAGGCGGGCGGTTGCTACGTGCCGCTCGATCCCGGCTATCCGGCGGAACGACTCGCCTACATGCTGGAGGACTCGGCTGCGCCGGTGCTGCTGACGCGTGCCTCGCTGGAGGCCTCGGTTCCTGCTTCGGAGGCACGCATCGTCCTCGTCGACGATCCCGCGACCTCCGTGGACCTGCCCGAGGAAGATCTCCCGAATCGCTGCGATGCCTCGAATCTCGCCTACATCATCTACACGTCGGGCTCCACGGGACGCCCGAAGGGCGTGATGCTCGAGCATCGCCAGGTCCAGAACTTCTTCACGGCCATGGACGCGCGCATCCCGATCCACCCGGACGACGATGGCCGCCCCGGAACCTGGCTGGCCGTCACCAGCCTGTCCTTCGACATCTCCGTACTCGAACTCTTCTGGACGCTCGCCCGGGGCTTCCGGGTGGTCCTGCACGAGGACCGGCAGAAGGCCGCGGCCGACGCCGTACGCACGGGCAAGCATGCGTCCCGACCCATCGAGTTCAGCCTGATGTATTTCTCCAGCTCCGATACGGCCGGCGAGGATCGCTATCGGCTGCTGACGGAGGGCGCACGCTTCGCGGACCGCAACGGCTTCACCGCTGTCTGGACTCCGGAGCGGCACTTCCACGAGTTCGGCGGTCTGTTCCCGAACCCCGCTCTCACGACCAGCGCCCTCGCCATGATCACCGAGCGGGTGCAGCTCCGCGCCGGCAGCGTCGTCGGCCCCCTGCACCATCCGGCGCGCGTCGCGGAGGAGTGGGCCGTCGCCGACAACCTTTCGAAGGGGCGCGTCGGCATCGCCTTCGCCTCGGGCTGGCAACCTCGCGACTTCGTTCTTGCACCGCAGAACTTCGGCGACAAGCAGGTCATGTTCGACTGCATCGACGCGGTCCGGCGCCTCTGGAGCGGCGAGGAGGTCGAGTTCCCGGGCCCGGGAGACGAGAACCTGCCGGTCCGTACCCTGCCGACGCCGGTGCAGAAGGAACTGCCGATCTGGCTCACCGCGGCCGGCTCACCGGGCACCTTCGAGGCGGCCGGCCGCAATGGCTACAGCGTACTGACCCATCTCCTGGGCCAGACGCCCGAGGAGCTCCGCGAGAAGCTGGACACCTACCGCCGCGCCTGGAAGGAAGCAGGCCACGATGGCGAGGGCCACGTGACCCTCATGCTCCACACCTTCGTCGGCGACGACGTCGACGCGGTGCGCGAGGTCGTCCGGGAGCCCATGAAGGCCTATCTGGGATCGTCCCTGAGCCTCGTGAAGGGCTTCGCCGACTCCTGGTCGGCCTTCAAGAAGCGCTCGGACGGCACCACCGACTCCGGCATCGACATGGACTCGCTGACCGACGAGGAGCTCGACGGTCTGCTCGAGTACTCCTTCGAGCGCTACTTCGAGACCTCCGGCCTGTTCGGCGACGTCACGACGGCGCTGCGGATCGTCGACGACCTGAAGGGCATGGACATCGACGAGATCGCATGCCTGATCGATTTCGGCGTCGACGAGGACGATGTCCTCGCCCACCTGGACCATCTCGATCGCGTGCGCCGCCTCTCGCAGCCGGTGGAGGCCGATGCCGAAGCCGATGCCGAGGACGAGACGATCCCGGCACAGCTCCGGCGCTACGGCGTGACCCACATGCAATGCACGCCGTCGCTCGCGAGCATGCTCGTCCAGGAGCCCGAGGGCCTCGAGGCCCTTGGCGGGCTCGAGGTCATGCTGGTAGGGGGTGAGGCGTTTCCCCAGGCACTCTCGGAGCAGCTGCGAAGCTCCGGCATCGATGCGCTGCTCAACATGTACGGCCCGACGGAGACGACGATCTGGTCGACCGTGCACCGCGTGGCCGCCGAAGACGAGGGCGTGCCGATCGGTACGCCGATCGCGAACACGCGGGTCTACGTACTCGACGAGGATCGACAGCTCGTCCCGATCGGCGTGGCCGGGGAACTCTACATCGGAGGCGCCGGCGTCGCCCGTGGCTACCTCGGCCGGGAAGAACTGACGGCCGAACGCTTCCTCGACGACCCCTTCGCGGCGGAGCCCGGCCGCATGTACCGGACCGGCGACCTCGTCCGCTGGCGGCGAACAGGGATCCTGGAGTTCCTCGGGCGCATCGACCACCAGGTGAAGATCCGGGGCCACCGGATCGAGCTCGGCGAGATCGAGGCGCGACTCGCGGAGTCCGACGGCGTCGGCTCGGCCGTCGTCATGGCTCGCGAGGACGAGCCCGGGGACGTGCGCCTCGTCGCCTACGTGGTGCCCACGGACGCGGCGACGCCGCCCGATCCGCGGGAACTGCGCAGCGCGCTTCGGGCGAGGCTCCCGGAAGCGATGGTGCCCTCGCATTTCGTGATGCTCGAGAGCTTCCCACAGACGCCGAACCGCAAGATCGACCGCAAGGCACTTCCCTCACCGGCCGAGGCAGCTCCGCGCCGGCCCGCGAACGTGGAGGGTCCCGACGACGCCGTCCAGGCCCGCGTGCTGGCGATCTGGCAGGACGTGCTGCAACTCGCCGCCATCGACGTGGACGAGAACTTCTTCGACATCGGTGGCCACTCGCTGCTCGCCGTCAAGGTGCAGCGCCTTCTCGCGGCCGAGTTCGAGAAGCCGATCGGCATCACGGACCTGTTCAGGTTCCCGACCGTACGCATGCTCGCCGACTACCTGGCCGGCGGCCAGGAGGCCGCCGCCAGCCAGGAAGGCCAGGATCGCGGAGCCAGGCGCCGGAACGTCATGGCCGCACGTCGGGGTGCGCGTGCCGCGGCGCGGAGATCGAGCGAACAGTCACAGGGCTGATCCGCGCAGGGCTGCTCCGGAACCACGCCGGCGCGGCACGGGCCCCCTGGAGTGCGGGGCCCGGGTCGAGTTCGGTTGAGGCGCCTCGGGGCGAGTCCTTCGCAGCGAACCGGACGCATGCCCGGGCTCCTGTGGCCCCGGGGCGCGACAGCAGCCTCAGAACTCCTGCTGGAGGAGTCCCCGGGCCTCGCTTGCGTCGAAGGCTTCGCCCGCCCCCTCGACGGCGAGTTCCAGGTAGGTTCGCGCGTCCTCGCGGCGATCGAGGCGCAAGAGGGCCACGCCGAGGTGATAGGCG
>JAZBPO010000320.1:0-3378 GCA_036351675.1 Pseudomonadales bacterium
AAGGGCCCGCCGGGGCGGTCTGTGCCTGTCGCCCTTTCGCGAGGTGCTGTCCAGCAGGGACATGGCGGGCGATGGCAATTCGGCGGCCCGACTCTTCCGTGCCGGTGTCTCAGGGGAAACGCAGGGTCGTGAGCGGGGTCTGGTCCGGCCTACCGAACCCCACCCGCAGCTCTGGCCGCTCCCCCAGCGTAACTGCCCCGTTCTCCCCATGTCGGTTCCGCCGGCCAGCACGTGGACGCTGGCCGGATGGCCAGACACAGACAGAGAAGTCCCGTCCGTCACGACCCCGCGGTGATCCGCCGCCTTCTGGCAGAGCGAGAGAAGAGCGGGGAGAGCTACGCGTCGCTGTCGCGGCGGTCCGGCATCCCGACCGGCACGATCGCGTCGTGGGCGCACCGCGAACAGCGGCGTGGTCGCGGCGGGAGCCCGGCGTTCGTCGAGCTTCGGGTGAAGGACGACGGCGGCACCGATCTCGCGCCACGCCCCACCCCCGACGTGCTGACAGTCGCCGTCTCGGTGCAAGGTCGCCGGCGCGAGATCCTCGTTCCGCCCGGTTTCGACGCCGACGAGTTGCGTGACCTGATCGCCGTGCTGGAGGAGCCGCCGTGCTGAGCGTCGCCGAGTCGTCGCGGATCTTCGTGGCGCGGGACCCCGCCGACTTCCGCAAGCAGTTCGACGGGCTCGCGGCGATCGCGCGAGATCAGTTCGACATGGACCCGTGCTGCGGGCACTTGTTCGTGTTCTTCAACAAGCGGCGCGACAGGATCAAGATCCTCGTGTTCGAGCACACCGGCTTCTGGCTGCACTACAAGCGGCTCGAGCGCGGGACGTTCGATGCTGTGGTCGAGTGTGACGGCGCGCAGGGCTGCGTGGAAGTCGAGGCGCGAGTCCTCCGCATGCTGCTCGACGGCCTTGACCTACGTCGCGCGAAATTCCGTCGCCACTTCGCCGATCCCGTTCGTATCGAGCGGCGGCGGCATGGCGGTGGACAACGAGCAGCAGACTGAGAGCTACGCGAGCATCGATCTCGTACGGGCCCTTGAGCTGCTCGCCGAGAAGGATGAGCAACTCAGTGCGCTGCTCCACCGAGTGCGGCAGCTCGAGAAGATGGTGTTCGGCCCGCGGTCGGCGAAGCGGCAGACCGAGATCGATCCCTCCCAGCTCCTTCCGTTCCCGAATCTCCAGGAGCTGTTCGAGGGTGTCGTGGCCCGCGCCGAGGAGCGTGCCGAGCAGGCTCGACAGAGCGAGGTAGCTGCCCCGAAGCCGAAGCGGGGTAAGCCGAAACGACGCTCCCTCGATGCGGACATCCCCGACCACTTCCCGCGGCACCGGCGCGCGAAGAAGCTCACCGAAGCCGAGTGCGCATGTGGGTGCGGTGGGCACCTGAAGGAGTTCCGCGAGGAGGTCGCCAGGCGCATCGAGAAGATCTCGCTCTACTACGTCGACGAACGGGTCACCACCTACTACGCCTGCAGCGACTGCGAGTGCGTGATCTCGGTGGCTCCGGATCAGGATCAGGTCGTGGAGGGCGGCATCCTCGGGCCGAACGTGATCGCCGAGCTGGCACAGCAACGGTTCGACAACCACGTGCCGTACCACCGCCTGGAGCGCGAGTTCGCGCGGGCAGGCCTGCCGGTCTCGAGGACGGTGATCGGACGGAGTGTCCTGAAGGCCGGAGAGCTTCTGCTGCCGATCTACCAGCAGATCCGTAGCGAGGTGCTCGGGGCCTACCTGGTGCAGATCGACGACACCCCGGTGGTCGTCCGAAACGGCAACGGCAAGGGGCGACAGCAGGGTCGCATCTGGGTCTACCGCAACCCCGCCACGGGCAGCGTGTTCTTCGACTTCCGGATGGACCGATCGAGTGACGGCCCGCGGAAGGTGATCGGCAACTTCCGGGGCTTCATCCAGGGCGACGCGTACTCCGGACACGACTTCCTGTTCGTGGACACCTTCGACCGGATCGAGCTCGGCTGCTGGGCGCACGTCGTGCGGAAGTTCCGCGACGCGCGGGACAGCGACAAGCGACTCGCAGCGGAGTTCGATCTGCTGTTCGCGCTGCTGAATCGGATCGAGCACGAGTGCCGGGCAATGCCGCCCCCTCAGCGCTTCATGCATCGCGTGCTCCATGCACGACCGGTGCTGAAGGAGATCAAGGACTGGCTCGATGTGCGCCACTTGGAGGTCTTGCCGAAGAGCCCGATGGGGCGAGCGATCGCGTACGCCCGGAACCACTGGCAGGCATTGACCAACTATCTGCTCGACGGGCGCATCACGGATATCACGAACAACGGCGCGGAACGCGCCCTGCGGCGCGTGGCGCTGGGGCGCAAGAACTGGATGCACATCGGCATCGAGGATGCTGGCCAGCCTGCCGTCGTCCTGATGTCGGTGATGCAGTCCTGCGTGGAGCAGGGCGTGAACACCCTCGACTACCTGCGCGACGTGCTCGTGAGGGTTTCGCAGCCCGGGTCTGCGAGCGAGCTGAGCTCGCTGACGCCGGCGGGCTGGCAGCGCTCCCGGGAGGCGGAGCAGCGCGTGGCGGAGAGCCGCTCCGCGATCACGCGCGTAGTGCAGTCGCTCAGCTACACCAGCTGATCAGGCCGGTCCCGGGAAGGCCGGTCTCCTGACGATCCTCGCCGGTCCGCCGGCCGGCTCGACCGGTACGTACCGTGTCGCGGTGGAGCAACCGGTCGGCGACGAGCAGACCCCGCCAACAGCCATGCGCTCGCGTGGCGTCCAGCCGGCCGCGGAGCGCCTGGCCCAGTCCGCCGTGTCGCTCGGAGGCGGGCGTCCGTCGGGCCAGGTGGTGCCGTGGCGGCCACGTCCCTGGCCGGCATGGTCTCCGAGCGCCGCCCGCGGGCTCGGCATCGGCGGATGGGTTCAACGGGGCAGTTACAAGAATTCGGCGAACTGCTGCCGCTCCTCCGCGGTCAGCCGCTCGTCGGCAGCCAGGTAGGCGGGCCCAGTGGGGCGATCGAGCACCGCGCCGGTGACCAGATCAACAGCGGCGCGCTCCGCCGCAACATCTGCCTCGCGGGCCGTGCAGCCAACCAGAAACAGGACCGCCACCAGGGCGGCAGACAGGACTCCTCGCATGCTCAGTCTCCTCACCCGAACAGGGCGATCAATCGGTCGATGTTGGCGATGCCGCCGATGCCAGCGACGATCGCGAGCACCTGACGCCAGTGCTCGAGGATCCACCGGCCGACGAGCATGGAGAGGCTCCGCTTCCCGTCCTCCGGCGGCAGCTGATCGAGGCTCAGCGTGTCGATCGGCAGCACCTGGCCGCAGAACAACACGCCGGTCTCGAACGGGATCACACGCAGGCGCGCCTTCAGAAACTGCTGCGCCTTCGTGCGGTAGGTCTTCACCATC
>JAZBPO010000321.1:0-6369 GCA_036351675.1 Pseudomonadales bacterium
CCTTGTCGACGGCGACCGCGCTGCCGAACCACTCGAGGCCGTCGTCGAAGGTGGAGTAGACCTCGACGTGATCGACCTGCGTGCCGCTGCCGATGGCGTTGAAGGTGATGCCGTTCAGCTCGTCACCGGGCGCCACCTCGAAGCCGGAGTGCTTGGTGACGACGTAGCTGAGGACGCCCGAGGATTCCGTGTTGGTGTCACCGCCGTAGTTGGACGGCTGGCCTTCCGTGAGCACGTTGCACTGATCGGCGGCACGCTCTGCATCCGTGCAGTTGTTGGTGATGCCGTTGCCGTTCAACTGGATACCGCCCCAGAGCGAGACGTCTTCCGGGCCGGCGGTCCCGAGCACGGCGTCGGAGAAGGCCGTGAAGGTGATCGGTGCGGCCGCGGAGCCGGCGGCGACGAGCTGCGAACCGCGATTGACGAGCACGTAGTCCTGCGAATCGAGGAAGGCGAGCGTGTTGCCGCCACGGACCGTCACCGTGGCGCCCTGGCCCTCGGCGGGGGCAGGACCCGTGTCGACATTCTCACCGATGAAGAGGCTGTCCTCGAAGATGTGCACGCCGGAGATGAAGGGGATCGTGAGATCCACGGTGATCGGGTTGCCGACCCCGACGAAATCGGAGCCGTAGGTGCAGTTCTGGCCGTCGAAGTTGCCCTGGAGCGTCGTACCGCCCACGTCCACGTACTGGGCGCACGGGTTGCTGGAGCCACCGCCACCACCAGCGACGCTGTTGTCGACGGAGTTGTCGATGTTGGTCGGCGTGAGGTTGATGTCGCCACCGCCGCAACCGGCGAGAAGCGCGGCCGAAGCAACAGCCAGAGAAAGCTTGCGAATCATGTGGGGCCCCCGGGCTCTGATGTCACATGTGCCTCGCACGACTGCCGCGCGAAGGCGATGAAGAGGACGGCGTTCCATCCCTGCCGGCGGCGAAGGGTAGGTACGTACTGTGAACCGCGGGTTACAGAGCGTTGCCGAGAGATGAACCTTCGATGACAGCAGGCCGCCGACCGCGCGATTGGTCCAGGCCGGGCCCGGCGGCGCGCGAAGACGACCGTCACGAATCCTCAACAGGGCAGTCACATTGGGCGCCTATGGTCCGGCCGCAGCGTCCTGACGAGTCACTCGGGCATCCCTGACCATGGGTTATCGCGAACTTCTCAAGAAGTACGTGCGCTTCCTGGAAGTGAACGTCGGGGACAACTACATCGAAGCGGTGCCCGATGCGGCGGAACCCATCCTCTCCGAGCGCGACCTGGGCGAACTCCGGACCATCGCCGCCGAGATCTTCCGCGAGGCGCACGCAGCCCCGGACAGGGCGCGGGTCGAGAACCACAACTACCGGTTCCGCATCCTCCTCAATCGCCACGGGATCACCATCGACCAGGCGGCGACCCTCGCCGGCGTCGACGCCGGAACGATCCGCCGCTGGCGCACCCACCCGCGCTCGCGTCGCTATCTCGCCATGCGCGCCGAGGACTACGCGGCATTCGAGAACGCCCTCGAGCTGTTCCTCGCCGACGGGGGCCCCCTCGCCCGAGGCGCAGGCGAGCGGGACGGTCTGCGCTCCGGCTGAGGGCTCAGGCGGAACCACGCCACTCCATGTAGCAGTTCGAGCGGGCATAGGGGCTCGTGGCCGGCGCATCGCAGACCACGAAGCCGAGCGCTTCGTAGAGCCGCAGCGCCGGCTCGAGCACCGTGTTCGTCTCGAGGAACAGCAACACTCCGCCGCGCGCCTCGAAACGCTCGATGACGCGCCCGCAGAGCGCACGCCCCATGCCCGCGCCCTGCGCCGAGGGATCGACGCCGAGCTTGGTCAGCTCGAAGCGACCGCCACCGTGATCCTTGAGCGCCACGGTGCCGACGGCGCGCCCCGCCTGCTCGGCGAACCAGATCTCGCCGCCCCGGGCGAGGAGCGCACCTTCCGGATCGCTCAGCACGTCGCGGTCGATCTGCTCGACCTCGAACCAGCGTTCGAGCCACCACAGATTGAGATCCCGGAACGCGTCGCGATGGCGCGGACTCCAGGGCACGATCGTGAATCCGTGCGCAGCGCCCGAGGACATGCTCGTTCTCCCCTTCAGCGGCCCGCGGTATAGCACGTCGCCCGGCCCTTGCACCGCCGCCGCGCTCGACCCAAGGTGATCGCCGGGGTGAAGGAGGGACGCACATGGCACCACGCACGCATCGGACGGAAGTGGTCGCCGAGGGACTGCGCTTCGGTGAGGGCCCACGCTGGTACGAGGGTCGGCTCTGGTTCTCGGACATGCACGACGGCTGGGTCTGCGCCCTCGCGCCGGACGGCACGCTCGAACGCGTCGTCCACGTGGCGCACGAGCCATCGGGCCTCGGCTGGCTCCCGGACGGGCGCCTGCTGGTCGTGTCCATGCAGGACCGGCGCCTGCTGCGCCGTGAGGCGGACGGCAGCCTCGTCGAGCACGCCGACCTCTCTGCCCTCGCGACCCATCACTGCAACGATATGGTGGTGGACGACCAGGGCCGCGCCTACGTCGGCAACTTCGGCTTCGACCTGCACGGCGGCGCGGCGCCGACCACCGCGGCGATGGTCCGCGTCGACGCGGACGGCAGCGTCTGCGTGGCTGCGCCCGATCTGATGTTCCCAAACGGCACGGTGATCACGCCGGACGGCGCCACGCTGGTCGTCGGCGAGTCCTTCGGCGGTCGCCTGACCGCCTTCGACATCGACGCGAAGGGCGCCCTCACGAACCGTCGCGTCTGGGCCCAGCTGCCCGAGGGCGCGGTCCCCGACGGCATCTGCCTGGACGCCGAGGGCGCGATCTGGGTCGCGTCGCCGACGACGAACGAGTGCCTGCGCATCCGCAACGGCGGTGAAGTGACGGACCGGGTGGAACTCGACCGCGGCGCCTTCGCCTGCATGCTCGGCGACGACGACCGGCGCACGCTGTACATCTGTTCCGCGCGGGACTCGGACCCGGCGAAGAGCGAGGCGCGAACGGCACGCATCGAGCGTGTGCGCGTGGACATCCCGGGGGCCGGCCTGCCCTGACGATCGAGGGGTCGAGCGAGCAAGGGGTCGGAGTCGATTTCCGCCTGGGCGGAAATCGACTCCGACCCCGGTCAGGCTTGTTCCCGACCCCGGACAGGCCTTCTCCAGACCACGGTCAGGCTTGTTCCCGATCCCGGTCAGACTGCCGACCCCGGTCAGGCTTCCATCAGAACCCCTCGTCACCCCGCTCCCGAACAGCGTCCGGGAAGTCACGATAGAGCGCGGCACGGAAGTTCCTGACGCGGGCGTTGATGCCGTGGTGGAGCCGCTCCGCCTCGCCGGAACGGCGCGCGGCGACCCGAAAGGCCTCGTCGAGCTGTGCGAGACCCGTCACCTCCACCACCACGTGCCACTCGGGCAGATCGCCACCGAGCCCGAGCTTGCGCCGCGTCAGGCGCCAGGCCTCGATCTTCCCGTCTGCCCGGAGATGCTCGAGCCAGGCTCGGACGCCGTGCTCGATCTCCAGATCGCGCACGCCGTCCTCGGCGTCGAACCACATGTGGTAGAGGTCCACGCGGTCAGCCGCCCGCCGGCCTGCGCAGCATGAGCGCGCTGCGCAGGCAGGTGCCCACGAGCACGCCGTCCTGGTTGCGCGCCTCGTGGCGGAACACGACGATGCCGGCGTTCGGCCGCGACTTCGAGGCGCGGATCTCCTCGACGACGGAGCTGCAGGCGAGCGTGTCGCCGACGAACACCGGCGCCGGGAACTTCACCGCGTCCCAGCCGAGGTTCGCGACCGTGGTACCGAGCGTCGTGTCGCCGACGGACACGCCGACCATGAGGCCGAGCGTGAACACGCTGTTGACGAGCGGGCGCCCGAACTCCGTGCCCTTCGCGTACTCCGCATCGAGATGCAGCGCCGCCGGATTGTGCGTGAGCGTGGAGAACAGGAGGTTGTCCGTCTCCGTGACCGTACGACGCACGTCGTGCTCGAAGCGCATGCCCACCTCGAACTCCTCGAACCAGAGCCCTGCCATCGCGCATCTCTCCTCCGTCCGCGAGGGCGCGAATACTACCGCCCTTGCCGGGGCGCGCTCGAAGCCGCAGATTGCGCCCTCGAATCGCCCCCGGGAGGCCCCTCGATGGCCGGACTTCGCCGCTCCCTGCACTTCGTGCCCGGCGCGAACGAACGCATGCTCGAGAAGTCCCTCGCGCTCGCCGCCGATGCGCTGGTCCTCGATCTGGAGGACGCGGTGACGCCGGACCGGAAGGACGACGCGCGCGCGGTGATCCGCAGCTGGCTCGACGACGTCGATTTCGCCGGCAAGGAAGTCGTCGTCCGCGCCAATCCCCTCGACACGCCCTGGGGCCGCGCCGACGTCGAGGCGCTCCTTGCCGGCACACCACCCGACGCACTGCTCGTGCCCAAGGTCCGCGGCGTGGGGGACCTGCGCGTGCTGCACGAACTGCTGCTCGCCCTGGAGCGCAGCGGCGGTCATCGGGAGGCCGGCATGGAGCTGATCGTCATCGCCACCGAGACGCCCCGCGGCGCGCTCGCGATCGCCGAACTCGCCCACGCCGAGCGCGTCAGCGCCCTGACCTGGGGCGCCGAGGATCTGTCCGCGGCCCTCGGCGCGCGGCGCAACCGCGACGACGCGGGCCGCTACCTGCCGGTCTTCGAGCACTGCCGCGCCATGACGCTCCTGTCAGCGGGCGCCGCGGGCGTCGCGCCGATCGACGGCGTCTATGTCGATTTCCGCGATCTCGAGGGGCTCGCGCGCGAGTGCCGCGAGGGGGCGGACATGGGCTTCGTCGGCAAGATGACCATCCACCCGGGGCAGGTCGACGTCGTCAACGCCGCCTTCTCGCCCTCGGAGCTGGAACTCGCCGACGCGAACGAACTCCTGGCGGCCTTTGCCGAGCACGAGCGCGCGGGCCGCATGGCCTTCGCCTTCCGCGGCGAGATGGTGGACGTCCCGCATCTGGAACGTGCGCGCCGCATCGTCGCGCGCGCGGAGGCGATCGCGGGCGCGTGACGAGCGAGCAGTGACAGCGCCGGCCGACGACAGCTCCCGCCGCCAGCGCGAGTACTGGGCCTTCTACTGGCCGCTCGCGCTCACCGGCGCCGTGGGCGTGATCGCGGTCCAGTTCCAGAACGGGGTCCTGGCGCGCTATCCCGAGGCCGCCTTCGAGCTGGCGGTCTTCGCCCTGGCGCTCGGCGTCTACGGACTCTTCAACGCCGCGCTCAACTTCGTGCCCCAGCTCGTCACCAAGTTCGCACGGACGCGCGCCGCCTGGCGGGTCACCCTGCGCTTCGTGGTGCTCCTGTCCGCCGTCTTCGCCTGCATCGTGGAGGCCGTGGGGCTGGGCGGGGGCGTGCTGGTCGCCGCCGCCTTCGGCATCGAGGGCGAGCTGCTCGCGCGCGTCCTCGCCTATCTCTGCCTGCTGGCGCCGATCCTGGTGCTCGCGGGCGTGCGTCTCGCCTTCGTGGGCCTGCTCGTGCAGCGCCGTCAGACCGGGCGCGTCACCCTGCTCAACGCCGTCTACCTCGGCACCGTCGCCGGCGTACTCGTGGCGGGCTTCGCGGGTGGCCTCGGCGCCACGCTGACGCTCGTCCTCGGGCAGGCGGGTGGCGCCCTGGTGCACGGCCTCCTCGGCGGCTGGCTCGCGTTCCGTGGGCATCACCCGCCGGAGCGCGACGACGACGTCCCGGACTTCAGGCGCCTGACGCGCTTCTTCGTCCCCGTCGCCACCACCGGCGTGATGTTCGCGATCAGCCGCCCCGTGCTCTACGCCTTCGTGGCGCGGGCGCCTGACGGCATCGTCAGCATCGCCGCGCTGCGCGTCGCCTTCGACTTCACCTTCTTCTTCCAGCAGGCCTCGAACCAGTTCCGGCACTTCTTCGTGACCTTCGGCCTCGACGATCTGGCCGGCAAGCGCCGCTTCATGGCCCGCGTCACCGTGGGCATCACCGGCGCCATGCTCGCGGTCGCGCTGACGCCGCTCGGCGATCTCTTCCTGCGCGTCGGCCTCGGCATCTCCGGCGCCGTGCAGGCGCGTGCCGTGGACGTGATCCTGGTGATGACCCTGCTACCGACGATCATCATCGTCCGCAACTACTACCACGGCATCCTGATGGTCACGGAGCGCACCGGCGGCATGGCCGGCGGCGGCGTCCTGCGCGTGCTGCTCATCGCCGCGCTCGGCGCCGGTCTCGCCGCCCTCGGCCTCCTCGACCACGTCCTCGCCGCCTGGGTCCTCCTCGCCGGCTTCGCCATCGAGACCGCCACCGTCTGGTGGCAGGCCACCCGCGCCCGCGGCGCCCATCCCCTCCCGACCTGAACAGCTGACCCTGGGTCAGCTGTTCAGGTTCGGGCAGCTCGCGACGCGAGGGAGCGAG
>JAZBPO010000322.1:0-35485 GCA_036351675.1 Pseudomonadales bacterium
CCACGGCGAAGTGGTCGTCGTGAACGAGAAGTTCGGCATCCGACTCACCGACATCGTCAGCGCTCGCGAGCGCGTGCGGAGCCTGAAGTGAATGCGCGCATCGTCCCCGGCTTCGCCGCGGTGCTCGCGCCGACCTGTTCGGCAGCGGAGCTTGCGGCCGCACCGGGTGCCGGAGACGCGCTGCGCGTGTTCCTCGCGCTCGGGCTCGTTCTCGCGGTGATCGTGGCCATCGCAGCGATCGCGCGCCGCAGCGGACGTCTGCCGGGCACCTCGACGCGCCTGCTGCGGGTGGTGGACAGCCTGGCGCTCACGAGCAAGGAGAAGCTCGTGGTCGTCGACGCGGGCGGCGAACGGCTCGTGCTCGGCGTGGCGCCGGGGCGCGTCTCGCGTCTGCACGTTCTCGCGGGCGAAGCGGTCGCGCTCGCGCCCGAGGCCGAGGTCAGCTTCGCCGAGGGCCTCCGCGCCGTCGTCGCTTCCACCATCGGCAGGGAGCCGCGGACGTGAGCCGGGCCGTCGCAGCACTCGCCGGCCTCGCGCTCCTGCTCTGGGCGCCGTCGGCCGCAGCGGCTCAGGACCTCGCTCTGGTGACCGTGCAGGACGACGCGGGTGCGAGCGAGACGTGGAGCGTCAGCCTCCAGGTGATGGTGGCCATGACGCTGCTCACGCTGCTGCCGACGGCCGTGCTCACCATGACGAGCTTCACGCGCTTCATCGTCGTGCTCGCCATTCTCAGGCAGGCGCTCGGGACCATGAACACGCCGTCCAACCAGATCCTGATCGGCCTCTCGCTGTTCCTGTCGCTGTTCGTGATGATGCCCGTGCTGGACGTCATTCGCGCCGAGGCGCTCGAGCCCTGGCTCGACGGCGCCCTCGATCCGGAGCGCGCGCTCGCAGTGGGCCTCGACCCGCTGCGGGAGTTCATGCTGCCGCAGACGCGCGAGTCGGATCTCGCGCTGTTCGCCTCCATCGCCGGCATCGACGGGTTCGCCTCGCCGGCGGACGTGCCGCTGCGCATCCTGGTGCCGGCCTTCGTCACGAGTGAGCTGAAGACCGCCTTCCAGATCGGCTTCATGCTCTTCGTCCCCTTCCTGATCATCGATCTCGTGGTGGCGAGCGTCCTCATGTCGCTCGGCATGATGATGCTCTCGCCGATGGTCATCTCGCTGCCCTTCAAGATCATGCTCTTCGTGCTGATCGACGGCTGGGCGCTCGTCCTCGGCACGCTCGCGGGGTCCTTCTCCATGCCCCTCGGTGCAGCGGCCACCTCCGTCGGAGCCGGTCTGTGAACGAGGACGGCATCATGACCCTCGCGGCCCGGACCCTCGAGGTGGCCATGCTCCTCGGTGCGCCGATGCTGCTGTCGGTGCTCGCCGTGGGCGTGCTCGTCGGTCTGGTCCAGGCGGCGACGCAGATCAACGAGATGACGCTGTCCTTCATCCCGAAGCTGCTGGTGCTGGCGGCCGTGCTCATGATCACGGGGCACTGGATGCTCGCCCTGCTCGTGGACTTCTCGCGCGAGCTCATCGCGAGCGCGCCGCTGATGGTGATCTGAGATGGTGGTCACCTCTGCAGAGATCGCGAGCTTCGTCGGCAGTTTCCTCTGGCCGCTCACGCGGATCGGCGCGGCGCTCGCCATGCTGCCCTTCTTCGGCGCCATGACCCTGCCGCTCCGCGTGCGCGTCCTGCTCGCCTTCGGGCTCACGCTGCTGCTCTGGCCCGGACTGCCCGCCATGCCGACGGCGGATCCGCTCGGTCCGGACGGCATGGTGCTCGTCGCGGAACAGGTCGTGATCGGCGTCGCCATGGGCATGATCCTGCAGGCGGCCTTCGGTGCCGTGGTGTTCGGGGGCCAGGCGATCGCCAACAGCATGGGCCTCGGCTTCGCGTCCATGGCCGATCCCCAGAACGGCACGCAGGTCCCGATCCTCTCCCAGTTCTTCACGATCATGGTGACGCTGCTGTTCCTCGCGGCGGACGGACACCTCGTGCTGCTGCGCATGCTCTCCCTGTCCTTCGAGACCCTCCCGGTCGGCGGCGGTCTGCCGTCCGGTGACGCCTTCGCGCGCCTCGCACGGCTCGGTGGTCTGCTGATCGCGGGCGGTCTGATGCTCTCGCTGCCCGTGATCGTCGCGACGCTCATGACCAGCGTCGCCTTCGGCGTCGTCTCGCGCACGGCGCCGCAGCTGAACCTCTTCTCCATCGGCTTCCCGGCCTCGCTCGTCGTGGGCTTCGCGGCGCTGCTGTTCACGATCCCGCACGTGCTCGCGCGCACGGCGTCGCTCTTCGACGCCAGCTTCGCCGAGCTCGCGGTGTTCCTGGGGAGCTGAACCATGGCCGAGAAGCCCTCAGCGGATCGTTCGGAAGCCCCGACACCGAAGCGCCTGGAAGAAGCGCGCAAGAAGGGGCAGATCGCCCGTTCGCGGGAACTCAACACGACGGCGATGCTGCTGGCGGGCGCGGTCGGGCTGCTGTTCCTCGGTCCCTACGCGGGCGCGGCGCTCGAGAGGATGTTCCGCGGCTCGCTCGCCTTCGAGCGGGCGCGCCTCGACTCGCCGGCCGGTGCCCTCGAACTCGTGCAGGCCGCGCTGTTCACGGGCTTCGCGGCGATCGCGCCGCTGCTGCTGCTCTCCTTCGTCGTGGCGATGACCGCGCCGGCGCTGCTCGGCGGCTTCAGCTTCTCGACTTCGGCCTTCCTGCCGAAGTTCTCCCGCATGAATCCCGTCTCCGGCCTCGGGCGCATCTTCGGCGTGCGCGGCCTGGTGGAACTCGGCAAGGCGCTCGGCAAGGTCTTCGTCGTCGGCTCCGTCGCCGCCTTCGTGCTCTGGGAGTCGACGGACGACGTTCTCGCCATGGCGTCCTGGCCGCTCGCGGTCCAGATCGGACGGGCGCTGGAGATGATGGGCATCGCACTGCTGCTGCTCGCGCTCGCGACCGCGCCGATCGCGATCGTCGACGTGCCGTTCCAGCTCTGGGACCACATGCGCCAGCTCAAGATGACCCGCCAGGAAGTGCTCGACGAGATGAAGGACGTCGAGGGCCGGCCGGAGGTCAAGCAGCGCATCCGCAGGCTCCAGGACGAGATCGCCCGCGGCAGGATGATGGCGCGGGTCCCGGACGCGGACGTCGTGATCACGAACCCCACCCACTACGCGGCCGCGCTCGCCTACGACGCGGACGCCGACGGCGCGCCCCGACTCGTCGCGAAGGGCGTCGACGAAGTGGCCGCTGCCATCCGTGAGCTCGCGCAGGAGCACGGCATCCCCGTGCTCGAGGCGCCGCCGCTGGCGCGCGCCCTCCACGCTGGCGTCGATCTCGAGGCCGAAGTGCCCGCAGAGCTCTACAGCGCCGTGGCGCAGGTGCTCGCCTGGGTCTATGGCGTGGACGCGGCCAGGCGGAACCGTCAGCGGCCGCCGGCGCATCCGAAGCGCATCACCGTACCGGCCGCCTTCGATCCGCACTCCGACGAGTTCGTGCGCCCCCAGAGGAGACGTCGTAGATGAGCACCATGCAGTCGACCGCAAGGACCACTCCGGACGCTCTCGCCGTGCTCCGCGCGGGGCTCGGCGTGCCGCTCGCCGTCGTGGCGCTGCTCGCCATGATGGTGCTGCCGCTGCCGCCGGTGCTCCTGGATCTCCTGTTCTCCTTCAACATCGCGCTCTCGCTCGTGATCCTGCTCGTCACCGTCTACGCGCTGCGACCGCTCGACTTCGCCGTCTTTCCGGCCATCCTGCTGCTCGCGACGCTGCTCCGACTGGCGCTCAACGTCGCATCCACCCGCGTCGTGCTGCTCAACGGTCACGCGGGCCCCGGCGCCGCGGGCAACGTCATCCAGGCCTTCGGGGACTTCGTGATCGGCGGCAGCTATGCGGTCGGTCTCGTGGTGTTCGGAATCTTCGTGATCATCAACTTCGTGGTGATCACCAAGGGCGCGGGGCGCATCTCCGAAGTCAGCGCGCGCTTCACGCTCGATGCGATGCCCGGCAAGCAGATGGCGATCGACGCCGATCTCAACGCCGGCCTGATCGGTCAGGAAGACGCTCGCAAGCGGCGCCAGGACGTGGAGCAGGAAGCGGACTTCTACGGGGCCATGGACGGCGCGTCCAAGTTCGTTCGTGGCGACGCCGTCGCGGGCATCCTCATCATGATCGTCAACATCGTCGGCGGCCTCGTCGTCGGGACCATGCAGCACGACCTGTCCTTCGGCGATGCGGCGCAGACCTATACGCTCCTGACGATCGGGGACGGCCTGGTCGCGCAGATCCCTTCCCTCGTCCTCGCGACGGCCTCCGCACTCATCGTCACCCGGGTCGGCTCCTCTCAGGACATCTCCACCCAGGTCCTGCAGCAGGTCTTCGGTTCGAGCCAGACCCTCGCCGTCGCCGCGGCGATCGTCGGCGGCGTCGGGCTCGTCCCCGGCATGCCCAACGTCGCGTTCCTGTCGCTCGGCGCACTGCTCGGCCTCGCGGCCTGGCTGGCCCGGGCGCCGGCGATCGTCGAAGCGGCGGACGATGTGGACACCGGCGCGGACGTGGACGCCGAGCAGCGCGACCTGGGCTGGGACGACGTCCAGCCCGTCGACATCGTCGGTCTGGAGGTCGGCTACCGGCTGATTCCGCTCGTCGACGAGAGCCAGGGTGGTGAGCTCATGCGGCGTATCCGCGGGGTGCGCAAGAAGCTCTCGCAGGATCTCGGCTTCCTCGTCCAGCCCGTCCACATCCGGGACAACCTCGAACTGTCGCCCTCACGCTACCGCATCACGCTTCTCGGGGTGCCCGTCGGCGAGGCGGAGGTCCACGCCGATCGCGATCTCGCCATCGATCCCGGACACGTGGCCGGCGTGATCGACGGCATCGAGACCACCGATCCGGCCTTCGGTCTGCGTGCCTACTGGATCGCCACGGAGCAGCGCGAGGAGGCTCAGGCGCTCGGATACACGGTCGTCGACCCCGGCACGGTCGTCGCGACGCATCTGTCCTCCCTGCTGGAGGAGCACGCCGCCGAACTGCTCGGGCACGAAGAGACGCAGCAGCTGCTGGACCAGCTCAAGGCTCAGGCACCGACGCTGGTCGAGGACCTGGTTCCCGCCACGCTCTCCCTGTCGACGGTCGTACGCGTCCTGCAGGGGCTGCTCGCAGAGCAGGTTCCGATCCGCGACATGCGCTCGATCGCCGAGCGCCTGGCGGACGAGGGTGTGCGCAACAAGGAGCCGGACGGGCTCGTCGCCGCCGTGCGCGTCGCGCTCGGTCGATCCATCGTGCAGCGCCTCGCAGGCACCAGCGGCACGCTCGAGGTCGCCACGCTGGATCCCCAGCTCGAATCGATGCTCGGCGATTCGCTCGCGGCGGGCGACGGCGGTCTCGGGCTCGAGCCGGACCTGGCGGCGCGCTTCACGGAGGGCGTGGCGGACGCGGTGCGGAGCCAGGAGACGGCCGGCAAGCCGCCCGTGCTCGTGGTCTCCGCTCGCCTGCGTCCCTGGCTCGCCCGCTGGCTGCGGCCCATGCACCGGGGCCTCAACGTTCTTTCCTATGCGGAAGTGCCGGACAACCGGCAGATCCGGGTCGTGCACTGCATCGGTCGCTGAGATAGGAGCTGACCATGAAGATCAGACGTTACGTAGCCGACGACATGCGGCAGGCGCTCAAGCTCGTGCGCCGTGAGCAGGGCGAGGACGCGGTGATCCTCTCCTCACGGAGCACGGAGGGAGGCAGCGAGATCATCGTCGCCGTCGACTACGACGCGGGCGAAGTGGACGCCCTCGCCGCCGGGAGCGAGGCGGACGCCCTGCGCTCGCGCAGCGAGGTCCCGGCGCCGCCGGCGCGCGCGGCCGAGCGCGTTCCGGCGCGTGCAACGGAAGACGACGAAGTCGGACAGCTCAAGCGCGAACTCGCCTCGCTGCGCCTGTTCCTCGAGGAGGAACTCGCCCGCCTCGCGCCCGGAGAGCAGCCGCGGGGAGCGGCGGGCATCGTCGCCCGACGGCTCGCCCGTCTCGGCTTCAGCGATCGCTTCGCGCTGGAGCTGGTGGCCGAGCTTCCGCGCAGTGACGACCGGGACGAAGCCTGGCGAGCCGCACTCCGGGCGCTCGCGCGGCGCATCCCCGTGCCGGCGCCCGAGTGCATCGACCGTGGCGGGGTGATCTCGCTCGTCGGTCCGACCGGGGTCGGCAAGAGCACGACCGTGGCGAAGATCGCCGCGCGCTATGCGCTGCGCCACGGCAGGGAATCGGTGGCGCTCGTGACGACGGACAGCTACCGCATCGGGGCCCGGGAGCAGCTCGCGACCTTCGCGGATCTGCTCGGGGTGACGCTCCGGACCGCGCGCAGCGGCGAGGAACTCGCGAAGGTGCTGGTCGAAGAGCAGCACCGCGGCCTGGTGCTGATCGACAACGCCGGCCTCTCCCCCAGGGACCTCCGCGTCGCGAGTCAGCGTGCGGAACTCGCGACGGTGCCGCTCATCCGCACCTACGTGACCCTGTCCGCGAACGCGCAGCGCCAGGGTATCGAGGACACGATCCAGGCCTTCGGTGACGGCGCCATCGCCGGCTGCGTGCTGACGAAGGTCGACGAGGCGCTGCTCGGCCCGGCGCTCGAGGTGCTCATTCGGCGTCGTGTTCCCGTCACCTGGTTCTGTGACGGTCAGCGTGTTCCCGAGGATCTGCATTTCGGCGAAGCCCCCGGGCTCGTCCGTCGCGCCGTCGACGCGGCCCGCAGCCGTGATCGCGGTTTCACCCAGGACGCCCGCCAGGCTCGGCCCGAAGGCGAGCATCGGCATCGCCGCACCGGCGCCCATTGATCAGGAGTCAGCTCATGTTCGGAACCACCGGCGCAACGGACCAGGCCAGCGGCCTGCGGCGCATGCAGGCGATGGCGCCGCCCAAGGTCATCGCCATCACGGGGGGCAAGGGCGGTGTCGGCAAGACCATGGTGTCGGCGAATCTCGGCGTCGCGCTCGCCCGCGAGAATCGGCGCACGCTGCTCATGGACGCCGATCTCGGCCTCGCGAACGTGGATGTCGCGCTCGGGCTGCAGCCGAAGGGCGATCTTTCCGACATCCTCTCCGGTCGCCTCGGCCTCGCGGACGTGATCCTCGACGGCCCCTTCGGACTGCGGGTGGTCCCCGCAGCCTCGGGCGTGTCGCGCATGACGGGCCTGTCCAGCAGCGAGCATGCGGGCCTGATCAACGCCTTCGGTGAACTCGACGAGCCCGTCGACTATCTGCTGGTGGACACGGCGGCGGGTATCTCCGAGGACGTCACGGCCTTCGCGAGGGCCGCCCAGGAGGTGCTGGTCGTGCTGTGCGACGAGCCCGCTTCGCTCACCGATGCCTATGCCCTGATCAAGGTCCTGTCCCGGGAGCAGGATCTCGTGCGCTTCCACGTCGTCTCGAATCTGGTGCGCAACGCGGATCACGGACGCGCCCTGTTCCGGAAGCTCTCGGCCGTCTCGGAGAAGTTTCTCGACGTGGTGCTGCACTACGCGGGTGCGATTCCCCTCGACGAAGGCGTGCGCAAGGCCATTCAGCGCCAGCAGAGCGTCCTCGAGGCGTTTCCCGAGGCACCCGCGGCCTCGGCGTTCCGGCGCCTCGTGGACTACGTCGAGAAGTGGCCGACGCCGACCGGACCGAAAGGGGATCTGGAGTTCTTCGTTGAACGTGTGCTCGCCGCGTCCCAGACTGACTGAGGAGGAGAGGAGATGACCGTGTGTGCGATTGAAGCCTATGGAGCGGGCGACGCGGCCCAGGCCGATCAGCTGGTCCGGCGCCATGCGGGACTGGTCAAACGCATCGCCCTGCACGTTTCGACCCGGCTGCCCGACCGCGTGCTGCTCGACGACCTGATCCAGGCCGGTCTGCTCGGTCTGCTCGAGGCTGCGCAGAATTTCGACGCCACGATAGGAACGAGTTTCGAGTCCTTCGCCTCGAACCGTATCCGCGGTGCCATGTGGGACGAGGCCCGGCGCATGGACTGGACGCCGCGCTCCGTGCACCGGAAGTTGCGCGAGGCGAGCGCCGCCATGCGCACCGTGGAGAATCGTGAGGGCCGTCATGCGACCGATGCGGAAGTCGCCGAGGAACTCGGCGTCGACGCGGACGCCTACGCGGCGGTGCTGCAAGATGCCCAGGCGTCGCGTCTGCTGTCGCTCGACCAGGAAGGAGACGACGACGACGGACCCTCGATCGTGCCCGAGGATCCGGGCGCCGATCCGGCGCGCTGGGCCGAGGCCGATTCGCTCAAGGCGCGGGTCGCGGATGCCATCGGCACGCTGCCGGAGCGTGAGCAGCTGCTGCTCTCGCTGTACTACGAGGAGGAGCTGAACCTGCGGGAGATCGGCGAGGTGCTCGGCGTCACGGAGTCACGCGTCTGCCAGCTCCATGGCCGTGCGGTGCTGCGCCTGCGCAGCTATCTCGAGGCGCGCGCCGCCGTCTGAGCGTGGCGCCGCGCGCGGCGCCACGGGACCCTGATTCCTCAGTCGCTCCCGACCGGCGCGCCGACGATGCCGCGGTCGAGCAGCGTATCGAGCTCCGAGGCCTCGAAACCGTGCTCGATGAGGACCGCGCGGGTGTGGTCGCCGACCCCCGGCGCGGGCCCCCTCGGACCCACCTCACCGCGCGAGAAGCGCATGGGTACGGCCACGGTCCGGTAGCGGCCGATGGTCTCGTGCTCGATCTCCGGAAACAGGCCGATGGCGTGCGCCTGCGGATCCGAGGCGACCTCGTCGAGGCTCAGCACGGGGCCCCAGATGATCCCCGCCTCGTCGAAGATCCGGCCCCACTCGTCGCGCGCCTTCGCCGCGAGCGCGGCGTCGATGCCGTCGACGATCTCCGCCATGTTGTCGAAGCGCCCCTTCATGTCCCGGAAACGCTCGTCCTCGAGCCACTGCTGCATGCCGATCGCCTCGACGAACCGCGGCCAGGCGGAGGGCTCCGGCATGTTGATCACGATCCAGCGACCGTCGCCGCAGGGATAGCGGTTCGCGGTCGCGCTGATCATCTGGTGGCGCCTGCGGCGCCGGACCGGCGCCCGATCCACGGCGGTGACCGCGAAGTCCGTGGCCTGGGTCCACACGGCGGTCTCGTAGAGCGAAGTCTCGACGGCCTGGCCCTCGCCGGTGCGCTCGGCCTGGCGCAGTGCCGCGAGGATACCGGCGACGAGCGCGAGGCCCGTGGTGTGGTCGCCCTGCGCCGGACGCGCCATCGGTACGTAGCCGTCCTCGCCCTCGCGCATGGCGTCGTAGAGGCCCGAGCGCCCGAAGAAGGCGGTGACGTCGTAGCCGGGCCGCCAGGCCTCGGGGCCCTCGGTGCCATAGCCCGTCAGCGTGGCGTGCACGAGACGGGGATTGCGCGCGAGCAGCGCATCGGGGTCGAGACCGAACCTCTCCTGGCGGCGCCTGAGCAGGTTGCAGAGGAAGACGTCCGCGTCCGTGACGAGCCGGCGCACGATCTCCTGGCCGGCCTCCTGCGTGAGATCGACGGCCACGGAGCGCTTGCCGCGATTGTCGACGTCGAAGCCGTAGTCGTACTGCTTCGCGGGCCCCTCGGCGATCTTCGGAGGTCTGCCCATGCCACGCATGGGATCGCCGCGCAGCGGCTCGATCTTGATCACCTCCGCGCCGAGGTCCGCGAGGATCGCCCCCGCACTCGGGGCGGCCATCCAGTTGTCGATCTCGATCACGCTGACGCCAGCGAGCGGTGCGGTCATGGGAACTCCGGGTCCACGGGGCAGGGGCGCGTATGCTGCCTCAAGGGCGCGTCCGGCGCAGGCGGCCCCCGGCCGGCGCGGCCTTCGGTCCCCCGCGGTGCGGGTGCCCGGAGGCTCGCTTCCGGGGCCCGCACCTGCGTATCATCGTCACGGGCTGTTTACATTCGTAGGGGTGGAGATGGATCGGGACGACTGCGCCGCGCTGCGCGCGCTCGTCGACGGTGTCGACGCCATGCTCGTCACCCTCGACGAAAGGGGTCGCGTGGTGCACGCGAACCGCGCCTGCGAACGCTTCTTCGGGATTCCTCACGAGCGCCTGCTCGGGCGTCACTGCACGCAGTTCGTCGAGGAAGGTGAGCGCGATCGCCTCCAGGCGGACATGGAGGAACTCGACGTCCGCACCAGTGCCTGCCAGCGCGAGCGCCGGTCGCGCCGCGCGGACGGTGTCGAGCGGGTCCTCCTCTGGCAGCATCAGCGCATCCTCGAGAACGGATCGACCGGGTTCCGCGCCGTGGCGCTCGACGTCACGGAACTCCACGACGCCCAGGCGCGGCTCACGGACCTCGTCTACAACGATCCGCTTACCGGGCTGCCCAATCGTCGTCTGCTCGAGGACCGCCTGCGGCAGGCGTCCGCGCGCCTGCGGCGGGAGAGCGAGCGCTTCGCCGTCCACATGCTCGACCTCGATCGCTTCAAGCAGGTCAACGACACCTTCGGCCATGCCGTCGGCGATCGGCTGCTGGTCGCCGTCGCGGATCGGCTGCGGGCGCTCCTGCGCGGCACGGACACGCTCGCGCGGCTGGGCGGCGACGAGTTCGCGATCCTGCAGCCGCGGATCCGTTCCGAGGCCTCCGCCGAGATCCTCGCCCGCAAGGTGACGGAAATGCTCGCGGTCCCCTTCGAGCTCGACGGCCACGAGGTGCGCATCGGTGTCAGCGTGGGCATCGCGCTGGCGGAGGATCCCTCCCTGGGTGCCGAGCGCCTTCTCGAGTCCGCCGATCGGGCGCTCTACGCCGTGAAGGATTCGGGGCGCGGCTTCTACGCCTTCGACACGAGTGTGCTCGGCGAGAAGGCGCTGGAGGAATTCGAGCTGGCCCGCGCCCTCGAGCGTGCCCTCGAGAGCGGCGGGCTCTATCTCGTCTGGCAACCGGAGTATCACCTGCGTCGCGATCACATCAGCGCCGTCGAGGCGCTCGTCCGCTGGCGGCGCAGCAGCGGTGAGGTGCTGGGTCCCGGTTCGATCGTGCGGCTCGCGGAGCGCCACGGTCTCATGCATCGCGTCGGCGACTGGATCATCGAGCATGCCCTGCGCCAGTTCGGCGCCTGGCGCGCCTCGGGCGTGGACGTACCGCGTCTGTGCGTGAACCTCTCGGCGCACCAGCTGCGCGACCCGTTGCTGGCGGACAGGATCCGGCAGGCCCTGGCCCGGCACGACGTTCCGGCGCACGCCGTGCAGTTCGAGTTGACCGAGAGCGGCTTCATCGCCGACGAGCAGACCATGGTGACGAGCCTCGAGCGCCTCGCGAATCTAGGCGTGTCCGTGGCCATAGACGATTTCGGAACCGGCTACAGCTCCTTCGCCTACCTGCGCAGCTTCGCCTTCGCCCGCCTGAAGGTCGCGCAGGAGTTCGCCGAACGCTCGCGCTCGAACGACGACGAGCGCGCGATCCTGCGGGCTGCGGTCTCCCTCGCCAACGGTCTCGGCATCGAGGCGGTGGTGGAGGGCGTGGAATCGTCCGCGACGCTCGAGGAACTTCGTGCCCTGGGCGTGGAGTCCATCCAGGGCTACATCGTCGCCGAGCCCGAGGACGGGACCGGCATGGAGCAGACGCTGCGCCATCCGGAACGGCTCAGGGCGCGCATCGCGGCGCGCCCCTGACGCAGGAGGACGCGCTCGCTGCTACCAGGCCTCCAGCCCGAGGAGGCACTCGCCGAGTTCCGTGAGTTCCGGACGCGCGAAGCTCCCCGGCGGCGGCTGCCCCGGGAGTGCGCGATCCCAGGCAGGCGGCAACCCCTGTTCGAAGTTCCTCACGCGCTCGCAGCGCCGCGCCTCGTCCCCTTCCCGGTCCATGGTGACGTGCATGCCGTAGCGGTCTTCGTGCGTCGCGTTCTCGCCTCGACCGGTGGGCAGGCGCGCGTCCCAGAGCACCAGGCTGCCGACGTCGCCCATCACGCTCAGCACTTCGTCGTCGCGGATACGCGCCGCCTCGATCGGCTCGACACCGTGGATGGACCACCAGGGCCCCGGATTGCGGAAGATGTGCGGAACGCAGCGGAACGCCCCGGGGTCCGTGCGTGCGTCCGACAGCAGGATCATGCCGCGAAGGTGCCGACCCTCGATGCGCGGGTCGATTTGCCAGCCGAGGCGGCAGTCCAGATGCTCGCCACAGCGCCCACCGGCCGGATCGTGAAGGCCCTCATCGACCGTCACCCAGAGGAACGGCGTGCCGAGGAGGTCGCGGAAGAGTTCGTAGAGTGGCGGATGCTGGCGCACGGCCCAGAAGGCGGGGTGCTGGTTCAGCGGTACGTGCCCGCCATCCTCCGGGGATGGGCGGACGCCGGCGCCGAGCCCGCTGCGCCAGGCGTCCATGGCCGCGCGCGCGTCCGCGCACATGCTCGCGGGGATCAGTCCCGGAACGAGCGCCACTCCGTCGTGGAGCAGGTTCGTGCGTATCGACTCGAGGCCGCCCCGGGTCGGGTCGTCCAGGTCCGGTCGACCTGTGTTCACGGCGTCTCCTCAGCGCGGTCCGCGCAGCGCCGGCATGGGTGTCCATTCTGATGGACGCCTGCCTCTGTCAGCAATGGCGCAGGCGCCGGCGTCGAGGCGGATGGTCCGACGAGGGCCCGGTCGCGCTACCATCTGCCGATGGACAGAGAAACCCTCGCCGCCCGCTTGCGGGCCCTGCTGCCAGCGGACGCGGTCGTGGATCGCGAGGAAGCGCTGCGCGTCTACGAATCGGACGGTCTGACGGCCTACGGGCGCCAGCCCCTCGTCGTGGCGCTTCCGGCGAGTATCGACGAGGTCGTCGCCGTGGTGCGTCTGTGCGCGGAGGAAGGCGTGCCCATCGTCGCGCGTGGGGCCGGTACGGGACTCTCCGGCGGTGCGCTGCCGCACGAGGCGGGCGTGCTGCTGGTCCTGGCGCGCATGCAACGGGTGCTGGAGATCAATGCCGCCCGGCGCACGGCACGCGTCGAACCGGGCGTGCGCAACATCGTGATCTCGGAGCAGGCGGCGCCCCACGGGCTTCATTACGCGCCCGACCCTTCCTCTCAGATCGCCTGTTCCATCGGTGGCAACGTGGCCGAGAACTCCGGCGGCGTGCACTGCCTCAAGTACGGCCTGACCGTACACAACGTACTCGGCCTCAAGCTCGTCACGGCTGACGGCGAACTGCTCGAACTCGGTGGCGCGGCGCTCGACGCACCGGGTCTCGATCTGCTCGCCGTCGTGAACGGCTCCGAGGGGCTCCTCGGCATCGTGGTCGAGGTCACGGTCCGTCTGCTGCCCGTGCCCGAGACGGCACGGGTCGTCATGGCCGCCTTCGACGATGTCGCCGCAGCGGGTCGCGCCGTGGCCGAAGTGATCGCCGCGGGCATGCTGCCCGCGGGCATGGAGCTGATGGACCGGCTCGCGCTCACTGCCGCCGAGGCCTTCTCGCAGGCAGGTTATCCGGACTGCGCAGCCGTGCTGCTCTGCGAATTCGACGGTACGCCGGAGGAGGTCGACGCGCAGCTCGAGCGGGTCTGCACGATGCTGCGGGGCGCCGGTGCGGTGACGCTCACGACGTCGCAGAGCGAGGCTGAACGTGTTCGGCTCTGGGCCGGCCGCAAGGCCGCCTTCCCCGCCGTGGGCCGCATCGCCCCCGACTACTACTGCATGGACGGCACGATCCCGCGGCGCGAGCTCGCGACGGTCCTGACCGAGATCGCGCGCCTGGGCGAGGCCCACGGCCTCGCCGTCGCCAACGTGTTCCACGCCGGTGACGGCAACCTCCATCCGCTGATCCTCTACGATGCCAACGAGGGGGACCAGCTCGAACGGGCGGAACGGCTCGGCGCGGCGATCCTGGAGTTGTGCGTGCGTGTCGGCGGAACGATCACCGGGGAGCACGGGGTCGGCGTCGAGAAGATCGATCAGATGTGCGTGCAGTTCGGCAGCGCGGAGCTGCAGCGCTTCCACGATCTGAAGGCCGCCTTCGATCCCGCCGGCATCCTCAATCCCGGGAAGGCCATACCGACGCTCGCGCGCTGCAGCGAGCTCGGAGGCATGCACGTGCACGGCGGCAAGCTCCCGCATCCGGAACTCGAGCGCTTCTGATGGATGCGGCCTTCGACGCCACGGGTGCCGTGGTCGCGCGGGTGCGCGAGGCCGTCCAGCTCCGTCGGGGCCTGACCATCGTCGGCGGCGGCACGCATTCGGTCTGGCACCTGCCCGCGCGGGCGGCGGCCCTGGAGATCGACATGAAGCGGCACGCCGGCATCCTCTCCCACGAGCCCTCCGAACTCGTCGTGACGGCGCGTGCCGGCACTCCTCTCGCCGAGCTGGAAGCCGCGCTCGCGGAGCACGGGCAGGTCCTGCCCTTCGATCCGCCCCGCTTCGGAGCGGAAGCGACGCTCGGTGGTGCCGTGGCGTCCGGCCTCTCGGGCCCTGCCCGGCCCTGGTACGGCGCAGTCCGGGACGCGGTGCTCGGCGTCCGCATCGTCGACGGTCGCGGCGAGGTGTGTCGCTTCGGCGGCGAGGTGATGAAGAACGTGGCGGGCTACGACCTGTCGCGGCTCCAGGCCGGGGCCTTCGGAACCCTCGGCGTGATCCTCGACGTCAGCCTGCGCGTCCGTGCTGCGCCCGAGGTGACGCGCACCCAGGTGCTCGAACTCGGCCTGAGCGCAGCGCTCGATCGCATGCTCGCCTTCGGCCGCCGACCCTGGCCCGTCACGGGGCTCGCATGGGCCGACGGCGAACTGCGCGTTCGACTGGCCGGAGCCGCCGAGGGGGTCTCGGCGGCGGCGCGCGAGGTGGGCGGGACCGAAGCGTCGGAGGACCGCTTCTTCGAGCGCTTGCGGGATCTCGAACTCGACGAGCTGGCGGCGACGGAGGGCTCGCTCTGGCGTCTGTCCGTGCCCTTCGATGCGCCGCACGCGGACTTTCCGGCGAACTGGGTCATCGACTGGGGCGGGGCACAGCGCTGGTGTGTGACGGACACGGAGCCGGGGCGCGTGTTCGCGGCCGCGCGGGGCCTCGGCGGGCACGCCAGGCGGTTGCGCCCGTCCCTGCTCGGAACAGCGCCCGCGCCCGGCGTCGCCGCGCTGGAGGCCCGTGTCCGCGCCGCCCTCGACCCGGCGGGCGTGCTCAATCCGGGCGTCATGGACCTGGAGGAGGGCTGACCGTGCGTACCGAGCTGCCCGAGGCGCTCCTCGCGACGGAGGCGGGCCGCGAGGCCGATGCGATCCTGCGCAGCTGCGTGCACTGCGGCTTCTGTACGGCGACCTGCCCGACCTATCAGGTCCTGGGTGACGAGCGCGACGGGCCTCGTGGGCGCATCTCGCTGATCAAGGAGATGCTCGAACGAGGCGAAGCCGGTGCGGACACGCAGACGCATCTCGACCGCTGCCTGACCTGCCGCGCCTGCGAGACCACCTGCCCGTCGGGCGTGCGCTACGGCCGCTTGCTGGAGATCGGCCGCGAGCGCGTGGAGGCGACGGTCCCGAGATCGCGACGCGAGCGACTCCTGCGTGCGCTCCTGCTCACCTTCGTGCCGCATCCGCTGCGTCTCGCGGTCCCGCTGCGCCTCGGCCAGTGGCTCCGTCCCCTGCTGCCCGAGGCGCTCGCGGCGAAGGTGCCGCCGCGGCCGGCGACGCGCTGGCGCAGGACGGCCATGCCCGGCGCGGAGCGCCCCCGGCGCGTGCTGCTGTTCCGGGGCTGCGTGCAGTCCCTGACGACGCCCGAGACGAACGCCGCAGCGAGCCACGTGCTCGCGCGCCTCGGCATTCGTGCGCGCGAGGCCGCTGGTGCGGGATGCTGCGGCGCGCTGCCACGTCACCTCTCGCGTACGGAGTCCGCCCGGGCGATGGCGCAGCGCAACGTCGACGCGCTGATCCCGGAACTCGAGGCTGGGGCCGAAGCGATCCTCTCCACGGCCAGTGGCTGCGGCGTGGAGCTGAAGGACTACGCCGAACTGCTGAAGGACGATGAAGCCTACGCCGCGCGCGCCGCGCGCGTCGCCGCCGCGACACGCGATCTGTCCGAGTTCCTTCTCGAAGAGGACCTTGCCGCGCACGTCCCCGAGCAGGCCTCGCGTCGCCGGATCGCCTGGCATTCGCCCTGTACGCTTCAGCACGGCCAGCGCGTGGTCGGCGCCGTCGAGAGGATCCTCGACGCGCTGGGTTTCCAGCGCGTGCCCGTCGCCGAGGCCCATCTGTGCTGCGGGAGCGCGGGCACCTACTCGATCCTGCAGGCGGAGCTCGCGACGGAGCTGCGCGATCGCAAGGTCGCGGCGCTCACGGCGAAGGGCCCGGAGCGTATCGTCACGGCCAACGTCGGCTGCCAGCTGCACATCGGCGGCGGCACGGAGGTGCCGGTCACACACTGGATCGAACTGGTCGCGGAGCGCCTCGCCGAAGCGGACGGTTGAGGAGGAGCTGACCGATTCGCGCGCCCTCCGCGGACGCTTGCGGCTCCGTCGACGGTTCAGGTCAGTCGCTCCGCGATGATCAGCAGATTGCGCGGCGTCAGCGCGCGCTCGCAGAACTCACCCACGCCCACCGCGTAGCCTGCTTCGGCGAGCGCGAGGGCCCGGTCCAGGACCATGCGAAGTTCCAGCAGGCGGCGGAAGGGTGCGCGAGCCAGCTCCAGCCGTCGTGCGCGCGCATCCGCCTGCGTACCCAGGGCCAGCCAGTGCTCCGCATCGAGCTCGGCCGGCAACTCGAGGCCGAGGTGCGCCGCCGCGTGAGCGCAGAACGCGGGAAAGCCTGCGGACAGGAGCCTGCCCGGTACCGAGGGGATGGCCCGGTAGTCGGGCCGCCGTGCATCGAGTTCACGGCGCAGCGCCTCGAAAGCGAGGCGATAGCTGCGTTCCAGGCGCCTGCGTCTGCGGACGTACCGCGGCGCGGTGACGGTCTCGCGGACCGCGAAGCGTACGAGTTCGTCTGGCAGGCCCGTCCGCGGGCCGCTCTGCGCTGCAGGCAGCCAGGGCGCCCCGCGGTCGCTGCCGAGGTGATAGCAGCAGGGCGCGAAGGCGAGGCCACGGACGCCAGCGCGGGCGCTGCGGTCGATGAGCAGGTCGTGAAGATGGCCACAGGCGTGCAGTGCCACCACGCGCTCCTCGGGGTGGAGTTCCGGAGGATCAGCGATCACGTCGCGGCGCTCGAAGACGACCGGCAGGGTGCGCGCCAGCGCCTCGCCGCCGGCGCAGAGGGCCGCGTCGACCTCTATGCAGCGCACGGGCGCTCCGGCACGCAGGTGCAGCTGGCGCCCGAGATGACCCTTGCCGGCGCACCAGTCCACGGCGGGGTCTGCGTCCGGCGCGAGGGCGCCGAGGAAAGCGCGGATCTGCGCCCACTTGCGCCCGGGTACGTGCGCTGGTTCGGCAGGCGGAACGGCGGGGGGACGATCCGGCCAGCGGCCGATCGACGTCAGTGCCGGCAGGGTCGCGTAGCGGCCATCCAGGCGGCCGAGCCGTTCCGTCAGGGCGGCCGCATCGAGTTCGAGGGTGTCGAGCGTCGCGTCGTCGAGCCTGAGCAGCTCGCTGGCGAGTCGCGGCGAGGCATCGAGCCAGGCGGGCGCCGCTTCCCGGAAGGGGTTCGCCTCGAGCAGCTCCGCTGCCTCGACCAGCCTGGCGTTGACGGCCGTCAGGCGCCGCCGGAGCGCAGCGGCGCCGAGGAGCGGGCCGCTCACGGAGTCGCCTCGCGGGCTCGCAGCCGCTGCTGGGCGATCATGCCAACGACGATGAGTACCAGCCCTGCGGGCGTCGACGGACGGATCGTCTCCCCGGCGACGGTGGCCAGCAGCACGAGCGACAGGAACGGCGAGACGAAGATAAGGCTGGAGATGGCGGCGGCGCTGCGCGCCTTCTGCAGGGCCAGCAGCCAGAGCACGAAACTCACGGCCATCTCCGCGAGGCCCACCCAGACCACGGCGCCGACACCGACCGCGTCGAGGCGCGGTGGACCTGCGAGGGCCCCGGCGAGCAGGGTCAGCGGCAGGGCGTAGCTGAAGTTCAGGAACAGGGCGCCGACCGGCCGGCGCGGATCACGTGCGGCGGCGATCCAGTAGAGGGCCCAGATCAGCGTACTGCCGAGCGCGAGGGCGACACCGGGGCCGTCCCGGACGGCGAAGCTCCGCGGGTCGCCGTCCGTGGCGATCACGAGCACGCCGGACCAGGCGACCAGCATGGCAGCCAGTTCGCCGCGCACGAGGCGCTGACCGAGGAGCGGGACCTCGAGCAGGGAGAGCGTGATGGCCCAGGTATAGTTCAGGGGCTGAGCCACCTGCCCGGGCAGGCGGTCATAGGCAGCGAAGAGCACCAGGTAGTAGGCGAGCGGATTGAGCAGGCCCATGCCGAGGGCGCGTGCATGGCCGCTGCGGCCGACGCGAAGCGCCTCCCCGAGTTCGCCGCGCACGAGGCAGATCAGCGCCAGGGCCAGCACGGCGACGAGGTTCGCGCCGGCCAGGAGTTGCGCCGGCGTCAGGGACCGGAGGGCGAGTTCGAAAGCCGTGGCGACCGTGGACCAGAGCGCCACGGTGGCGGCGGCGTAGAGCCAGGCCTGACGATCGGCGTCCAGGGGCGGCGTCCTCTCTAGTGCACGGAACCAGCGAGCGGCGGATGAGACAGGAACGGGAACTGCTCTGCAACGAGGCGCTCCGCGCGCTGCTCGCGGCGCACATGGAGGCTTTCGAGGTGCTCGAGGACGGCCGGCAGGGCGCCGAGGAGGGTCGTGCGGCCGTCGCGCTGACGGTGGTCGAGGAAGGGCACGGCGCCGGGCTCGACGGTCTGCCGACGCACGCGCGCTGGCAGCGCCGCGCCGCTCTCGTGCTCACGCGCCGGGCAGCCACGCTACGCCGCCACGCGGGCCAGTGGGCGCTGCCAGGTGGACGCGTCGATCCCGGCGAGTCGCCCGAGGAGACGGCGCTGCGTGAGCTGCACGAGGAGGTGGGTCTGCGCCTGCCCGACGCGTCCGTGCTCGGGCGTCTCGACGATTTCGTCACGCGGTCGGGCTTTCACATCACGCCGGTGGTCTGCTGGGGTGGGCCGGACGTGCGTCTCGCGCCCAACCCCGCGGAGGTCGCCAGCATCCACCGCATTCCGCTCGACGAGTTCCTGCGTCCGGACGCGCCACGGCTCGAGCACGAGGACGGCAGCGAGTCACCGGTGCTGCGCATGCCGGTCGGCAGCGGCGCCATCGCCGCACCTACGGCGGCCATGCTGTTCCAGTTCCGGGAGGTGGCGCTGCTCGGGCGCGCGACGCGCGTCGCCCACTACGAGCAGCCGCGCTTCGCCTGGCGCTGACGGACGCTGCTAGCGGGGCTCTCGGGGGCGGGCTAACCTCTCCCTGTCCGTCCCCCGCGCGGGACCCGCGAAAGAAGCAAGGAGTAGCGCATGGCCATCAGCGAAGGCGACCGCATCCCCGATGCGAACCTGAAGATCATGGGCGAGAAGGGGCCCCGGGACGTCACCACCGCGGAGCTCTTCGCGGGCAAGAAGGTGGTGCTGTTCGCCGTGCCCGGCGCCTACACGCCGACCTGCTCCATGGCCCATCTGCCCGGCTTCGTCGCTCTTGCCGACAAGATCAAGGCGAAGGGCGTCGATTCGATCGTGTGCCTGTCCGTCAACGATGCCTTCGTCATGGACAGCTGGGGCAAGGAGAAGAACGCCGAGGATCTGCTCATGGTCGCCGACTGGGACGCGTCCCTGACGAAGGCCATGGGGCTCGAGATGGACGGCTCCGCCTTCGGGCTGGGCATTCGTGCGCAGCGCTTCGCGCTCATCGCCGAGGACGGCGTGGTCACCAAACTGGCCGTCGAAGCGCCGGGCGCGTTCGAGGTGTCGAAGGCGGAGGCCGTGCTCGAGGCGCTCTGACGTGCAACTGCGGGCCGCGTAGCGCGCGGCAAGCTGCGAGGCGGAGCTGGAGGGCTCCGCCTCTGTCGCCGGGAGAGGGACCATGACGGGACCACGCGGCAGCTGGAGGCTCTCCACCGCGCTCGTCCTCGCGGCGCTCGCGCTCGCCATGTACAGCGATCTGCGCTACTTCCGCGATACACCCTGGATCCTCGCCCTCTACACGCTCCCGGTCCTGCTCGCCGTGCGCCTGCCGGTCACCGGCGTGCTCGGCCTGTGCACGCTCACGATCCTCGCCGCCATCGGTTCTGCCGTCTCTTTCGAGGCCCTTGCCTGGTCTCCGGAGCGGATCGTCTCCGTCGTCGAGGTCGGACTCCTCGCAGCTCTCGTCGTCTACGTGCGGGCGTCGCGTGATGCCCTCGAACGCAACAACGAGCGCGTCGCGGGCATCCTCGACGGATCCGACACGGGCTTCGTGCGCATGGATTCCCGCCTGCGCATCCGCGACGCGAACGGCCCCTGGCTGCGCATGGTCCGGGCCGGGCGCACGGGGGAAGTGCTCGGTACGCGCCTGCCCGAATGGTTTCCGACGGAGCGGCGGCGCGCGGCCGAGGCGATGCTCGCCTTCCTCGACGAGGGCGACCGGCGCAGCTTCGAGACCGAGCTGGCGCCCTTGCGTGGCGCATCGATCCACGTCGTCGTCACCGCCTACGCGGAGCGTGTCGGCGATGCCGTGACCATCTCGGCGGTCTTCGCCGACGTCTCCGCGATCCGTCGTGCCGAGGCCGAGGCGCGCACGAGCGAGCAGCAGCTGCGCTCGCATCTCGAACGCACGCCGCTGGCCGCCGTCGTCCTCGACGATGCGCAACGCGTCAGAGAGTGGAATGCCGCGGCCGAACGGATCTTCGGACGCCCGCGCGCGGAGGCGCTCGGGATGGACGCGTGGACCCTGGTGCCTCCGGAGCAGCGCGCATCGCGCGTCGCACCGTTCGGCGATCCCACCGCGAGCCGCGGCGGCTACGAGCGCAGTGAGCAGCTGACCCGCGACGGGCGTCGCGTGCTGCTGCAGTGGTACCACACCCCGCTACCCGAAGCCGACGGGGAGGTTCGTCGCGTCGCGTCCCTCGGGCTCGACGTCACGCAGCAGGAAGCCATGGAGCAGGCCCTGCGCGTGAGTGAGACCAAGTTCGCCACCGTGTTCCAGCAGAGTCCGGATGCTCTCCTGCTCGTGCGCCTGCGCGACAACGCGCTGCTCGACACGAACGAGACCGTCGAGCGGATGCTCGGCTGGACGCGCGAGGAACTCCATGCGCGCTGGGCGCACTTCGAGCAGTTCTGGGAGAGCCCCGATGATCTAGAGCGCTTTTCCGCGCTCGTGCGCGCGAAGGACGAGGTCGAAGCCTTCGAGACACACATGCTCGAGCGCGACGGCAACGCCCTGTCGGTGCTGCTGTCGGCGCGGCGCCTGCGCGTCGAGGATTCGGCGGCCCTGCTGCTGACCATCCGGGATCTGACGGCGATCCGCGAAGCGGAGACGCGCCGTCGAGAACTGGAGCAGCAGCTCGAGCAGGCGCAGCGCCTCGAGGGCATCGGCCGCCTCGCCGGGGGCATCGCCCACGACTTCAACAACATGCTCGCGGGGGTGCAGGGCTACGCCGAACTCATCGAGGTGCAGGCGGGCCAGCGCGAGCAGGTCGAGCACTATGCCTCGCGCATCCTGGATACCACGCGTCGTGCGGCGGAGCTCGTGGCCAAGCTGCTCACCTTCTCGCGCCAGGGCGCCCGGCGCCGCCGCTACTTCGACATCCATGCGGTGGTCCTGGACACGCTCGACCTGCTCGGCCAGACCCTCGGCCCGGGCGTGCGCGTGGAACCTCGCCTCGAGGCACCGCGCCTCGCGGTCCATGGCGACGAGAGCCAGATCTCCAACGCGCTCCTGAATCTCTGCGTGAACGCCCGCGACGCGCTCGGCGAGGGCGGCACGATCACGGTGTCATCGGAACGCGTGGCACTCGACGAAGTCGCGGCGCGACAGGTCGACCCGCAGCTCGCGGCCGGCGACTTCGTGGTGCTGCGCGTGATCGACGACGGTTGCGGTATCCCGGAGGAGAACCTCGAGCACATCTTCGTGCCCTTCTTCACGACCAAGGAGGAGGGGCGTGGTACGGGGCTCGGGCTGCCTTCCGTCTACGGCGCCGCCAAGGGCAACGGTGGCGCGGTCACGGTGGAGAGTGCGGTCGGCGTCGGGACCACCTTCTCCATCTGGTTGCCGGCCTGGCCCGCCTCGAGCATCCCGGACGCGCAGCGTTCGAAGGTCGCGGCGATCGATCTCGGAGGGCGGTCCGTACTCGTGGTGGACGACGAGATGAGCATGCGCGACACGCTCGCTCGCTCGCTCCAGTCGCTCGGCTGCAGCGTGCGCGTTGCCGCGGACGGCCGCGAGGCGATCATGCGTTTCGAGGAGCGAGTCGCGGAATGGGACCTGGTGCTGCTGGACGTCGGTCTGCCGGAACTCTCGGGCGAGGACGTCTACCGGGCCGTCGCGGCGCGGCGCCCGGACCTGCCCGTGATCCTCATGTCGGGCTACGACCGCACGGCGCGCATGCAGCAGTTGCGTGGCGAGGGCGCCGCGGGCGTGCTCGGGAAGCCCTTCAGCCGCGAGGATCTGCTCGCCGAACTCTCCCGGGTGCTGACGGCGACCGACACGGCGCCCTTGCGCATCGTCAGGAAGGAGTAGCGCTCGAATCGGCTCGGGCCGGCCGCGGTCGGATCAGGCACTCCTGCATGGCCGAGGCGACGACGTGCCCGTCGCGATCGTAGAAGGTGCCGCGGACGTAGCCGCGCGCACCTGCGGCCGACGGCGACTCCTTCGCGAACAGCAGCCATTCGTCGGCGCGGAAGGGGCGGTGGAACCAGAGCGCATGGTCGAGGCTCGCGCCCTGGATGTCGCCGCCACCCGCGGGCGAGCGCCCGTGGGGCAGCAACGAGACACTCATGAAGTCCATGTCGGACATGTAGGCGAGCATGCACAGGTGCACCGAGGGGTCGTCCGGCAGCCGGTCGGCCGTGCGCATCCAGGTGTGCTTCACCGGCTCGTGGCTCCGTGGGTCGGTCATGAGGATGCCCTCGCACTGGCGCGAGTCGATGGCGTCGAAGCGGAAGGCGAAGCGCCGCACGCGTGGGTGCTTCTCCGCGAGCCTGGCGTAGCGTTCCCGGTCCGGGCGCAGGTCTTCCGGGGCGGGGACGTCGGGCATGGCGATCTCGTGCTCCAGCCCCTGCTCCGCCTGTTGCCAGGACGACGACATGTTGAGGATCGGCCGACCGTGCTGGATCGCCATGATGCGGCGGGTGGTGAAGCTGCGTCCGTCGCGGATCGGATCCACGTCGTAGAGCACCGGGTGGTTCCAGTCGCCGGCGCGCAGGAAGTAGGCGTGGAGCGAGTGCAGCGTGCGCCCCGATTCCACCGTGCGGTAGGCGGCGGCGATGGCCTGGGCGAGTACCTGCCCACCGAACACGTGTGGTGAGTTCGGATCGTTCGGACCCCGATAGAGGTTCTTCTCGAGGCGCTCGACGTCGAGCAGGCGCAGGATCTCGGCGAGTACGGCGTTCATGGCGCGCGATCATACCCCGGTCCGCCGCGTCGTCTCCGTGCCCGTCCGCAGATGGCCGCTCGGCGCTTGCATCCCGCGTGCGAGACGCCATCATGGCGCGGCCGGTGGGAGGGGGCCCCGACACGGAGAGACGCGGATGTTCCGTCGCACCCCCCACGACCTGCCCGGCACGAGGTCCTGATCGTGCCAGAAGGTCCCGAGATCCGCCGTGAGGCCGACCGCCTCGCCCGCGTCCTGGTCGATGCGCGCCTCGAACGCGTCTGGTTCCGTTTCCCGCGGCTGCAGGCCCGGGCCGAGGAGCTGCTACCGCGGCGCATCGTCGCCGTGCGCTCCTGGGGCAAGGCCCTGCTCACGTCCTTCGACGACGGCCGGGCGATCTACAGCCACAACCAGCTCTACGGCCGCTGGTACGTGGTGCGTGCCGGCGCGGAGCCCGCCACGAACCGCGATCTGCGCCTCGCGCTGGAAACGGCGACGCACCGGGCGCTGCTCTACAGCGCCTCGGAGATCGACCTGCTCGAACCAGGGGCGTGGCAGGCGCATCCGTTCCTCGCGAAGCTCGGTCCGGACGTCTTCGACGCCGCCACCACGCCCGCCTTCCTGCGCCGGCGCATGTGCTCGAAGCCGTTCGCACGACGCCCGCTCGGGCGCCTGCTCATGGATCAGACCTTCCTCGCGGGCCTCGGCAACTACCTGCGCACGGAGATCCTGTTCGCAGCGCGGCTCCACCATGCGCTGCGTCCCGCGGATCTCCGCGAGGAGCAGCTCGGAGAGCTCTCGCGGCAGATCCGCCGCCTCGCGCAGCGTGCCTACGTGACGAAGGGCGAGACCGCGACACGGGACTTCGTCCGTGCCCGCAGGCGTCAGGGTCTTCCCCGCCGCGCCAGTCGGCACTGGATCTTCGAGCGCGAGGAGGAGCCCTGCCCGGCCTGCGCCACGCCCATCCGCCGCGAGACCGTGGACGGGCGCCGCCTCTATGTCTGCCCCAGCTGTCAGCCCGCCCCCGCGCGAAGGAGTGCCGCATGAGCACCGAAGCCGCTTCCGCCTCGAGCGTCGATCCGAAGGAGGTCGAGTACTACACGCGTCTCGCCGAACGCTGGTGGGACGACTCCGGCGCCATGTGGCCGATCCACACGCTCAACCGCCTGCGCAAGGACTGGATCCTCGAGCGCATCACGCCCGTCGCGGGCAAGCGCGTGCTCGACATCGGCTGCGGCGGCGGCCTTCTTTCGGAAGCCATGGCCAGGGCGGGCGCCGAAGTCACCGGCGTGGACGTCACCGAGAAGAACGTGGAGGTCGCGCGGCTCCACGCCGAGCAGTCCGGCCTCCGGATCGACTACCGACACACGACGGCCGAGGCACTCGCGGAGGCCGGCGAGCGCTTCGACGTGGTCCTGAACATGGAGGTCGTCGAGCACGTCGCCGATCTCACGGGCTTCATGGACGCCTGCTGCAGCCTCGTCGCCGACGACGGCCACATGTTCGTGGCGACCCTGAATCGCACCATCGCGGGCCTCGTGATCGGCATTCTCGGGGCCGAGTACGTCATGCGCCTGCTGCCCGTCGGCACGCATCAGTGGGAACGCTTCGTGAAACCGCGGGAGCTGGCAGCGCACCTCGAGCGGGGCGGCCTCGGCGTGGTCGACCGTACGGGCGTACGCGTGAACCCGCTCTCCCGGCAGATGGCCCTGACGGGCTGGCTGGGGGTCAACTACATGGTCCACGCCCGGCGCGGGTGAACGGAGACGCCTCCCTTGCCTCAGGTCAAGATGTGGCGGGCGCCGCCGGAGGAGACTGGGCGCCTCACGCAGGAGATCGCCCATGACGACCGAGCACCATTCCCTCTTCAACGAGTTCCCGGAGCTGCGCGAACGGATTCACGAGCTCAAGACGCACGACGAGCATTTCCGCAGCCTCTTCGAGGAGTACCACGAACTCGACAGGATGGTGTATCGCATGGACGAGAACATCGAGCCGGCGAGCGACGACGCGATGGAGGAGGCCAAGGCCCGCCGCGTGGCGCTCAAGGACGAACTCTACGGGATGCTCAAGGCCGCGGGCTGATGCGGCCGGGCACTAGCGCCCGTCGGACTGGGCCGCATCGTAGCCCGGCAGATCATCCAGCGCCCAGATCGCTCTGATGGCGCAGCGCTCCGGCGTTCCGCCGGGGCCGCGCACGAGGATCGAGTCGGACGCCATGAGCGAGCCGGTGTGGGTCGCGAGGCCGATCCCGAAACTCGACGACAGCCCCTGGCAGGGCGCCCGGAGTTCGACGAGGTAGCGATCCCGGACGCCTGCGGACAGCACGAGCGTCCGGTCGTCGATGTCGTTCCAGCCGCTGATCCGGAAGTTCGGGACGCGGCTCACCGACTCTCCGCGCACCAGCCCCATGCCCGTGAGCGTCTGGTAGAGCCGGTCGGCCCGTGCGCGTTCACGATCGGCACTGCCCCCCGTCGCCGCGCAGCCGCTCGCCAGCACGGCGTACAGCAGGATGGTGCTCGTCGCTCGCCGCATGGTCGCCCTGCTGCCCTTGCGTTCAGGTCAGCGACTTCAGCATCGCGATGTCGCCTGTCGAGGCGGCGAAGCGATGCCGGGCCAGGTGCTGATAGTCCTCGGAGCGGTACCAGGCCATCGCCGCCTCCCGGTCCGGGAACTCGATCAGTACGGTGCGCGTCACGGGCCATGCGCCTTCGAGGATCTCCGGCGTCTCGTCGACAGCCAGGAGCCTGCCGCCGTGCGCGGCGAAGATCTCCATGAAGCCCGCCTCGTAGCGGCCGTAGCCTTCCCGGTCCTCGATGTCGATGCGCGCGACGATGTAGACGCTCATCGGCCCTGCGCGCTCGCTGCGAAGCGGGCCGATGCGGCGGTGCCGCTGCGCGGCGGAGGCGTGTTCACAGCAGATCGCCGCCGCAGGCCCGGGCCGTGGTGCCGTCTGCCTTGAAGGCCTTCAGCACGTTGCGCCCCGTGGTCCACTTGTGGACCTCGTCCGGGCCGTCCACGAGGCGCTGGCTGCGGATGTGCGTGTACCAGGCAGCGAGCGGCGTATCGCGTGAGTAGCCGAGGGCGCCGTGGAGCTGGATCGCCGTGTCCACGACCTTGTGGACCATGTTGGCGAGGAACACCTTCGCGATGCCGTTCTCGTTGCGGATGTCGAGCTTGTTCTCCGCCTTGTAGGCGATGTGCATGAGCATGAGGCGGGCGATGTAGAGCTCGGAAGCGCACTCGGCGAGCATGAACTGCACGGCCTGGCGTTCGTCGAGGGGCTTGCCGAAGGTCGTGCGCTGCGTCACGTGCGCGCAGGCCAGGTCCAGGGCCCGCTGGGCCATGGCGACGTTGTGCATGCCGTGGCGCAGGCGGCCGTAGGCGAGGCGATGCTGGCCCATGGAGAAGCCGTTGCCCTCACCGCCGAGGAGGTTCTCGTCCGGGACGACCAGGTCCTTGATCTCGACCTCCGAGTGGCCGCCGCCGAGGATGTGCGTGAGCGGTCCTTCCATGGCCATGGTCGGGATGTCGCGGACGATGTGGTAGCCCGGATTCGGCAGCTCCACCAGGAAGGTGGAGAACTGCCTGTGGCGCGGTGCATCGGGGTTGGTCTTCGCCATGACCAGGGCGATGTCCGCCACCGAGGCGGCCGAGGAGAACCACTTCTCGCCGTTCAGCACCCAGGTGTCGTTGCCCTGCTTCTCGGCGCGGGTCTGCATGCCCGTGGCATCGGCGCCGGCCGCCTTCTCGGTCATGGAGTAGCAGATGCGCTTCTCACCGTTCAGCAGCGGCTTCAGGAATTTCTCCTTCTGGAACTCCGTGCCGTGCTCGAGCAGGGTCATCATGGTGGCGTCGTCGGGGCCCTGGGTGTTCATGGACAGGGCGCCGAGATAGCTCTCGCCGAGCTCCATCTGCACGAGGGCGTTGGCGAGCGGGCCGAGACCCATGCCGCCGTGCTCCTCGGGCACGAAGGGGCACCAGAGCCCCTGATCGCGGGCCTTCGCGCGCAGCTCCCCGAGCACGGTCTTGTAGTCCTCGCCGTCCAGCAGGCGCTGCTCCGCGGGGATGCACTCGTCGTGCACCCACTTGCGGACGCGCTCGCGGACGAGCTGCGCTTCTTCCGGGATCTCGAAATCGATGGCCATGCGGTTGCTCCCCCATTCCTTCCGTCGATGCGCCTCTGCGGACGCGCTGCGGCAGCCTAGCACCGGACGGGGTTAGACTCGCGCTCCCTCGTCGGAGCCCCTGCCATGGCCCTGAAGGCGACCGTGTTCCGCGTCGAACTGACGCTCTCGGATCTCGATCGGGAGGTGTACGGCACCTTCCCGCTGACGCTCGCGCGCCATCCGTCGGAGACAGACGAGCGCATGATGGTGCGCCTGCTGGCCTTCGCGCTCGAGGCGGGCGAGCGCCTGGAATTCGGCGGCGGGCTGTCGACGGACGACGAGCCGGCGCTCTGGCGCAAGAGTCTCGACGGGCGCATCGAGCGCTGGATCGATGTCGGCCTGCCCGATCCGAAGCGCCTGAAGCAGGCGCTCGGCCGCGCCGAATCCGTGCGCGTGTTCGCCTACGGCGAGACGCGCATCGGACCCTGGTGGTCGAAGCATGCGGCTGCATTCCGTGCCCTCGGCGAGGGTCTCGAGGTGCTCGCGCTCGACGACGCGTCCTGCGCGGCGCTGGCAGCGCTCGCGGAACGCAGCATGCGCCTGTCCGTGACGGTGCAGGACGGTGCGGCGTGGTTCGCCGCCGAATCGGGCGCGATGGTCGAAGCGCGCCCGCGACGCCTCGATCCGCAGCGGCCCGGGCTCTGAGCGACGCCCGGCATCGATCCACGCCCCGCGGTCGACCGCGCGCGGCGGGCGCGCGCAGGCCCCGCGCCGCTGGCCGAAGCGAGCCGGCCCTGCACCTCGGGGCGGGGCATGGTCTAAGGTCGGGCCGAATCCGCTGGGCGCGGATTCGATGGAGCGAGCGTGCCCTGCGACGGATGCGCTTCTGCCGCGATCGCGGCTGCAGGAAACTGCCCGCTCCCAGATCTCCGGAGAATCGCTCCATGCCCCGACGCTTCAGATGGCTCACCGTCCTGCCACTCGCCGTGCTCCTGTCCGGTTGCGTGGTCGCCATCGGCAACGGCGACGACGACGACTGGGACGATGGCTGGTCGAAACGCCAGCGCGAGAACCGCGAGGCGATCGCGGACCTGGAGCTGGGCCTGCGCCGCGACACGGTGATCGATCGCCTCGGGACGCCGGACTTCTCCGAGTCCTTCCTGCGTGAAGGCCGGGAGTTCGTGGTGCTCTTCTATCGCACCCATCGCCGCCACGGCGACGGCGAGACCTCGCGCGACGAGACCACGCCCCTCGTGTTCGTGAACGACGACCTCGTCGGCTGGGGCGAGTCGGCGATCGCCCACGCCACCGCGAACTGAGACCGCTCAGGATGCGGGCATCGCTGCCGCTCCGTCCGACTCCGGTGCCAGGTCGGCGCGTCGTGACCGTTCGCCGCCAGGGGCAGCGGAGGTTCAGGAAAGCGCGTAGAGCTCGGTGAAGACAGGCCTGCAGGCGCAGGGACCCGGCGCGAGCACTTCCCGGCAGGACGCGCGAACGCAGAGCTGCGCGTCGCGCTCGACGGTCGTCGCTGCACGGCAAGGATGCCGCCGCCACGCTAGACTCGGCCTCGTCGTCGGGCTTGCCGCGCAGGGTGGAGGTGATGCCGGACGTTGACCGGCCGTACGCGCTCGCGACTCGGGCGCTCGCCAGGAATCGGAGACGCCCCGCGTGCCCAGCCTGCTAGTGATACTCGCGGTGGCGGCTTCCGTCGCCACGGCCGTTCCCGTAGCCGTGCTGGCGGTCCAGTGCCTGCTGGCGATGCTGCCGCCGCCGCGCCTGCGAAGAGTGACGGACCGGCCGGGCGTCGCAGTGATCGTTCCCGCACACGACGAAGAGCGCGCGCTACCGGGAACGCTCGCAGCCATCGTCCCGCAGCTCGGCCCCCGAGACCGTCTGCTCGTGGTCGCGGACAACTGCACGGATGGAACCGCCGACGTCGCTCGCGCTGCCGGGGCCGACGTTCTCGAGCGAAGCGATGCCTTACGGCGTGGCAAGGGCTACGCACTGGATGCCGGTGTTCGGCAGCTGGAGCAGGAGGGCTTCGATGGTGACTCGATCGTCATCGTCGACGCCGACTGCCACGTCGAAGCGGGGACAGTGGACCTGCTCTCCGAGCATGTCGCGGCGACCGGCGGTGCCGCGCAGGCTCACTACGTGATGGAGATGCCGGAGGAGCCGAGCGCGCGCGACCAGGTGTCGGCGCTGGCGGTCCGGATTCGCAACGTCGCCCGGGCCAGAGGCATGCGCCGGCTCGGCCTTCCCTGCCAGGTGACGGGTTCGGGCGTCGCGCTGCCGTGGAGGATCGCTCGCCAGCTGCCGTTGGCCAGCGGGAACATCGTCGAGGACATGCAGATCGGCCTCGACCTGGCAGGCCATGGCGCCGGCGCGATGTTCGTCGACGCCGCAAGGGTGCTCGGCAAGCTGGCACCGACCGAGGCCGCGGTAGCTCAGAGGCAGCGTTGGGAGCAAGGCCACCTGACGACGATCGTGTCGAAGGTCCCGCAGGTGCTGTTCGAGGGCCTCAGGCGCCGCAACCTGCAAATGCTGGCGCTTGCTGTCGACCTTGCCGTACCGCCGCTTTCCCTGCTCGTCGTGTCGCTGCTCGTGAGCCTTGCTCTCGGCATCGCCTGCGGCATCTCGACGGACAGCTGGCTGCCGACGATCATCGCGCTCGGAAGCTTCGTCACGATGCTGGCGTCGACGGTCTGTGGTTGGTGGGTCGCGGCCAGGACCGAGATTCCATTGCGTGCCTTGCTGGCGGTCCCCGCCTACATGGTCTGGAAGTTGCCTATGTGGCTGCTCAGCGTCGTACGTCCACAGCGGGAATGGGTGCGCACTTCACGCGACGATTGAACGATCGAGCTGGCAGGACCAGGGCAGACTCGTCGCCGGGCCGGAGCTGTCGGCACCGATTCGACCAACGCGCCGCGCGGAATCGCGCCGTCTCGGGCACAATCCCGCGTGTGCGCGGCGTCACGTTTTTCGTGCTCCGCCCGCCGGGTGCCGCGCAGCTGCCGCTAGACTCCCGACCTCCGGTCGGCGCAGCAGGACCGCAGGTCGGTCGTCCGTAGCCTGCGCCACGATCGTGAAATGCCCTTTCCCGTCCAGGCCCGACCGAGGCTGCATGGATCGTCCGTCAGCATTCGCGCGTCAGCGTCGACGCCTGCTCCGATCGCTCGGCGCAGCCTTCGCCGGCGCGATTCCCCTCGGGGCCGTGGCCGCGGAGGCGCAGGGCGGCCGCACGCCGGATGCGCCGCGTTTCGCCGGCGAGCGCGTCATCGACACGGCTCGGGCGCTCGCCGGCAGGCCGTTCGTGGATCCGCCCCCGGTTCCGGCAGTGCTCGCCACGCTCGATTACGACGCCTATCGCCGCATTCGCTACCGCAAGGAACGTGCAGTCTGGGGGCGGGCGCCGACGCGCTTCTCGGCGGAGTTCTTCGCGCCGGGCTTCCTCTTCGAGTACGGCGTGGACGTGCGGATCGTGGAGAGCGGGCAGGTCCGCACCGTCGACGCGGGTGCGGACGCCTTCGACGTTCCGGACCCCGCGATCGGTGAGGCCCTCGCTGCGTTCGGCCAGTTCGCCGGTTTCCGTCTCCACTATCCGCTCAACCGCAGTGACTACCGCGACGAGTTCGTCGTCTTCCAGGGCGCGAGCTACTTTCGCGCGGTCTCGCGCGGCCAGCGCTACGGCCTCTCGGCGCGCGGCCTCGCGATCGACGTGGCGGAGCCCGAGGGAGAGGAGTTCCCGATCTTCCGGCGCTTCTGGATCGAGCGCCCCTCCGCGGACGCGAACGCGATCGTCGTGCACGCGCTCCTCGATTCGCGGCGTTGCGCCGGCGCCTATCGCTTCGCCATCTACCCCGGTGCGCCGACGACGCTCGACGTCGACGCGGTCCTGTTCGCGAGGGAGAACCTCACCCATATCGGGCTCGGCCCGCTCACGTCGATGTTCATGCACGGACCGATGGACGCACCGGTGCGGGCGGATTACCGCCCGCGGGTCCACGACAGCCTCGGCCTGGCCATGGAAACGGGGCGCGGCGAGCGCCTCTGGCGACCGCTGCAGAATCCGAGGTCACTGCAGATCAGCGCCTTCGTGGATCGGTCGCCGGCGGGCTTCGGCGTCATCCAGCGCGAACGCCGCTTCGAGTCCTTCCAGGATCTCGAGGCGCGCTACGAACTGCGGCCCTCGGCCTGGGTCGCGCCGCGAGGCGACTGGGGTGCGGGTCATGTGCAGCTCGTGGAGATCCCCTCGGACGAGGAGACCAACGACAACATCGTGGCGTACTGGCGCCCGGCGACGCCGCTCCTGGCCGGCAGCGCCTTCGAGTTCGCCTACCGACTCACCTGGCCGGATCAGGCCCCGAGAGCACCCGGTATCGCCCCGATCAGCCGGTGCGCGCAGGGTTTCGCCTTCGGTACCGCGCTGCCGCAGGTGGTCTTCGATCTCGCGACGGAAGGCGTCGAAGCCGACGCGGTCGCCATCGACGCCTCGATCTCGAGGGGACGCGTCGTCGAGGCCATCGTGCAGCGGAACAGCGAGCGGGGCGGCCTGCGCGTGATCGTGAACTTCGATCCGGGCGATGCGGCGTTCGCCGAGCTGCGCGTGGTGTGCCGCGCTGGCGAGCGTCCGATCGCCGAAACGCTCCTGCACCGCTGGCTGCGCTGACGTGAGGGCCATGCCGCCGCGCAGTCCACTGCGCATGCCCCGCCAGCCGGTCGACGCGCCGGCCGTGCCGCTGCGCGCCCACCCCGGTGCGCGCCTCGACCGCCTCGGCAGGGGCCTCGCGCGCGTGTTCCTGGCAGCGGGGACCGTGGCACTCACCGCCTACGGGGTGACGGAGATGCACGGCGTGCTGACGCGCGCGACGATCACGCCGCTGCAGGTGCTCTTCCTCGTCCTCTTCGCCGTCAATTTCGCCTGGGTGGCCTTCGCCGCCTGCAATGCCCTGATCGGCGCCGTCGTCACTCTGGCGCGTCTGGATCGCAGGCGCGACGACGCGCAGGCCGAGGTCCCGCTGACGGCCGTGCTCATGCCCGTCTACAACGAGACACCGGAGCGCGTCGCGGCGGCGATCCGCGTCATGCGCGACGGTCTCGCCGCGGAGGCCGCCGGGCGTTTCGCCTTCTTCATCCTCTCCGACACGAACCGGGCCGATGCCTGGATACACGAGGAAGCCGTATTCCGTGCACTGATCGACGAGGCGGACTCCGACTGCCCCGTGTACTACCGCCACCGCCTCGAGAACCGGGAGCGGAAGGCCGGCAACATCGCGGACTGGGTCACGGGCTGGGGCGGCGCCTGGGAGGCCATGGTCGTACTCGACGCCGACAGCCTCATGGCGCCCGCGACGCTCCTGCGCATGGCGCGACGCCTCGCGGCGGACCCGGGCCTCGGGCTCCTGCAGACGCTGCCCGGCATCGTGCGTGCCGGCACGCTGCACGCGCGTCTGCAGCAGTTCGCGAATCGATGCTACGGCGCGGTCTCCGGCGCCGGTCTCGCGGCCTGGCACGGCCTCTCCAGCAACTTCTGGGGGCACAACGCGATCATCCGGGTGGCGGCCTTCGCGGATGCAGCGCGCCTGCCGATGCTCGCCGGACGGCCGCCCTTCGGGGGCGCGGTCCTGTCGCACGACTTCGTGGAGGCGGCACTGCTCCGGCGCCGCGGATGGGGTGTCCGCCTCGACACGGACCTGCCCGGCAGTTTCGAGGAGGCGCCGCCGTCGCTCGCGGACGTGCTCGTGCGCGATCGCCGCTGGTGCCAGGGCAATCTGCAGCACGCACGTCTGCTCGCTGCGCGCGGCCTCGCCGGGATCACCCGCGTGCACCTGTTCTCCGGGATCATGGCCTACGCCAGTGCCGTACTCTGGTTCGGACTGGTACTGGTCGGACTGTTGCTCGGCGTCCAGGCGGCGCTCACGCGGCCGGAGTACTTCGTCGAGCCTAGCCTCTTCCCGACCTGGCCGGTGTTCGATGCGGCACGGGCCGTCGATCTCTTCCTGGTGTCGCTGGCGGTCGTGCTCACGCCGAAGCTGCTGGGTGTCCTGACGACGCTGCTCGCGCCACGGCGCCTGCTCGGCTTCGGCGGGCCGGTCTCGCTCCTCGCGAGCGCTGTCGTGGAGATCACGCTCTCGGCGCTGCTCGCGCCGATCATGATGCTCGCTCAGACCCGTATCGTGGCCGAAGTGCTGCTGGGCAGGGACTCGGGCTGGAGTCCGCAGCGGCGCGATGACGGCGCGATCGGAGCCCGGGACGCCCTGCGCGCGCACGCGGGTCAAGTCGTCGCCGGCGCACTGCTGGCCGGGCTCGCCGCCTGGCTCCACCGCGACCTGTTTCTCTGGTTGCTGCCCGTGACGGCGGGTCTCGTGCTCGCGCCGCTGCTGTCCTGGCTCGGTGCGCGGCGGACCGCCGGCAGGGTGCTGTCGGCCCTGACGCTGCTGCGGACTCCCGAAGAGCGGCGCGAACGCGCGCTCGTCGAGCGCCTCGAGGCGGAGCTGGAACGGCACCCGCCCTGCGATCCCGAGCCGCCGATCCAGCGCCTGTGCGCGGATCCGGGCCTGTTCGCATGGCATCTCGCGCAGCTCCCGAAGGAGCGTCGGCCCTTCGATCCCGAACTCGAGGTCGCGAGCGCGAAGCAGCAGCGCAGCCAGACGCGCGCCGGTCTCGAGATCTGGCTCACGGCCGGCGAGAAGTTCGCGCTCCTCGGTGCGCCGGATCGCCTCGCACCCTTGCTCGACCGCGCCGCCTGAGGTCTGCTGCGTGCATATGCCGGATGCGGAGTGCGAGCAGTGACGCTCCTCGGTCACGCACCGGCCGCGGGCATCCGGTCAGAGTCTCGCGGCCGGGCCGCGACGCGCTTCGCCTGTTCGGAACGATTTCAATCTCGCCACGTCGCAGCGGTGCGCGTGGCGCGTTCACTCGGAGGTATCCCCATGCGCTACACGATGGCACCGGTCCTGCTGCTCGCCGCGCTGCTCTGCGCCCCCGCCCACGCTGCAGTCGAGGGCCTGCTCGGAGGCGCACGCAACCTTGCCGCGGCGTCTCTGCCCACGCTGCTCGGCAATCGCCTCGGTGTGAGCGAAGAGCAGGCGGAGGGGGGCATGGGCGCCATGCTCATGCTCGCCCGGAGCCGCCTCGTGGCTGGTGACTTCGATCTCCTCGCCGGAATGATCCCGGGCGCTTCGGGCTATCTCGAGGCCGCGAAGACGCTGCTCGGCGCGGATGCGGACGTGAGTTCGGTCTCGGGCCTGGAGTCTTCGCTCGGTGCCATGGGCTACGCGACGGAAGCGGTCTCCGCCTTCGCGCCGACGGTCACGGACGTGGTGTCGAGTGTGGGTGGCGAACGCGCGACGTCACTGCTCGGTCAGGTGTTCGCCGCGCCCTGAGATTCCGGGCCTTCGGGGTCGCGAAGCGACTCCGAAGGCCCGGGAGGGTCGGTCCGCCGTCTCGACCGAGCCGACCGTCGGCCTTCGCCAGCCCCCTGAAGACTTCTTCGCCCCTACAGCCCCCGCCAGGCGCCGAGCCGCACTGAAACCGCGATAGCCAGGCCGAACAGGCACATGGCGGCCGCGGCTGCCGAGAAGATCCCCTCGATGCCCCAGCCCAGGGGGCCGATGAGCAGCAGCGCGCCGCCGACCGCGAGCACGATGCGCGCGATCGTCGCGGCGATGGGCCAGAGCATGCGCCCGGCGCCCTGGCTCGCGAAGTAGAGCGACAGCCCAAGACCCTGGAACGCGAAGAAGGGGCCGACGATGCGGATGTAGGTGCGCGCGGCCTCCTGTGCCGCGGCATCGTCCGTGAAGGCGCCGATCCAGGCGTCCGGGAACAGGGCGAGCAGGATGCCGACGGCGCCCGCGAGCGCCATGGCCATGGCGCCCCCCGTGAAGCCGATGCGCTCGGCCCGCTCCATGCGCTGCGCCCCGGTCGCCAGACCCACGAGCGAGGTCATGGCCGCGCCGAGGCCGAACACCAGCGGGATGATCAGGAACTCGATGCGCGAGCCGATGCCGTAGCCGGCGAGCGCCGCCTCGCCGTAGCGAC
>JAZBPO010000323.1:0-11518 GCA_036351675.1 Pseudomonadales bacterium
CATCCTGGCCGCCGTCGGCCCGAAGATGACCGAGGTCGCGGCGGAGACGGCGGACGGCATGATCGTCCACCCCTTCTCGAACGAGACCTATCTGCGCACGGTGACGCTGCCCGCCATCGAGGCCGCCCTCGAGCGCGTCGGCAGGAAGCGCGAGGACTTCGAACTGTCCTGGGCACCCTTCGTGGTGTCGGGCCGCGACGAGGCGGAGTTCGCGAGGAATCGCTCGGCCGCCTGCAATCGCATCGCCTTCTACGGCTCGACGCCGGCCTACCGCGAGGTGCTCGAGTGCATCGGCTATGGCGAGCTCCAGGGCGTGCTCAATCGCCTCTCGAAGGAAGGCAAGTGGCAGGAGATGGGCGAGCTCATCGACGACGACATACTCGGGCACTTCGCCGTCGTCGGTGAGCCGAAGACCATCGTCCCGGAGATCCTCAGGCGCTACGCCGGTCTCATCGACCGCACCTCGGCCGCCTTCGACTTCGCCGACGCCGAGGTCCAGACCGAGATGATCGCTCAGCTGCGGGCCGCCTGAGCATGGCGCTCTCGCGGGAACTCGCGTTGACGCCGGCGCAGGTGGACGAACTCATGGGGTCGCTCTGGAACCTGCGCATCGCGACGATCGGTCCGGGCAGCCGCATCAACCTCACGCCCATGTGGTTCGGATGGGCCCCCACCGCACCGGGGGCGGGACTCGTCTACATCTTCGGTCGCGGCCAGAAGGTCGTGAATCTGCGCCGGAATCCCGGCTGCACGCTGATCGTGGATCGCAACGAGCGCTTTCCCGAACTCCAGGGGATCATGATGCAGGGCAGCGCGCGCGTCCTCGAGGACGCGGCTGCGGAAGCGCAGGATCCGCACCTCGAGCAGGTCCGTGCGCACATGGGCGCGAAGTACGACGGCGGTCACGGGCAGCCTGCTGCCGGGCCGGGGGAGACCCCAGCGCCCTTCGCCGCCACGGCGCGCGGCCGCCACGGCCGCTGGATCGTGTTCACGCCGCAGCACGTCGTCACCTGGGACAACTTCAAGCTCGACCGGCTGCGCAGCGGCTGAGGCGAGGGCAGGGAACCTCGTGGCCGACGCGGGGTCGGAGACCGCCGTGGCAACGGCGCGTACCGCACATGGCACCGGGAGCGGCAGGGATGAGCGAAGCAGCGGTCGACGAACTGAACGCGGACCTCGGCACGCGCCTGATCGCGCGTGCGAGCGAGATGGAGTGGGTGACGAGCCCCGCCGGCGGCGTGGAACGCAAGCGCTATCACCGCTTCGGCCCCCCCGAGTCCGGTCAGGTCACTTCCCTGGTGCGCTACCTCCCCGGTGCGCGCTTCCCGAACCATCCGCATCCCGAGGGGGAGGAGATCCTCGTCCTCGAAGGGACCTTCTCCGACGCGCGGGGCGACTGGCGTGCCGGCAGCTGGCTCGCCAATCCCGAGGGCTTCGAGCACGCGCCCTGGAGCGACGAGGGCTGTCTGATCTTCGTGAAGTTGCGGCAGTACCCGGGCGCCCGGCCCCAGGCGGGCCTCGACACGAACGGCCCCGAGGCGCGCTGGCAGCGCGGTGCCCAGGCCGGCGAGGTGCTGCGCCTGCTCGATGACGGCCGCTTTCCCGAGCGCATCACGCTCGAACGCTTCCCGGCCGGAGCCGAACTCGCGCTCTACGCCGCGCGCGGCCTGGAAGCCTTCCTGGTCGAGGGCCTCGTCGAGGTCGACGGCGAGCTGCTCGATCCGTGCTCCTTCCTGCGTCTGCCGGCCGGAGAGCCTGCCCGGGCGCGGGTCCGCGAAGACGCGCTGCTGTGGATCAAGCGTGACGGCGTGGCGGCGCTCCGGGGCCGCTGAGCGCGCGCGGTGCCGACCGTTCGTCGGCGGCATCGATTACATCGATTTAACAAACTGAACGAATAATGGAATCCCGATGGAGGGAAGGTAGACTTCCTTCATCAGTGTCAGATGCCGACCACGGACGGTCGGGTCGAGGATTCTCATGGAAGCGTTCTCCGGTGTCCTGCGACACCTCTCACGATTCGGCCGCGAACTGCTCCGCACACCGCACCCGATGCTGCTCGTCGCACTGCTCGGCGCGCCGGCCGCGCTCTCGGCGAGCCTGGTCGTGGGCGCGCAGGTCGCGGCATCGGCGCCCCGGTCGTTCACGCTGGCCTTACCCTCGATCGAGGTGCGGTCGCCCTGGCGACAGGAGGTGGAGGCCTTCTCCCTGCGCCTCGAGCGAGGTTTCGGTCTCGAAGCCGAGCGCGCAGACAGCTTCGCCGCCTGGATCCTCGAGGCGAGCGCGCGCCAGGCGCTGCCCCCGGAACTGATCGCGAGTCTGATCTACACGGAATCGACCTTCCGCACGCGTGTGCGCTCCTGGTCCGGCGCGGTCGGGCCGGCCCAGGTGAAGCCCCGGTTCTGGACCCGTTTCTGCGGCGGGGTCGACCTCACCGATCCGGAGCAGAATGTCTACTGCGGTGCCCAGATCATCGCGCACTACAGTGAGCAGTGCGGTGACGTCGAGTGCGCCTTCCGGCTCTACAACGTCGGGCCGTCCAACGTTCGCGACCCCTACTACCTGGAGCGCAGTCACCTCTATCTCACGAAGATCGAGGACGGTCGCAGTCGCCTCGAGAACGGCGGCGCCGAGGCGCCGGCGGCCGCGGCGTTCTGACCGGAACCGCGTCGGCTCATCGGCGCTGGCGCGGCGCCGTCTTCGCTGTGGCAAGCTCGCGGCCAGGAGGGCCGTGATGTCGCCGTTGCCTGCCCGGACGCCTTCCTTCGGCGTCCTCATGTTTCCCACCGACTACGCCATCGACCCCGTGCGCCTCGCCGCCGCGACCGAGGCGCGCGGTTTCGAGTCGCTGTTCTTCCCCGAGCACACGCACATCCCGGTCGACCGACGCAGCCCCTGGCCGGGCGGAGACGAGCTGCCGCGCGAGTACTGGCATACGCACGATCCCTTCGTCGGCCTCGCCATGGCGGCGGCCGTGACCACGACGCTGCGGCTGGCGACGGGCATCGCACTCGTCACCGAGCGTGACCCGATCCTCATGGCGAAGCAGGCGGCGAGCCTCGATCATCTCTCCGGCGGCCGGCTCATCCTCGGAGTCGGTGCGGGCTGGAACGCGGAGGAGATGGCGCATCACGGCACGCGCTACGAGGACCGCTGGAAGGTGCTGCGCGAACGCGTGCTGGCCATGAAGCGAATCTGGCGCGAGGAGACGCCGGAGTTTCACGGCGAGTTCGTCGACTTCGACCCGATCTGGTCCTGGCCGAAGCCCCGACGCGCGGGCGGTCCGCCGGTGCTGGTGGGTGCCTCGTCGCCCTGGGTGTTCGCGCGCATCGCGGAGTACGGTGATGGCTGGATGCCCATCGACGGACGCGACGACGCGCTGCTCGGTGACGGTGTCCGACGTCTCGAGGACGCCTGCGGCGCCGCCGGGCGGGATTTCGCGGAGATGGATCTGTCGGTCTTCGGCGTGCGCGGTGATGCGGAGCGCGTGCGCGAGCTGCTCGAGCTGGGCTTCGGGCGGATCATCTTCTCGCTGCCGGCTGCGGACCCGGACACGGTCGTGCGCAGGCTCGATCGCCTCGCGGAACTCGCCGCGGGCTTCGCGTCCGCCTGATCAGCGGGTCTGCGCCTCGAGCAGCGTGATCAGCTGCAGGGCCTCGTCGCGATCCGCACCGCAGACGGCCGCTTCGGGCCGGAAGGCGGCGCAGGTCGCGGGGCGTTCCGGTCGCCCCCAGAGCCCGCAGCGGGCGTCGTCGTCGAGATGCACGCAGCGCACGCCTGCGGGCTTGCCCGAAGGCATGCCGTGGAAGGGTTCGACGATGGAGGGGGCGATGCAGCAGGCGCCGCAATGCGGACGGCATTCCAAGGCGAGCGGATCCGGGAGGGACGGACCATGAGCGTAGACGAGGCTGCGCCGCCGAGCACGGCCGGACTGAGCCTGATCCTCACCACGGTGGCGGACGCGACGGCGGCCCGAGCGCTCGCCTCGAGGCTGCTCGCGGAGGGTCTCGCCGCCTGCGTGCAGCTCCAGGAGATCGACAGCCTCTACGTCTGGAAGGGTCGGGTCGAGGAGGAGGATGAAGTGCGGATGCTGATCAAGACGCCTTCGGCCCTCCTGAACGCCGCGATGGACGCGATCGCACGCCTGCATCCCTACGAGGTTCCGCAGATCGTCGCGGTCGAGGCGAGCGCCGTGGCCTTGCCCTACCTGCAGTGGACCCTCGAGGTGACGCGCTAGAGGTCGGCGATGGCGTCGCGGAAATCCCCGCGCAGGCGTCGCCACTCGATGTGGAACCAGGGCGTGAATCGCTCACCGTCCTCGTCTGCCGCGAGCTCCGCGTCGAGTTCCTCGGGCGTGATCCAGCGCCAGGCGCTGATCTCGTGTTCGTTCACGCGCGGATCCTCGGAGCAGCGCCCCGCGTAGACGGTGCACAGCTCGTGCTCCGAGCCCGCTTCGCGGAAGCGCGCGTGGTAGGTGAAGGTGAACAGGCGCGTCAGCGAGCAGGTGAGGCCGAGTTCCTCCTCGAGACGCCGCGCGATGGCGTACTCCATGGTCTCGCCGCTTCGCGGGTGGCTGCAGCAGCTGTTCGACCAGTAGCCCGGCCAGAGTCGCTTGCCCGGCGCGCGCTGCTGCAGGAGCAGACGATCCTCGTGATCGAAGACGAACAGCGAGAAGGCCCTGTGCAACACGCCCTCGCCGTCGTGACAGGCGCCCTTGTCGAGCGTGCCGATCTCGTTGTCCGCCTCGTCCACCAGAATGAGTTCGTCGCGCTCGTCGGAGACGATCGGACTCCCGTGGGCGCTGTCTTCCATCTGGTTCCGCCTTGCCGCGGGTCCGCTGACGTCGGCGTCGGTCAGCGTTCCCTCTTTCCGGTTGGCGCGAGCATAGCATCGGGCATCGCCCGGTCCGGGCCTGCTGCCGCCTCGAAAGACGGGTTCCGTGCGTCGAGCAGTGGCCCGGCCTCGCTCAGGGCTTGATCGCGAGGATGTCGCAGCGCGCCGAGGTCAGCACCTTCTCCGCAGTGTTGCCGATGATCATGCCCGCGACGCCCTTGCGCGCCATGGTGCCGATGACGATGAGCTCCGCCTTCAGCTTGCCCGCGAGGCCGGAGATGGCCACGCCCGGCTTGCCCTTGTGGGCGTGGACGCGATCGCGCGGGATCTCGTGGCGATCGGCGAGTTCGTGGAGCCTCGGCATCATGCTGTCCACGAGCTGTTCGCGGTACTTGTCCGGGTCGATGACGTCGAGGTCGGCGAGGACCTCCGGCGCGGAGACGGTCCAGCCGAGATGCACTTCGGCACCATGGGTGTCGGCGAAGGCCATGGCGGCCTCGATCACGCGGGCGTTCAGACGCTGGTGCGCCTTGTCCTTGCGCGACGGATCCACGGCCGCGAGGACACGCGCCTTCGCGGGCCACTTGCTGCTGGTGGCGATGAGCACGGGGGCCTTGCAGTCGCGCAGCAGATGCCAGTCCGTCGGCGTGTGCACGAGCGTCTTCGAGTTGTGCGCCGACTTCAGCACCAGGTCGTAGCGCCCCGCATCGCAGGCCGTCGTGATCCACTCGTGGATGTTCTTCTCCCACACCACCTCGATCGTGACGTCGGCGGCGGCGATCTTCGCGTCCTTGACGCGATCGCGCAGCCAGCGCTCGCGCTCGTGTTCGAGTGCCTCGCGGACGGCGCGGCGCTGGTGCGTCTCGAACACGTCCTTCTGCTCGTACATGTCGTGATGCACGAAGGCGGCGAGATGGAGGTGGGCGCCCAACTGGCCCGCGAGCGCGATGCCGCGGTGCATGGCCATCTGGCGCTGCTTCGGCAAGTCCATGACGACCAGGATGTTCTTCACCTTCTTCACTCGCTCGTCCTCGGAGGCGGATTTCGGAGTGAGGGTACTCAGGGGCCGGAGCGCTCTGCAATCGCCGTCTGCCTCCGGAGGCTCGCGCGGCGCTCGTGGCTGTGCTGCACTGCGCGCCGCGACCAGAGGGGGCACGCATGAACGTCTGGCAGATCGGATCCGTCAAGATCACGCGCATCGTCGAGCTCGAGGCCGTCGGGGGCTCCCGGTTCATCCTGCCCGACGCGACGCCGGAGGCCTGCCGCGAGATCGCCTGGCTGGCGCCGCATTTCATGGACGCGGACGGGCGCCTGCGCATGAGCGTGCACGCGCTCGTCGTCGACACCGGTGAGCGTCGCATCCTCGTCGACACCTGCATCGGCAACGACAAGGAGCGCTCGGTGCCGGCCTGGAGCAATCTCCAGACGCGCTTCCTGGAGGATCTCGAGGCAGCAGGCTACCCACCCTCCAGCATCGACACGGTGCTGTGCACGCATCTGCACGTCGACCACGTGGGCTGGAACACGCGCCTCGTCGAGGGGCGCTGGGTGCCCACCTTCCCGCGTGCGCGCTACCTGTTCTCGGAGCGCGAGTGGGCCTACTGGAGCGAGGCCGAGGACGACGAGTACGGGCCGGTCATCGACGATTCGGTCCGCCCCGTGATCGATGCGGATCTCGCCGAGCTGGTGGCCGACGACGCCGTGCTGTGCGACGAGGTGCGCCTGCAGCCGACGCCGGGGCACACGCCGGGCCACGTCAGCGTCGTGATCGAGTCGCAGGATCAGCGTGCGCTCATCACCGGCGACTTCGTGCATCACCCCTGCCAGCTCGCACGGCCCGACTGGGGCAGCAGCGCGGACTGGGACCCGGCTGCGGCACGAAGCACGCGCGAGACGACGCTCGCCGCGCTCGCCGATGCGCCGGTGCTGGTCATCGGCACGCACTTCGCCACGCCCACGGCGGGGCGGGTCAGGCGCGACGGTGAGGTGTTCCGTTTCGAGGTCTAGGCGGCGCCGCCAGGGGCGCCACTGCTAGACCAGCATGGGCCCGTCGTCGGGCGCGTCGTGCTCGGCCCGCCGCCTCCGCGCGAGGTCCGGATCGATGGCGCGGAAGCGCCAGACACCGTCCTCGCCGGTCAGGCGCTCGAGGCGGTCCCGGTGCACGAGCAGGTGCAGATGGGCGATGCCCTCGCCGAGGGCCATCATCAGCTGGCGCTCGTCGAGTTCGCGGCGGAACAGGACGGGCAACAGCGAGCGTGCAGTGGCCGGCGTCTCGCAGTGTTCCTCGAGCGCCAGCATGCGGTCCTCGTGGTGCGCGATCAGCGCGCGCAGGCGCTTGCGCAGGCCCCGGAAGGGCAGGTTGTGCGCAGGCAGGACGAGGGTATCGTCGGGCAGTGCGAGCAACCGGTCGTGTGATTCCAGCCATTCCTTCAGCGGGTTCGCATCGGGCTCCGTCGGATGCACTGAGACGTTGGAGGTGATGATCGGCAGCACCTGATCGCCCGCGATCATGATCCCGAGGGCGCGGCAGTAGAGGCAGGCGTGCTCCGGCGAGTGGCCGGCGCCGATGATGACGCGCCAGTCGTGGCCCGCGAGCGTCAGCGTGTCGCCCTCCTGCAGGCGCCGGTAGCCCATCGGCAGCGGCGTGATCATGGCGCCGTAGCCCCCGCCCTCGCGCATCCGAGCGCGCATGGCTGCGAGTTCCCGGTCCGTGAGGCCCGCCGCGTGATAGAAGCGCTCCGCTTCCCAGCTCGCGCCGGTCGGACCCGACGCCGAGAAGGCACGTGCCTGGAAGTACTCCGCGCGGGTCATGCAGAGCGGTGCGCGCCAGCGCTCGGAAAGCCAGCCGGCCTGGCCGACGTGATCCGGGTGCATGTGGGTGACCAGGATGCGTGTCACCGGGGCCCCGCCGAGCTCCCGCTCGAAGATCCGCTCCCAGGCGTCGCGCGTCGTCGCGTCGCCGAGGCCCGTGTCGACGATGGTCCAGCCGTCCTCGCCCTGCAGCAGGTACAGGTTGATGTGATCGAGGGAGCCGGGCATGGGCATGCGCAACCAGCGCAGACCTGGTGCGAGCTCCAGCGTATGCCCGGTCTTCGGGGCGTCGTTCCAGGGGTATTCCAGGGGTTCCATGGCGCTCTCCCGTGGCGCCAGGCAATGGAGCATGAAGCGGGCGGGCGCGGTCAACGTACGCACGGAGGTGCGAAGCGGACCCCGGGCACCCGGCGGATTGCTATGCTTTCGGCGCAGTTCCGATGGATTCGGCCCCGGGGGGGCGCCATGAGTGACGAGGATCGCAGAACCGGACCCGAGGAAGGTGCCGGCGAAGCCGACCGGCCCCGGCGATCGTCGGAGGCCGAGGATGCCGATCGCGACGTCGATCCCGCGCGCGCCGACGGCGCCGCGGGCGAGGACACGACGCTGATGCGCGAGCGCCCCCGCGCACCGCAGGACGTCGACGACGACGAAACGACGGAGTTCCTCGCCTCGAAGCGAGACGGGCCAGCGGATCGGGCGGCCACCACGCAGGCCGCGGACGCGTCGGACAGTCGCGAAGACACCACGCAGATCCGGGACGGTCGCGGCGAGGGTGCCTCGACGGCGGCGCAGACGCCCACGACCGGGGAGGGCGCCGACGAGACCCGGCAGCGCGCGGAGCTCGCGGATGCGACGACGGACCCCGGGCGTGCCGTCGGCGCGGCGGACCCGGCTCCGGGAGGAGACGACGAGGCCACTGCCGTCAATCTCAGGACGCAGAGCATGCCCGCCGTGGGCCGGACCTCGCTCGGCCCGGCGCCCGATGCACCGCGCCTGAAGAACGCGTCCCGCGGTACGGAAGCCACGGGTGCGACCGACGCCACCTACCTGCGCGACGCGCCCGACGCTGCCGTCGCCGACGCGACGCGACTGCGGGCGAAGAGCCTGCCCGGCGACGACGAGGAGACGGTGGTCGGCGCGGATCTCCGCGATGACGACGCGACCGTGCAGTCACCGCACGTGCCGCCTCCGGAAGACGACGCGACCATTCCTCCGGGGAGGCGCTCCGCCGCCGGCGACGACGACGATCTCACCGTCCCGTCGGCCGGTGCCCTCGATGCGGTCGGTCCGGCGGCCCGCGATGCCGGCACGGCGACCTCGTCGCAGGTCCGCGCTGCGAAGGAGATCGGTCCCGGAACGGTGCTCAAGGGGCGCTTCACCCTCGAGGACAAGCTCGGCGCAGGGGGCATGGGCGGCGTCTACCGGGCCGTCGACCTCCTCAAGAAGGAAGCGCGGGACCGCAGACCCTACGTGGCCGTGAAGGTCCTGAACGAGGCCTTCGCGGAGCACGAGGATTCCTTTCTCGCGCTGCAGCGGGAGTCCTCGCGCTCGCAGCGCCTCACGCACCCGAACATCGCCGCGGTCTACGACTTCGATCGTGACGGCGATACGGCCTACATGGTCATGGAACTGCTCGAGGGCTCGCCCCTCGACTCCTTCCTGAAGAAGAAGCGCGGCGGGCTCTCTCCGGACAGGGCGCGCGAGGTCATCAGGGACATCTCCTCGGCCCTCGCCTACGCCCATACGCAGACGCCGGCGCTCGTCCATTCCGACTTCAAGCCCGGCAACATCTTCTACACGGACGACGGCGCGGCGAAGGTGTTCGATTTCGGCATCGCCCGCGCTGCCGTCGAGACCTCGGGCGACGTCGGGAGCGACATGGGCATGGACCTCGGTGGGGCGGACACCGAGGACGAGGATCGAACCCTCTTCGACGCCGGCAAGCTCGGCGCCCTGACGCCCGCCTATGCATCGCTGGAGATGTTCGAGGGTCGCGATCCCGCGCCTCAGGACGACGTCTACGCCCTCGGGATCGTCGCCTATCAGTGCTTCACCGGCCGACATCCCTTCGATCGCCAGAAGGCGCCGATCGCGGCGGCCCAGGGCATGGTGCCGGAACGCCCCGAGGGCGTGACGAGTCGTGAATGGCGGGCGATCCGGCACGCGCTCGAGTTCAAGCGCGAGGATCGCACACCGAATGCGCAGGCGTTCCTCGAGGAGTTCTTCCATACCGGGACACGGACGCTGCTCGCCGTCGCGGCCACGGCCGCGACCATGGCGGTGGGTATCGCCGCGCTCTACTTCACGGGCGTCATCGGCCCCCGGGCGCCGACGCCGAATCCCAACCAGGACTGGGTCGCGCTCCAGTCCGAGATCCGGGTGGCCCGCGAGGCGGTTCGGGATCAGCTCGACACGGGGGCGGCGGGTTTCGAGCGCAACGACGGCTTCGTCGCCTGGGAGCAGGGTGTCCGGAGCAGCATCGAGGATCTCGCCCGCGTATCGGCGCCGACGATCCGCGTGGTCGGCAGCTTCGACGACGAGGCGTCGGCGCTCCGCGAGCGCGATCGGATCTTCGCGCTCAGTGGCGCGGAGCTGTCCCTCGTGGTGCGATCCGACAGCGCCACCGGCCCCTGGCATCTCGAGGCCGGACCCTTCCGCTTTCTCAGCCGGGTACAGCTGGACGCGGAGCTCGCGAAGACCCCGCCGGATCCGCGGGCGCGGGCCTACGCGGAGCGTCGCACGCTCGAGGAGTTCGTCGCGGGCCTGGAGGCGATCGACGTCGAGCACAGTGTGCTGACGGACGATGCGCGCATCGACGGCGCTCGCTACGAGGCGTTGCAGGCCTATCTGCGCGAGGTCGATCGCCGGCTGCGCGACGTGGAGAAGGAGATCGAGCCCATAGAGCCCCGGCTGCTCCATCGCGGCGCAGTGGTCTACCGGGACGGCACGGAGACACCCCTCGCGCCGGGCGATCCGCAGGTCGACGCGCTCCTCGACGAGGGCGCGGTGTGGATCGCGGACCAGGACGAACTCGCGGAATGGGCGGCAGCAGAGGTGGCCCTGGAGCAGGCGGGGCTGGACGAGGAGGAGTCGCTGCTTGCGCGTGCCCGCTCGCGCTATGCCCGTGCCCTGGCCCAGAGCGATGCGCCCACGGCCGCGCGGGCGGCGGCGGACATCGAGACACGGCGCCGCGCCGTGCAGGCCCGCTACGCGGAACTCGAGGCGGGCCGCCAGGCGGCCACGGTCGCGGCGTCGGCGCTCCAGACCGCCTACAACACCGCCAAGACCAACGCGGAACGCGTCCAGCGCAGGCGCGAGGAGCTCCGTGCGGTGCTGAAGGCCCACCTCGACGGCGGCGCGGTCGAGATCGACGCGGCCTATGGCCAGCTCGGACGATCCGATGCGTTCACCTTCGTGACGCCGGGCCTCAAACCGGCGTTCAGGCTCGAGTGCACGCAGCCGCTCGTCGTCGCGCGCGCGCTCGCGGACTACGCCGCGCTTCCCGGGCTCCTCGACCTGCAGCCGCTGCGCGGGGAGGCGCTGGTCGATGCGGATCGGGAGCGTCTCGTTTCGCTGCAGTATCTGTCGCAGTGCATGAAGTCGGTGATCCGGGCGAGTTCGCAGGGTGAGGAGACCATCACGCTGGACCTGCCCCGGGCCGTCGCGGGCAACCCCGCACCGCGACTGCTCGAGGGCGACGTGGTACGGGTGGACCTCGGCGAAGCCGGCGCGGTCGACATCGCGGTCCGTGAGGGCTGGATCTTCGACTGCCCCGAAGGCGGGCTCTGCATGCTGGCGTCGGACGCCATCTTCCTCACGCGCGACGTCGTCCTCGGTACGCTCGCGCACGTCGGCGAGGCGCCGAGTGCCGAGG
>JAZBPO010000324.1:0-16724 GCA_036351675.1 Pseudomonadales bacterium
CCGAGGCGGACGCTGGTGCCCGGCGCCAGGTCCGGGCGCCAGGCCACCGCGCCCGACGGGTAGAGCAGGATCACGGTGGAACCGAGCTCGAAGAGGCCCATCTCGTCGCCACGCTGCAGGGCGATGCGCGCCTCCGTCGTGATGTGCCAGGGCTCTGCGGTGCGCGGCGTCACGCGCCCGGCCCAGCTCGTGCGGATGCCGCCCACGATCAGCGCGCCGACGAGGACCATGGCGAAGCGTCCGGCGGGGCCTCGGAAGACGCACACGAGACGCTCGTTGCGGGCGAACAGGCCCTCGCGCGCGAGTACGGTCCTGGCGCTCACGGAGAACAGTCCGCCGGGGACGTAGACCATGCGCTCGAGCTGCGCGTCCTGGGGCATGTGTACACGGTGGTAGTCGCGCGGAGACAGGTAGAGCGTCGCGAAGCTGCCGTCCGTGAAGGCGTCGCCGAGCCCCGGATCGGCGAGCAGCGCATCGACCGAGTAGTGACACCCCTTCGCCTGCAGCAGGCGCCGCCCGTCCAGCGTGCCGCATTCGGAGACGGCGCCGTCGCAGGGCGAGGCGAGGGCGAGGCGGTCCTCCTCCCAGCTTCGCACGCCGTCGCGCAGACGTCGGGTGAAGAAGGCCTCGAAGGTCTCGTAGGCGTCCGGGTCCGGGTTCGCTGCCTCGCTCATGTCCACGCCGAAGCGTTCGATGAACAGACGGATCACCCTGCGGCGCAGCCATACCGGTCGCCGCAGCCGCGACCCCCAGCCCGCGAGGCGCGTGAGCAGCTCGCGGGGCAGCAGGTACTGGAGCATCAGGAAGGCGCGCGCCGAGCGCGCAGCGGTGACCTCGGTCACGGCTCGGCTCCCGTGCGCACGGGCAGATCGGCGCGATTGCCCCACTCGCCCCAGGAGCCGTGGTACGCGCGCACGTCCGCGGCGCCGAGGAGCCGCGCGACGAGCCAGCTCAGGCCCGATCGGTGATGGCTCTGGCAGTGCGTGATCACGGGGCGGGCGAGATCGATGCCGGCACGGGCGATCACGTCCTCCAGGTCCGTGCGCAGGCGGAGCGCGCGGTCCTGATCCATGAGATCGAGCCAGTCGAGGTGGCGGGCGCCGGGCACGTGGCCGCCGCGGGCGGCGGAGACGCGTTCCCCGGTGTACTCCGCATGCGATCGGGCGTCCCAGATCTGCGCGCTGCCCGTCTCGCTCGCCAGCAGCACGTCCTCGGCCTCGGCGACGTGGCTGCGATCGAGCGTCAGGCGTTGCGACCGTGGCGGTCGTTCCGGCGGCGCGCTCGACAGCGGCATGCCCTCCGCGTGCCAGGCGTGGATGCCGCCGTCGAGATACTTCCAGGCGCGATGGCCGACGACCTCGAGGGTCCAGAGCAGGCGCCCGGCCCAGCCACCGCCCTCGTCGTCGTAGGCGACCACCACCGTGTCGTCCGCGAGGCCGAGGCGCTCGATCAGGGCTTCGAGACGCTCGAGGTCGGGGAGCGTACCGCTCGCGGGGGGGATGCCCGACACGAGCTCCGGCGGCGTCACGAGCATGGCTCCGGGAACATGAGCGCGCGCATAGCGATCGGGTGTGCCGACATCGACGACGAGGAGGTCCGCAGTCGGGGGCTCGGCGTCCAGGGCCGCGGCGAGTTCAGCGGGGGTCAGCAGGCGGTCGGTGTCCAGTGGCATGGCGGATCCAGAGAGTGTGATGCCGGGATTCTAGTGCCCCGGCGTGAGCAGCGCCTCGCGCAGCAGGCGGAAGCTCGCCAGGCGTGAGGAGTCGAGAGTGCCGGCTTCGAGCGCCGCGCGCACGGCGCAGGCCGGCTCGTCCTCGTGGCGGCAGTCGGCGAAGCGGCAGCGCTCCGCGACGGCGGCGATCTCGGGAAAGCCGCGCGTCAGTGTGGCCTCGTCAGGGACGTCGGGCGCGAACTCGCGGATACCCGGCGAGTCGATGATGAGGGCTTCACCGCTGCGATACAGGCGTGTCGTGGAGGTGGTGTGACGGCCGCGGCCACGACCGCGGTTGCGGCGCGCGGACAGTGCCCCCGTCTCCGCGTCCGCATCGGGCACGAGTGCGTTGAGGAGCGACGACTTGCCGACGCCGGACTGGCCCACGAAGGCGGCGCTCCGCGAGGCGATCGCCTCGCGCAGCGCGGCGAGGCCGGCGCCGCTGTGCGCGCTGACCTCCAGGACGTCGATGCCGAGCGCGCGGCGCGGGTCGAGCAGCGCGTCGAGCTCGGCGCGCGCCCCCGCCGCTATCGCGTCCGCCTTGTTGAGCACGATCACCGCGTCGAGTGCGTCGAGGGCGGCCGCGAGCAGATAGCGATCGACGAGATCCGCGTGGGGGGCCGGCGCGGGCGCGATGGTCACGAGCAGCAGGTCGAGATTCGCACAGACCGGGCGCAGGCCCCGCGCCGTGTGCCGCGCGAGCAGGCGCCGGCGCGGCAGCAGCGCGACGATGACGCCGCGCCCCTGCTCCTCGGGGTCGCGTTCGAGCAGCACCCGGTCGCCCGTGACGACGGCGGGCACGGTTGCGCGCAGGAAGCAGCGCACGGTGTCGTCGCCGGTGGCCGGCAGCACCTCGATCTCGCTGCGCAGGTGGCTGACGACGATGCCGGTCTCCTCGCCCGCTGCAGCCGACGCGCCGCGTTCCAGCCGCTCCTCGCTGCGTGCCTCGATGCGCAGGCGCTGTCGGCGACTGAGCTTCTCGTCGCTCACGGCAGTGCGCGTCCGCGCCGGCCGTTCGGTCCCCTCGCTCCGATGGTGTAGCGTGAGCGCTCCCGCCGACACGGAGAAACGCCTTGAGCGACGTCGGAGTCCCCCTCGTCTGGATGGACCTGGAGATGACCGGTCTCGATCCCGACGAACACGTGATCATCGAGATCGCCACGCTGCTGACGAACGCGGAACTCGAGATCATCGCCGAGGGGCCGGTGTTCGCCATTCATCAGAGTGCCGAGGAACTGGCGAAGATGGATGCCTGGAACACGGAGCATCATGGCGCTTCGGGTCTCGTCCAGCGGGTGCGTGCGAGTACCGTGGATACGGCCGCCGCCGAGCGGGCGACGCTCGAGTTCGTCCGCGCTCACGTCCCCGAGCGTTCGTCGCCGCTGTGCGGCAATTCCGTGCATCAGGACCGGCGCTTTCTCGCGCGCCACATGCCGGACCTCGACGCCTGGCTGCACTACCGGCACATCGACGTCAGCACCGTGAAGGAGCTGGCCCGGCGCTGGGCGCCGGAGGTGGTGGCGTCCTTCAGCAAGAAGGGGGCGCATCTCGCCCTCGACGACATTCGCGAGTCCGTCGCGGAACTCCGGCACTACCGGACGCACCTGTTCCGCGACGCCGAGGGTGCCTGAGGTCCGGAGCCCCCTCAGCCTTCTCCGCCCCCGGCCGCACGCTGTTTCAGGAACATGAAGAGCTGGCGGTCGTGACGGCTCGTCGCGGAGAGGCGACCCTCGCGGACCCAGGGCTCCCAGGCCGGCGGGCGTGTGCCCTCCACCACGTCGCCGGTGACCGTCACCCGGCGGATCACGCGCTCGCCCTCGAAGTCGTTGACGACGAAGTGCTGCGTGGCCCGGTTGTCCCAGATCGCCACCGTGCCCCTGCGCCAGCGATAGCGGACCGTGAAGCGCGGCTGCTGGATCCAGCGCACGAGGTGGCGCAGCAGGGCATCGCTCTCCGTCGCCTCGAGTTCCACGAGGCGGCGCGTGAAGTGCTCGTTGACGTAGAGGGCCCGGCGTCCGGTCTCCGGGTGAACGCGCACCACCGGATGGATCGCCATGCGATCCGGGCGGTTGTGGGGGAGGGCATCGTGCAGCGCCGTCAGGCCCTCGCAGAACTCGCGCAGCGGTGCCGACATGGCGTCGAAGGCGGCGCAGAGGTTCGACCAGAGCGTGTCGCCGCCGACCGCCGGGCACTCGGCCATGTACAGGACCGACAGGAGCGCGGGTCGCTCCTGGAAGGTGAGGTCCGTGTGCCACTCGTCGGCGACGCCGCCGCCCGAGGCGCGCAGCTCGAAGATCTTCGGATGCGGCGTCTCGTAGCTGAGGTTCGGATGCCCCTCGAGCTCGCCGAAGCGGGCGCCGAAGGCCACGTGCGCGTCGATCGACAGGTCCTGATCCGGGAAGAACAGTACCTGGTGCTCGTTGAGCAGCGCGCGGATCGCCGTGACCTCCGAGTCCCCGGCGGCGGCGAGGTCCACGCCCTCGAGCTCCGCGCCCAGGGCGCCGGCGAGGCGCTGCAACCGCCATCCCGTCGGCAACGGCGCTGCCTCGGCTGCGCTCGCGGTCTCGGCCATGGTGTCGTCTCCCTCCATCTCCCGGCGCGAGGATAGCTCACCGCGCGTGTTCCGATCCTCCGGAGCCGCCGAGGCCTGCCCGCTGGCGGGCGATGGCCCAGTCCACGTGCTCGCGGACGAGCGCGGAGACCGCTTCCCGCCGTGCCTCGAGCAGCCTGAGCGTGGCTGCATCGGGCGGGGCGTTCCCGAGGCCCACGGCGAGGTTGCGCAGCCAGCCCTCGTAGCCGGTGCGGCGAATGGCGCTGCCGGCCGTGCGCTCGAGGAAGGTGGCCTCGTCCCAGAGGAAGAGCGTGCGCAGCTCTGCGGCCTCGAGGCCGTGGCGGGGATGGAAGTCGTCCTCGCGCGTCGCCTTGCTGAACTTGTTCCAGGGGCAGACGAGCTGGCAGTCGTCGCAGCCGAACACCCGGTTGCCGAGGGCAGGGCGCAGGGCCTCCGGGATCACACCCCGGTGCTCGATCGTCAGGTAGGCGATGCAGCGGGACGCGTCGAGCTGGCGCGGGCCGACGAAGGCGTTCGTCGGGCAGACGTCCAGGCACGCGCTGCAGCTGCCGCAGTGCTCGTCCCCATGGGGTTCGTCCAGCGGCAGGGGAAGGTCGGTGAAGATCTCGCCCAGGAAGAAGAAGGAGCCCGCGTCGCGCGAGAGGAGCAGCGTGTTCTTGCCGATCCAGCCGATGCCGGCCTTTTCCGCGAGGGCCTTCTCCAGCACCGGCGCGGAATCCGTGAAGGCGCGATAGCGGCCGCCGGCGCGCGCCTCGATGCGTTCCGCGAGGCGTGCGAGGCGCGGACGGACGAGCTTGTGGTAGTCGCGCCCGAGGGCGTAGCGCGACACGTAGGCGCGCGTGCCGTCCTCGAGCACGGTGAGGGGATCGTCGTCCGGTGGTCGGTAGTCCATGCGGGCACTGATCACGCGAACGGTCCAGGGTTCGAGCCGTTCCGGCCGGGCGCGCAGCGCCGCGTGCCGGGCCATCCAGTCCATCTCGGCGGCGTGACCTGCGGCGAGCCAGCGCTCGAGGTGGGCCGGGTGCTCGCCGAGATCCGTGTCCGTGATGCCGATCGCGTCGAAGCCGAGTTCGCGGCCCCAGCTGCGGATGTCGTCGACCAGTGCGTGGAGGTCCATGCGGGGCGTCGGGCTGTATGATCCGCCGCCAGTCTAGCGCCCGAAGCAACGCAGATGTCCGACCTACCGGAACCCCCGGTGCTCCGCGATCCCTGTCCCGGCGTGGAGCGCCTCTACACGGCTGCCGCGACGCGCGAGTTCGATCGACGCGCGATCGAGGAGCACGGTATCCCGGGCATCGTGCTCATGCGCCGGGCCGGCGGCGCCGCCTTCGACGCGCTGCGAGAGCGCTGGCCCGATGCGCGCTCGATCACGATCGTCTGCGGCAAGGGCAACAACGCGGGCGACGGCTACGTGGTCGCGGGTCTCGCGCGGGACCGGCGCTACGACGTGCAGCTGCTGCAGGTGACGAACGCCGCCGCGCTCGCCGGTGATGCGGCGCGGGCCCGGGACTGGGCGCTGGAGCGGGGCGTCGTGATCGAGGACTTCGGCGCCGACGTGGCGCTGCGCGGCGAGGTGATCGTCGATGCGTTGCTCGGCACCGGACTCTCCGGTGCCGTCCGTGGGCCCTTCGTCGAGGCCATCGCGGCGATCGGCGACGCCGGTCGCCCGGTGCTGGCGCTGGACCTGCCGAGCGGCCTCGCCGCCGACTCGGGCGCGGTGCTCGGAGCCGCCGTGCGCGCCGACCTCACCGTCACCTTCATCGGCGCCAAGCGTGGCCTGCTCACGGGCGCCGGTCCGGATCAGGCCGGCGAACTCGTCTTCGACGCACTCGACGTACCGCCCTCGGTCTTCGCCGAGGCGGGGATCGATGCGCCGACGGCGCTGCTGCGCCTCGGCGAGGGTGTCTGCCGTCTGCGGCGCCGCGCGCCGGCCGCGCACAAGGGGGCCTTCGGGCACGTACTCCTGGTCGGCGGGGATCACGGCAGCGGGGGTGCCGTCATGCTCGCCGCGGAGGCGGCCTTGCGCTGCGGCGCGGGTCTCGTGAGCGTGGCGACGCGGCGCGAGCACGTGCCGGCGCTGCTCGCGCGGACGCCCGAGGCCATGGTGCACGGCGTCGACACGCGTGCAGAGCTGATCGCACTCGCCGAGCGGGCGTCCGTGCTCGTGGCGGGGCCCGGGCTCGGCACGGGACCCTGGGGCGAGGCGCTGCTCGACGCGGTGCTCGCCTCGGACCTGCCGCGCGTGCTCGATGCCGATGCCCTGAACCTCGTCGCGGCGAAGCGCCTCGACTGCGGCTCGGCGCCCGCCGTGCTGACGCCGCATCCGGGCGAGGCGGCGCGGCTGCTCGCCACGGACACGGCGACGATCACCGCGGATCGCTTCGCGGCGGTACAGGGGCTCCGTGCCCGCACCGGCGCCACCGTGCTGCTGAAGGGCGCGGGGACGCTGGTCGCCGACGACGAGGGCGTCGCGCTCTGTCCCTACGGCAACCCGGGCATGGCCTCCGGCGGCATGGGTGACGTGCTCTCCGGCGTCATCGGCGCACTGCTGGCCCAGGGCCTCTGCAGCGGAGCTGCGGCGGCGCTCGGATCGGTCCTGCACGGGGCGGCAGCCGATCTCGCGGTCGCCGAGGTCGGCGCGCCCGGCCTCCTCGCCTCCGATCTCGCGCCCCGGCTCGCCCGCCTCACGGCGCTCGTCTCGGCCTGATCGTGCGCTTCGACTTCGAGCTCCCGGACGAGGACGCGACGCTCGCGCTCGGCGCTCGGCTCGCGCGGGCGCTGCTTGCGCTCGCGGGCGACGCCCTGATCGTCCGCCTGCGCGGTGATCTCGGTGCGGGCAAGACGACGCTGGTACGCGGCTGGCTCCGGGCCCTCGGCCATGCGGGCGCGGTGAAGTCGCCGACGTACACGCTCGCCGAGCCCTATCGCCCCGAGCGCGGCCCAGCGGTCGTGCACTTCGACCTCTATCGCCTGGGCGATGCGGACGAGCTCGACGCCATCGGGTTCCGGGACTATCTCGCCGGCGGCGCGACCTGCCTCCTCGAGTGGCCGGAGCGCGCCGAGGCGCTGCTCGCGAGCGCGGAGCTCGACATCTGCCTCGCCGCGGCCGGTGCCGGCCGCAGGGCGCTCGTCGACGCCCGCTCCGAGCGCGTCGCGGCGTGTCTCGCGACTGCCTTCGAGGACGCGCCCTGAGGTAGACTCGCCGGGCAGGACGTCAGCCGATTGCCCGCCCATGCGCCTTCACGCCCTGCCGCGCGCTCCGTCACGCCCGCGTGTCTCGCCTCGCCGCCTGCTGCGCGGGGCCTGGATGCTCCTGGCGCTGGCGAGCGCACAGCTGCACGCCACCGACGTCGAGCAGATGCGTCTGCATTCGGCGCCGGACCACGTCCGCCTGGTGCTGGACCTTTCCGGTCCCGTTTCCTGGAGCCATCTCGTGCTCTCCGGGCCCGATCGCGTGGTACTCGACCTCGATGCCGCCACCATGGTCTTCGACCCGGCCGGCCTGTCGCTCGACGGTACGGGCATCCGGTCGATCCGCAGCGGGCGTCGGGGCGGCGACGGGTTGCGCGTGGTGCTCGATCTCGAGCGTCCGCTCGAGCCGCGGCCCTTCGATCTCGATCCGGTCCCGCCCTACGGCCATCGTCTGGTGCTGGATCTCTACGGTGCGGAGGCGAGACGCGCCCGCCCGGAGCGCGAGCCGGCGCCGCGGCGCGACGTCGTGGTCGCCATCGACGCAGGCCATGGCGGCGAGGACCCCGGCGCCCTCGGCCCCGGTGGCGTGCGCGAGAAGGACGTCGTCATGGCCATCGCCAGGCGCCTCGACGAACTCTTCGACGACACGCCCGGCTTTCGTGGCGAGCTGATCCGCGGTGGCGACTACTACGTGCCCCTGCGACGACGGACGGAGCTCGCGCGGGAACGGCGCGCGGACATGTTCGTCTCGATCCATGCGGACGCGTTCCGTTCGCCCCAGCCGCGTGGCGCTTCCGTCTATGCACTGTCGCGACGGGGTGCCACGAGCGAGATGGGTCGCTGGCTCGCCGAGTCGGAGAACCAGTCGGACCTCATCGGCGGGGTCGGCAACCTCTCCGGCCGCGACCCGGTCCTCGCAGAGGTGCTCCTCGACATCTCCATGGACGGCGTCATGCGCCTTTCCCTGGATGCCGGCAGGCGCGTCCTCGACAGCCTCGGCGAAACCAAACGCGTGCACAGCCGCAAGCTTCATCAGGCCGGATTCGTGGTCCTGAAGTCGCCCGACATCCCGTCGATCCTCGTCGAGACGGGCTTCATCTCGAACCCGCAGGAGGCACGCGAACTCGCCTCGCCGGACCACCAGCAGCGCATCGCTCGGGCCATCCATCAGGGCATCCGGACCCATCTCGAGGAGGCGCCACCGCCCGGGACCTGGCTCGCCTGGCGTGCGCAGAACCCCGAGGCGGAGCGCCGCTACGCTGTCGTGAAGGGTGATACGCTCTCCGGCATCGCACAGCGTTTCGGTGTGCGCACCTCACGCCTCCGGACCGTCAACGACCTCGCCGGCGACGTCATCCGCGTCGGCCAGGTGCTCGTCATCCCCGCTTCCTGACCCATCGCCCGGAGGCTTCCAGGCTTGCCGATCCGTCTGCTCAGTCCCCAGCTCGCGAACCAGATCGCCGCGGGCGAAGTGGTCGAGCGGCCCGCGTCGGTGGTGAAGGAGCTCCTGGAGAACAGCCTCGACGCCGGTGCGACGCGGATCGACGTCGACGTCGAGGGTGGCGGCGCCCGGCTCGTGAAGGTGCGCGACGACGGCGCCGGCATCCCCCGGGACGAACTCGCCCTCGCCGTCAGCCGCCATGCCACGAGCAAGATCGATTCCCTCGAGGATCTCGAGGCCGTCGCGAGCCTGGGCTTCCGCGGCGAAGCCCTCGCGAGCATCTGCTCCGTCTCGCGGGCGCGCCTCGCGTCGGCCGTGGCCGGTGCGGAGTCCGCCTGGGCGCTGGTGGTGAACGGCCATGCCGAGGACGTGGAACTCACGCCCGCGGCGCATCCCCATGGCACGACGGTCGAGGTGCGGGATCTGTTCTTCAACACGCCGGCCCGGCGCAAGTTCCTGCGCACGGAACGCACGGAGCAGGGGCGCATCGAGGACGTGCTGCGCCGCCTGGCGCTCGCGCGCATGGACGTCACCTTCGAACTGCGCTGCGACGGTCGCGTGAGCAGGCGCTACGACGTCGCCCACGACCTGCTCGGCCAGGAGCGGCGCGTGGCGGCGGTCTGCGGTGCCCCCTTCGTCGAGAATGCCGCCCGCATCGACGTCGCGGCCGACGGCATCACGCTCGGTGGCTGGGTGGCCGCGCCGACCTTCTCGCGCGCCCAGCCCGACATGCAGTACTTCTTCGTCAACGGGCGTGCGATCCGCGATCGGACCGTGGCCCATGCCGTGCGCCAGGCATTTCAGGACGTGCTCTACCACGGCCGGCATCCTGCCTTCGTGCTGTTCCTCGGGATCGAGCCCGCGCGCGTCGACGTCAACGTGCATCCGACCAAGCACGAGGTGCGCTTCCGTGATCAGCGTGCCGTGCACGACTTCCTTTTCCGTTCCCTGCGCCAGGCGCTGGCGGAGCTGCGACCCGAGGACCGACTCGCGCGCATCCGGGAGATCGACCGTCCCGGCACGGAGCCGTCGCCGGGGCCGGCGGCGCAGCCGGGCCTGGGCCTCGCGCGGCTCCGACCCCGTGAGGCGCCGGCGAGCGGCTCCGGGGCGATGCGGGCGCGCGTGGCCGAGCACGTCGCGGCCTGGGGCGAACTCGCTGCCGGCGCTGCGGCGCAGGCGCGCGGGCTGCCCGAGACGGATCCGGACGAGGAGATCCCACCGCTCGGCTACGCCGTCGCCCAGCTCCACGGCATCTACGTACTGGCCCAGAACGCGGAGGGGCTCGTGGTCGTGGACATGCACGCCGCGCACGAGCGGATCACCTACGAGCGCATGAAGACCGCCCGCGACGACGCGGGCATCCGCACCCAGCGTCTGCTCGTGCCGCTCACGCTCGCGGTCAGCGAGCGCGAGGCCGATCGTGTCGAGGCGGCGCAGGCGGCGCTGGCGGAGCTCGGCCTGGTGCTCGAGCGCCTCGGGCCGGAGCAGGTCGTGGTGCGCGAGGTGCCGGCGATCCTCGGCAGCGGCGACGCCGAGACCCTCGTGCGCGACGTGCTCGCGGATCTGGTCGAGTACGGGGACTCGCGGCGCGTGCGCGAGCACGAGGACGAGCTGCTCGCGACCATGGCCTGTCACGGTTCCGTGCGCGCGAACCGGCAGCTCACGATCCCGGAGATGAATGCGCTGCTGCGCGACATGGAGCGCACGGAGCGCAGCGGCCAGTGCAACCACGGGCGGCCGACCTGGGCGGTGCAGACGCTCGCGGAGCTCGATCGACTCTTCCTGCGCGGACGATGACCAACCCTCGCGGCGAGGAACGCGTCCGCGACGCAGGCGGCGCGCGTTGGCCACTACTGCTGCTCATGGGGCCGACGGCGGTGGGCAAGTCCGCGCTCGCCGAGGCCATCGCCGAGCGCGTGCCCGCCGATCTCGTCTCCGTCGACTCCGCGGCGGTCTACCGGGGCATGGATCTCGGTACGGCGAAGCCCGCGGCGGAACTCCGTGCGCGTCATCCCTATGCGTTGATCGACATCCGCGATCCCGCGGACCCCTACACCGCGGCGGACTTCCGTCGGGACGCGCTCGCCGCCGTGGCGCGCGCCCGCGCGGCGCACCGGGTCCCGATCCTCGTCGGCGGCACCATGCTCTACTTCCGCGTCCTCGAAGAGGGCATCGCGGACATGCCGGCCGCCGATGCCGCGATCCGCGCCGAACTCGACGCCCGGGAACGCGATGCTGGCCTCCCCGCGCTCGTCGCGGAACTCGAACGCGTCGATCCGGAGGCCGCCGGTCGTATCGACAGGCGCAACCCGCGGCGCGTGAAGCGCGCGCTCGAGGTGTACCGGGTCTCCGGACGGGGCATTTCCAGCTTCTGGGCTAGCCAGGCCGATGCCCGCCGCGACCTCGAGGGTTTCGAACTGCTGCGCATCGGTCTCCTGCCGGACGACCGGTCGGCCCTGCACCGCGTCATTGCCGAGCGCTTCGAAGCCATGCTCGCCGCCGGTCTCGTCGACGAGGTGCGCGGGCTGCGGGCGCGCGGTGATCTGTCCCCGGAGCTGCCTGCCCTGCGCGCCGTCGGCTACCGGCAGGTGTGGGAGTACCTCGAGGGGGAGCGCGACGCTGCCGAGCTGCGTGCGCGCGCCGTCGCCGCGACGCGCCAGCTCGCGCGCCGTCAGCTCACCTGGCTGCGGCGTTGGCCTGGTCTCGAGACCCTGGAGGTGGCCCCCGGCGCCATGCCCGGTCCGGAAGCCGTGCTGCGCCTGGTCGAGCGCGTCGAGGCGCTGCTCGTCGCGGCGCGTGCGGCGGCCGGGGCGGCGCCTTGAAAAGGCCTCGGGGCGGTCCCATGATCACTGATGCACACCACCGACGGTGCTCACCACGAGGTGCCCAGGGGCCCGCACAGCACTTGTCCACGCAATCCGGCGACGCTACGGCCTCGCCCGGCTGCGCACCCGGAGCGCTCTTCACCCGCTGTCCGGCGTCGGGTCTGCCGGCGCCCCGCGGGACCGCGTTTTCATACCTGGTTCGGGAGTTACAGCGATGTCCAAGGGGCACTCGTTACAAGACCCTTTTCTCAACACGCTGCGCAAGGAGCGCATCCCCGTGTCCATCTATCTGGTCAACGGGATCAAGCTGCAGGGGCAGATCGAGTCCTTCGATCAGTTCGTGATCCTGCTCAGGAACTCCGTCAGCCAGATGGTCTACAAGCACGCCGTGTCCACCGTGGTGCCGTCCAAGAACGTGCGCCTGCCGATGAAGGACGCGCCGGAAGACGCGGATTGAGTCGCTAGTGTTCCATTCCGTGCCTGGGCAGTGTCCGCGCGAGGCTGCGCTGTGTCTGATCGAGGCGCGCCGGAGTGCCGGACCATCGCGAAGGCGTTGCGGCTGCCCGTCGAGCGAGCGTGACGCGGACCGCCCGGGGACCGGCAGCGGCACGCGCCGGCCCCGTCCGCCGGGAGATCGGCAGTGGCGGCCATGCTCCGTCGCCGTTCGTCGTCGAGTTCCCGATTCGACGCCGCACGCCGCCTCGCCCGGCGGCCACCGCCGATCTCGAACACCGCGTTCCCGCGGATCGGGACACCAGGAGGTCTGAGCCACTTGCTGTTCGATCGTCCGGAAGCCGACGACAACGCGATCCTCGTCCACGTCGATCTCGGTCGTGGACCCGCAGAGGTCGACGCGCAGGGGCGCCCGCGCACCGACCACCTCGACGAGTTCGCGGAGCTCGCCCGGGCCGCCGGTGCGCGCATCGTCGGCACGTTGCAGACGCGTCGCGAGCAGCCTGCGCCCCGGTTCTTCGTCGGCACCGGCAAGGCCGACGAGCTGAAGACGCTGGTCGGGGAGCGCGAAGCACGCCTGGTGATCTTCGACCACGATCTGTCGCCGGCGCAGGAGCGCAACCTCGAGAAACATCTGCAGGCCCGGGTGCTGTCGCGCACGGGGCTGATCCTCGACATCTTCGCCCAGCGCGCCCGGACCCACGAGGGCAAGCTCCAGGTGGAGCTCGCTCAGCTCGAGCACATGTCCGCACGCCTCGTGCGGGGCTGGAGCCACCTCGACCGGGAGAAGGGCGGCATCGGTCTGCGCGGCGCCGGTGAGAAGCAGCTCGAACTCGACCAACGGCTGATCCAGGGGCGGATCGCGCAGATCCGCCGTCGCCTCGACGCCGTGCGTCGCACACGGGCCCAGTCGCGCCGGTCCCGGCAGCGCGCCGAGCTGCCCCTCGTGGCGGTCGTGGGCTACACGAACGCGGGCAAGTCGACGCTGTTCAACGCGCTTTCCGCTTCCGGGGTCTTCGCCGCGGACCAGCTCTTCGCGACGCTCGACCCGACGCTGCGGCGTATCGAGGTCCCGGGGCTGGGGCCGGCCGTGATCGCGGACACGGTTGGGTTCGTCAGGCGTCTGCCCCACAAGCTCGTCGAGGCCTTCAAGGCCACGCTCGAGGAGGTGGTGGAAGCGGATCTGCTGCTGCACGTGCTGGATGCCTCGGACCCGGGGCTCGACGAAAAGCGGCTCGCCGTGCATACGGTGCTCGAGGAGATCGATGCGCTCGGCGTGCCCCGTCTCGAGGTGCTCAACAAGATCGACCTCACGGACGATCCGGTACCGGCGCTGCAACCCGCGCGGGGCGACGAGCCCGCGCGCGTCCGTCTTTCGGCGCACGCGCGCAGCGGCTTCGACCTCCTGGAGGAAGCCATCGCCGGGGCCCTGGGCGATGCGGTGCGCGTCGATGCGCGTCTCGCGCCGGGCCAGGGCCGGCTGCGCGCGCAGTGCTACGAGCAGGGTTGGGTCGAGGCCGAGCGAACGGCGCCGGACGGATCCCCGCTGCTCGCGCTTCACCTGCCACGGGCGGCGGCCGAGCGCCTGCGCGGCGCGGGCGTGCTGCTCGCCTGGCAGGGCGCGACGGCGCCGGCGACGGCCGCCCCCCGGTCCGAGCACGAGGAGGGGTCTGTTGCGACCCACCATGGGCCTCCATAGAATGCGACCGCGCCGAGGGCGCCTCCGATCGAGGCCTCTGGCCGAACCCTTCCGCGCAATAGTGAATCCGCGATGCGGCCCGGGCCGCATCGCGCCATCCCTTTCTTTCCCGTACGGAGAAGCACATGGCCTGGAATGAGCCGGGCGGCGGACGTAACGACGACCCCTGGGGTGATCGCAAGGACGATCCCTGGGGCCGCGGGCGCGGCAACGATCAGGGGCCGCCGGACGTGGACGAGGCCCTGCGCAAGATGCAGGACCAGCTCGGCCGCATCTTCGGCGGCAAGTCCGGGTCCGGCGGCGGTGCCAGTGGCGGCGGCGGGCTGTCGACGCAGTTCGTGGCGATCCTCGCGGGACTCGCCGTGGCCGCCTACTTCGTGGCCGGCTTCTACACGCTCGACGAGCAGGAGCGGGGCGTCATCTTCCGCTTCGGCGCCGTCCAGGAGCAGGTGGCCCAGCCCGGTCTGCGCTGGCGGCCGATCGGCATCGACGAGGTCGAACCCGTGAACGTGACGCGCGTGCGCTCCGCCGAGCATCAGGCGCTCATGCTCACGGAGGACCAGAACATCGTCGACGTCAGTCTCACGGTGCAGTATCTGGTCACCGATCCGGTCGATTTCGTCGTCAAGGTCCGCAGCCCCGAGGACAGCCTCAAGCAGGCACTCGAATCCGCGCTGCGGCACGTGGTCGGCGCTTCGACCATGGACGACGTCATCGGCCAGGGCCGCGAAGCCATGGCCCTGGACGTGCAGGCACGGCTGCAGGACTACCTCACGGCCTACGGGACGGGTATCACGGTCTCCACCGTCAACCTGGACCGGGGCGCGCCGCCGCGCGAGGTCCAGGCAGCCTTCGACGACGTGCAGAAGGCGCGCGAGGACGAGGAGCGCTACGTCAACGAAGCCCGTGCCTATGCCGAGCAGGTGATCCCGGAGGCGCGCGGTGACGCGCGACGGATCCTCGAACAGGCGAACGCCTACCGCGATCAGGTCGTGGCGCGCGCCACCGGTGAGGCAGACCGCTTCTCGGCGCTGCTGGTCGAGTATCAGCGCGCCTCGCGCGTGACGCGGGACCGTCTGTACCTCGACGCCGTCGAGGAGGTGCTCACGAACACGTCCAAGGTGTTGATGGACGTCGAGTCCGGGAACCAGATGGTCTACCTGCCGCTCGACAAGCTCGCTGGCGGCGCCGTCGGTGGCTCCAGCGGTCAGCGGAGCCCCATCAGCAGCGACGACGTCCGCGAGATCGCCGACGCCGTGATCCGCGAGATCGAATCGCGCCCGTCCACCTCCACCAGGAGACCGCGCTGATGTCCACGAGAAACCTCGTCGTGATCGTGCTCGCCTCGCTCGCGGTGCTGCTCGCGTCGGACGCCGTCTACACCGTGAAGGAGACGCAGCGCTCCGTGCTGCTCCGCTTCGGCGCGCTCGCGCAGGCGGACATCGAGCCCGGCATCCACTTCAAGCTACCGCTCGCCGACGACGTGAAGATCTTCGACGGCCGCATGCTGACGCTCGATTCGCCGGAGGAGCGCTTCTTCACCAAGGAGAAGAAGCCCTTGATCGTGGACGCCTACGTCAAGTGGCAGATCCGCGAAGTGGATCGCTACTACCGTGCGACTTCCGGCGAAGAGCTCAATGCCCAGCGGCGCCTCGAGGAGCGCGTCAAGACGGGCCTTCGGGCGAAGATCTCCACGCGCGAGATGCAGGAGGTCGTCTCGGGCGAGCGTGAGGAACTCATGGAGGAACTGACGCAGGAACTCGACGTCGCCATGCTCGAGGAGTTCGGCGTACACGTCCGCGACGTGCGCGTGAAGCGCATCGAGCTGCCGCCGGAGGTGAGCTCCTCCGTGTTCCAGCGCATGAACGCGGAGCGCGAAGTGCTCGCCCGGGAACTCCGTGCGAGCGGCCGTGAGCAGGCCCTCGGCATCCGCGCCGACGCCGACCGGCAGGCGGTGGTGATCCGCTCCGAGGCGGAACGGGAATCGGAGCAGGTCCGCGGCGAAGGCGACGCGAACGCCGCGTCGATCTACGCGAACGCCTACAACGCCGACCCGGAGTTCTACGAGTTCACGCGCAGCCTGACGGCCTATCGCCGGGCCTTCTCGAGCAAGGACGACGTACTGGTGATCGACCCGAGCAGCGACTTCTTCCGCTATCTCGGCAATCGCAGCGGCGGCGAGGACTGACCGGCTCGCAGAGCCGGTCTCGGGAGGCGGACGGGTGTGGCGCGATCTCGGTTCGGCGCTCTGTCTGGTGCTGGTCATCGAAGGCCTGCTGCCGTTCCTGTCGCCGCGCACCTGGCGCGGCCTCGTCGCTCAGCTCGGTGAGGTCGACGACGGCACGCTGCGTGCGACGGGGCTCGTGATGATGCTGTCGGGCGCCGGCCTGCTGTTCCTGGTCCGCTGAGCACTTCTGCCATGCGCATGCGGCTTCGGGGCTCGCCCCGCACGTGCGTCGGATCGGGCGGCCGACGCGTGGTTGCGTCCGAACCGCCCACGGGGAGCCGACTTGAGCATCCGTGAACTGCATGCGGGAGGGCGCTGGCGCCTGCCGGACGGCGTCGAGGAGATCCTTCCACCGCGTGCCCGGCGCATGGAGCTGCTGCGCCGGCGGCTCCTCGACGAATTCGATCGCTGGGGCTTCGAACTCGTCGATCCACCCCTGATCGAGTACCTCGATTCGCTGCTCGTGGCTGCCGGTTCCGATCTCGATCTGCAGACCGTGAAGGTCACCGATCAGCTCTCCGGGCGCATGATGGGTGTGCGCGCCGACATCACCTCGCAGGCTGCTCGCATCGACGCGCACACGCTGCGTGAGCCCGGGCCGACC
>JAZBPO010000325.1:0-9502 GCA_036351675.1 Pseudomonadales bacterium
CGAACGAAGAGGTGGCGCGCCCGAGAGGGTGAGTCGGGGTTTCGAGCCGCGCAGCGGTGAGCCGAGGAACGCCCGGGCCGTCCCGGTCCGGGCCGGAAATCCGACCGGGCGCGGCAAGAACGAAGAGATGGCGCGCCCGAGAGGGTGAGTCGGGGTTTCGAGCCGCGCAGCGGCGAGCCGAGGAACGCCCGGGCCGTCCCGGTCCGGGCCGGAAATCCGAACGGGCGCGGCAAGAACGAAGAGATGGCGCGCCCGAGAGGATTCGAACCTCTGACCTCTGCCTCCGGAGGGCAGCGCTCTATCCAGCTGAGCTACGGGCGCGTCGCCCGGTCGACGGACGCCGACGCGGGGTCGCAATCATACGACCGCACCCCCCTGACTTCCACGGCCGTCGTTGGCCGCCTCTCGCGCCTGGTCTAGGCTGGTCCACCCTCGACCCTGGCGTCGCAGCATGATCCCGGACCGTCCCTCACGTACTGCCGAAGGCGCGGCGCTGCTCCGCGCCCTGCACGCCTTCGTCGACGACGCGCCGCTGCTCTTCGAGGACCATGTCGTCCGCGATCTGCTCTCCATGCCTGCGCGTCTGGCCCTGCGACCGCTACCGCTGCCCATGAAGCTCGGTCTGCGCCGCCGTGAACGCCTGCGGCCGACCCGGGCGGCCCTGCGCGGCCAGATCGTGCTGCGCTCCCGCTACGCCGAGGACGCGCTCGATGCGGCCCTCGCCGCCGGTGTCGACCAGATCCTGATCCTCGCGGCCGGTCTCGACACGACGGCCCTGCGCCGCCCCACGCGGCTCGCGAAGGCGACCCTCTGGGAGATCGATCATCCGGCGACGCAGGCCTGGAAGCGCCGGCGCCTCGGCGGTCGGGGCGAAGGCCGCATCCGCTTCGTGCCGGTGGTCTTCGGCGAGCAGGACCTCACCGAGGCGCTGCTCGCGGCAGGTGTCGATCCCGCGCGGCCCGTGTTCGTGAACTGGCTCGGCTGCACCTACTACCTGACGCCCGAGGCGATGTCCGGCACGCTGCGTTCGCTCTCCGCCTTCGACGCGCCGGGTTCGGAGGTCGTGGTCGACTACTGGACGGACACGGCCGTTCCGGATCTGCCGTCGCGCCTCCTGCTCGGCGGCGCCCGCGTCGCCCTCGCCGTACAGCAGGAACCGCTGCTCGGAATGCTGTCGCCTCGCGCCTTCCATCGCCTCGCGGCCGCCGCGGGCTGGCGGGTCGTGGAGGATCTCGATGCGGCGGCGCAGCGTGCGCGCTGGCTGGCCGGGCGCCGCGATACGCTCTCGGTGCCCGGTTTCGCCCACCTCGCGCGGCTCCAGCCGGCACGGGAGTCGCCCACTTGAAGAGGATGGGGTCGAAGGAGGCGAAGGGCGGCGAGCGCTTCATCCCGCTGCGGCGCCAGGACGTGCTCGAGCTGTGCCGTGCGAAGCTGGTCGCCGCGGGCGGCGACGCGGAGCATTTCGGGCACGCGGCCCGGCTGCTCGCTGCGCTCTTCCACCACGACTTCCACGCCGATCTCGAGGCGCTCAAGGATCTCTACGCGCCCCTCAACCCCGACCTCGACGCGCGTCTGCTCACCGCGCCCGCGCCGGGGGAAGCGACCGCGCGCCGGGCCGAGCTGACGAGTGCCCTCGAGCGCGTGCTCGAGCGCGCGAACTTCGAGCGCATCACGGACGATGGTCTTCGCGCGGCGCTCGACGAGGAGTCGCTGTTCCGCATCCGGCTCCACGTGGACTTCGACGACTTCGAGCAGGTGCTGTTCTATCGTCGCGGCGAGACGCCGCGCCGCGAGATCGTGCCGCGCCTGTTCGGCCTGCTCCGGCGCGAGATCGAGTTCACGAGCTATGACCGCGTGGTCGTCTTCGTCGCCTTCCGCGATGCGGACTGGTTCGCCGCGCGCGATCGACGCGAACTGCCGTTCCAGCCCGGCGCGACGCTCCTGAAGATGTTCCGCAACGTGCCCCGTGCCGATCTCGAGATGCTGTTTCCGAACACCGAGGTGCGCATGAAGCTCGCCGACAAGCTCATGATCGGCGTGCCGGCGGCGGCGAGCGGCGTCGCGCTGCTGGTGACCAAGCTCGGCCCGACGCTGCTCCTGGTGGGTTCCCTGGTCGCCTTCTGGCTCGGCCTCCACGACCGAGAGGTCGTGCTCGATCAGGCGGCGCTGCTCGCGCTGGCCGCGGCCCTGGGTACGCTCGGCGGTTTCCTCTTCAAGCAGTTCTCGAGCTTCAAGAATCGCAAGATCCGCTTCATGAAGACCCTCGCGGACAGCCTCTACTTCCGCAACCTCGACAACAACGCGGGCGTGTTCCATCGCCTCGTCGACGCGGCGGAGGAAGAGGAATGCAAGGAGGCTCTCCTGGCCTGGACCTTCCTCCTCACGGCCGAAGCGCCCCACTCTGCGCAGACACTGGATGCGGCCATCGAGGCGTTCCTCGCAGAGCAGGTCGAGGGCCTCGTCGACTTCGAGATCGACGATGCCCTCGCCAAGCTCGTACGCCTCGGCTTGGTGAGCGAGCGACCGGATGGCGCGCTGTCGGCGTTGCCGCCGGCCGCTGCGGCTCGGCGCCTCGACGAGATCTGGGACGGGCTGTACCGGTTCGCCTGAGCCCGCTTCAGCCGGCGTTCGCGAGCCAGCTCGGCGGCGCGAACGCACGCGTGCTGACCGCTAGCAGCAGCTTGGCGCCCGCCCATGACCGATGCAGGAGGCGATTCGTCGAGCGCGACACTGCGAGCATCGCGCTGCGGATGCCGATCCACAGCGCGAGATACCCGATGCGGTAGACGCCCGCGCCGAGCAGGACCACGTCCGCTGCGCCCGTGCCGATCAGCTAGGCGACGAGGGCGCCGAAGGCGACCGACCTGTTCGTTCAGAAGTAGACGTCCTCGGGATCCTCGTCCTCCATCTCTCCGGCCATCGCCTGGCATGCGAGCACGAACAGCAGGCTCGGTACCACGAGCGTGAACACCTGGCGGAAGTGCGTGAAAGCGATCTCGGCGTAGGCCCACATCCCGACCCGGTACTGCGCGCAGGTCTTCATCAGGAAGATCGTCCACGGGAGGCGCACGATCCCGACCCGCCCGCGATTCGCGCTGGATCATGTTCCTGCGGAAGCGCGCGAGCTCACCCAGGCCGAAGGCGATCACCGCGGACGCGATCGTCATGAAGCGCTCGATTCGACTCATTCGATCCCTTCCGGATACACATCTGGTCGTCGAGAATGGCCAGGTCTGGCGAATGCCCGTACAACCGCCGCGGGAGGGGACGCTCCTCCCGCCCCCGACCCCGCAGGAGAGATGGAGAACCCCATGCCCATCGAGGAAGGCAAGGCCGCACCGCAGTTCACGCTCGTGGATCAGGACGGCGAGAAGGTCGCCCTGAAGGATCTGAAGGGCCACACCGTGGTCGTCTACTTCTATCCGAAGGACGACACGCCCGGCTGCACCAAGGAAGCGTGCGGTTTCCGTGATCTCTGGGGCGAGATTTCCGCGACGGGGGCCGTCGTGCTCGGCGTCTCACCCGACGATGTCGCCTCGCATCGCAAGTTCGCCAGCAAGTACGAGCTGCCTTTCACGCTCCTCGCCGACCCGGACCGGAAGGTCATGGAGAAGTACGGCGCCTGGGGCGAGAAGACGATGTACGGCAAGAAGACCGTCGGCGTGATCCGCTCCACCGTACTCGTCGGCGCCGACGGCAAGGTGAAGAAGCACTGGAAGCGCGTGAGCCGCGCTGCCGATCATCCGGCGAAGGTGCTCGAGGAGATCCGCCACCACATGCATCGCGCCGTCTGACCGGCGCCGAGCCCTCCCACGGAGCGCTTCCGATGACTCGCGCCACGCAGCTGATCGTCGCCATGGCGGCGATCCTGCTCGCAGCGTGCAGCCCCCGCGCGCCGGAGTCCGCCGCGACCGCCGCGTCGACGGCGGTGCCCATCGCCGTGCCCTTCGAGAAGTTCGAGCTCGCCAACGGGCTCCAGGTCGTGCTCCACGTGGACGACTCCGATCCGGCCCTCGCGATCGATCTCGCGGCGCACGTCGGTTCGGCGCGCGAGCTGCCCGGGCGAACCGGCTTCGCGCATCTCTTCGAGCACCTGCTGTTCCTCGATTCGGAGAACCTCGGCTACGGGGGCCTCGACGAGCTCAACACGCGCATCGGCGGGACTACGGTCAACGGGTTCACCACCAACGACATGACCCAGTACTACCAGACGGCCCCCGCGGACGCGCTCGAGAAGATCATCTGGGCGGAGGCGGAGAAACTCGGCTTCTTCATCAAGACGGTCACCGAGGAGGCGCTCGCGAACGAGAGACAGGTCGTCAAGAACGAGAAGCGCCAGAGCGTCGACAACCGCCCCTACGGTCACCTGCGGACGATCGTCGCAGAGACACTCTATCCGCCCGATCATCCCTACAGCTGGACGGTCATCGGCTCGCTCGAGGATCTCGATGCCGCGTCCCTCGAGGACGTGCGTACCTTCTATCGGCGCTGGTATCGCCCGAACAACGTCACGCTGACCATCGCCGGTGACTTCGATCCTGCCGAGGCACGGCGCCATGTCGAGACCTACTTCGGCGAACTGCCGGCGGGCGAGCCCGTCGAGGCCATGGCGCCGCGTGCGGCGGAGCTCGAGGAATCCGTCTCGCTCTACCACGAGGACACCTTCGCCCGCGTCCCGCAGCTCACGCTCGTGTGGCCCACGGTGGAGCAGTACCACCCGGATGCGTACGCGCTCGAGGTGCTGGTGCGCTACCTGTCCGAGGGCAAGGAGGCGCCGCTCGTCCAGGTGCTCGTGGAGGAGGAGGCGCTGACGTCGGCGCTCTACCTGCGCAACGACAGCCGTGAACTCGCGGGAGAGCTGAGCCTCACGGTTCCGGCGACCGCCGGAGGAGATCTCGATGCGCTCCTGCCCGCGATCGAGGCAGCCTTCGGACGCTTCGCCGAAGGCGGCATCGGGGACGACGACCTCGCGCGCATCAAGGCCGGGCTCGAGGTGGAGTTCTACTCGGGTCTCGAGGACGTCGTCGGCAAGGCCGTGGCGCTCGGCCAGTACAACCTCTTCACGGGGGATCCCGGTTTCCTCTCCGTCGACGTCGGCCGTGCCCTCGCCGTCACCGCCGAAGACGTGCGCCGCGTCTACGAGACCTACGTCGCCGGCAGGCCCCGGCTGGCGGTGAGCATGGTGCCGCGAGGGCAGGTCGAACTCGCGCTCGCCGGCGCGTCCGTCGCGGCGATCACCGAGGAGCGCATCGTCGCGGGGGAGGGCGCGGCGGTGGACTACGACCCGACCGCGCGCACCTTCGATCCCACACCCTCCGAGGTGGACCGGAGCGAGCCGCCCTTCGGCAGAGCCTACGAACTCGCGAGCCCGGCGATCTGGGAAGGGCGCCTCGACAACGGCATTCGCGTGGTCGGCATCGAATCCGGCGAGATCCCGGTGGTGAGCTTCGTGCTGCGCATCGACGCGGGCCGTGACCGGGGCCGGGCCGAGAAGGCCGCCGTGCCCGCGCTCACGGCCGAACTGCTCATGCGTGGCACGGCGAAGCGGAGCGTCGCGGCGCTCGAGAACGCGCTGCAGATGCTCGGCGCGGAGGTGTCCTTCGAGGCGGGGCGCTTCGCGACCGAGATCGAGGTGCGCACGCTCGCGCGCAACCTGGGCGCGACCGTCGCCCTGATCGAGGAGATGCTCACGGAGCCGCGCTGGGACGAGGAGGAGTTCGCGCTGCTCGTCCGGCGCATCGAGCAGCAGCTCGCGCTGCGGGCGGCGAATCCGAACGCGATCGCCGACCGCCTCGCGGCTGCGCTCGCCTACCCCGATGACCACGTCTTCCACTATCCGGAGTACGGCACGGAGGCGCAGCTCGCGACGATCACGCTCGACGATCTGAAGGCCTTCCATGCCGAGAACTACCGGCCGGGCGGCGGCAGTATCCGCATCGTCGGTGCCGTGAGCGAACCCAGCGCGCTGCAGGCCTTCGCCGGCCTCGCGGCGCACTGGCGCGGCGGTGCGCCCGAGCGTCCGCCGCTCGCGCAGGCCCGTGCCGTCGACCGGGCGCGCGTCCACTTCCACGACGTGCCGGGTTCGAAGCAGTCGGTGCTGCGCGTGCAGCGGCCTTCGGTCGCGGGCACCGATCCCGACTTCCCGCTCCTGGAGTCTCTGAACTACTTCCTCGGGGGCAGCTTCACCTCGGACCTCAACAGCGAACTCCGCGTCGCGAAGGGCTACACCTACGGTATCCGTTCGCGCTTCGAAGGGGCGCCCGATCGTGGGCGCTTCTCGGTGGCGACCAGCGTGCGCAGCAACGTGACGCTCGAGTCCCTGGTGCTGATCCGCGACATCGTCGACCGCTACGGGCCGACCTTCGACGAGGCGCGGCTCGCAGCGCTGAAGGCGGCGCTCCAGCGCCGTCAGGCGCTCGTCTCCCAGACACAGGCCGCCAAGCTCGGACTGCTCGAGCGCATCGTCGCCTGGGACCATCCTCTCGACTACAGGACGCGCGACGCGGCGCGCCTCGACGCGCTCACGCTCGAGGAGTTCTCCGAACTGGCCGCGCGCCACCTGCGTCCGGAGGCCATGGACTACATCGTGGTCGGCGATGCCGAGACGCAGGCGGAAGGCCTCACGAGGCTCGGCTTCGGGCCGCCGCGCATGCTGCGGCCCATCGACTGACGGATTTCCTGTGCGGAGGACGTGCGCCTCCTGCTTCGCTCGCCGTAGCGAGCCTGCCCGGGGGCAGGGGGGACCTCTCGGAACGGACACGGTCCCGTCCACGCGCGTCGGCGGTCCGAGCGAGATCGCGGTTTGCTAAGGTCGGCGACGCCCGGACCCCTTCGATTCACAGCCGACGCGCGAGGCATGGTGTCGGAACAGAGCCCGTCAGGTAGATGGACGCAGAGCAGACGCAGGGACAGGCCGAAGCGCCGAAGCAGAGGGCCGCGCCGAAGTTGAACGTGCAGGTCAACTGGCGGGCGGTGTTCGCCGAATCGATCTTCATCAGCGCCAGCATATTGCTCGCGTTCGCACTGCAGGACTGGGACGAGGCCTCGGACATCGAGGAAAGAACGCGGATCGCGCTCTGCAACGTGAGGTCGGAGCTCCAGTTCAATCGCACGCTCATCGAGAAGGACTTCATGCCGCGCCAACAGGGCATGCTGGCGCTCGCCCGGGCGTCGATCTCGTTGCTGCAGAGCGATTCGGAGGCGGAGATAAAGCGGGAGGACCTCGATCAGATCAAGTCGGACCTCAGTCGGATAATGCTGCAGGAATCACTCAGGCGATCCGCCTGGTCGCTGGCGAGCGAGTCCGGCTATCTGCTGCACGCCAACTTCCAGCTGGCGACGGAGATCGGCGCGCTGCTGGACTATCAGGAGGATCGATACCAGTCCCTCGTCGAGCTCGTCTACGACTCGGTCTACGAGCACAACAGTCCCGGCGACGAATCGCCCGTCGATTACTACCTCACCATCGCTGACCTCGTGACCGAGTGGATCGGCCAGACCCGCTATCTGCAGCAGCGATACGAGGCGCTGTTCTCCCGGGAAGACTTCGCCAGCCTCGAGTGCCAGCGGTAGTCGTCCTTCCTTCGGGCCCGACCAGCGGTTGCGGACGCGTTCCGCCGGAGCTCTGCTGTGCGGACGATCGCGCGGGTGCCTGAAGCACCGGAACGGGCCACTAGCGGCGCATCAGTCGCTCGATCGTGGTCGCGCTGCGCCGGCTGGAGTAGCGCTCGATGACGCGTTCGCGGGCGGCTGCTCCGACACGTCGCGCGAGCTCGGGGTCGTCGAGGTAGCGGCGAACCCCCGCCGCGAGCGCGGCCGGGTCCTGGGGCGGCACGAGGATGCCGGTGACGCCATCCTCGACGAGTTCGACGGAGCCTCCCGCAGCGGTCACCAGGGCGGGCGTCTCCATCGCCATCGCTTCCATGGTCGCTACACCCAGAGGCTCGTTGATGCTCGCGAGCACATAGACGTGCGCGGCCTGCAGCGCGTCGATGACCTCGGCCTCCGGGCACGCGCCCCGGAGCGCGATCACGTCCTCCAGGCCGAGCTCGGTGCGTAGCGCCTCGAGACGCCTGCGGTAGCCCCGACCGCCTTCGTCGTCCTCTCCCAGCACGTCCAACCGAACATCGAGGCCGGCATCGCGGAGCTGCCGCACGGCCTCGAAAAGGAACTCGTAGCCCTTCGCATAGTTCAGGCGAGCGCACTGGACGAGTCGAACCGGCCCTCCGGTCCATGGCGCGTAGGGTTTCGAACGCGAGAACGTCGCCGTGTCCACGCCCATGGGTGCGATGGCGATCTCCTCCGGAAGAAAACCCTCCAGCTCCTCGCGCACCTCACGTTCGAGGGCTTCCGTGATGACGATGGCGAAGCGGGCGTTGGACCACTTGAGCTTCTGATCGGGGCCGAAGACCGCCAAGGGGTTGTGCAGCGTCAGGCTGTAGTCGAGGGAAGCCAGCGCTTTCGCGAACACCGCGACATAGGCTGCTTTCGCGCAGGAGTGTACGTGCAGGTGCTCGACGCCTGCCTGGCGCGCCGCGTGCGCGAGCTTGGCGCCCAGCGCGATCATCGCCAGCAGCTTCACGCGCTCGACCCCGGTCAGCTCACTCGCAGCGAACGCCCGCACGACCGCCGGGAGCTTCCCGGAGAGGGCGGCGGCGGCCAGGACTCGGACGATGGGAACGATGTCCCCCAGGCCGAGGGGCGTGAGATAGACCGTCTTCTCGCTCTCTCCTTCCGACCATTCGTGTGTCACGAGGCCTGGAGGAGGGCGCCGCGTCGAGAACCACTTCGAAGCCACCCCCAGCCGTGCGAGCTCGTTGGCCTCGCGCCAGAAGAAGATATGGGTCTGTCCCGGGAACTCCGGGACCAGGATACCGAGCGTTCGCTTCGCCATGCGCCTGCTGTCTGGAGTCTGAGTCGTCCGTGTCGGGCGCTTCTGTGGCGCTGGTCATCGCGGACGTCCGCCGCGACGTGTTCATCGCGCCGAAGGCGACTCGAAGGGTTCGCTCCGCGGTGCGCCGATCCGCCAGGCCATGCTCGCCCCGCGGCTGGAGACCGGTAGCGCCTCCGGCGCGGTCTCGGACAGCGGCCGTCCCCGTAGGAAGCGCGCCGGGGAATGCCCCGGCCACGCCGTGATGGCCGCTCGCTTCGTTCGTCGCGGCAGCGTACTTCAGGCGGCGTTGCCTTGCACGGACGGGTCGGCAGAGACGTGCTCAGGCTCTGGCCCGGAAGGCGTCGGCCACCATTCGAGATCGCCCGTTTCCGACGCGGGCCCGATCAGGGTGAGTTCGAGGGGCGCTGGCGAGGTCGGTGCGGACGCTCATGGGACCCGTTCTGGCAGGAAGAGGTCATGACCAGAAAGACGGACGTTCCGAGCGACGACCCAGAACCCACTCGTAGACTTCGACTGCCAGACGCGCCTTCCGGTCCCAGTCGTAATGGCGCGCCGTGAAGGCGCGCGCGGCCTCGCCCATGCTCCGGATCCGTTCGGGGTCAGTGACGA
>JAZBPO010000326.1:0-3719 GCA_036351675.1 Pseudomonadales bacterium
AGGTCCTGCTCGAGGGCGAAGTTCCGGACCATGGCGCCGCCTGAGAGGGCGACGATGGGTGCGTCCTCCTGATTGACGTTGCCGGGCACGACCCAGGCCTCGATCGAGTATTCCCCGGTGGCCGTGATCAGCGTGTGCAGCTTGCGCGACGTGGTGGTGCTCGCCTGCGCCTTGCCGCCGCGGAGATCGATGCCCCAGCCCCCGACCCACTCGTAGGTGCCCGAGAGGTTCAGGTTCATGGCCGGCTCGACGCCGCTGGTGTCGAAGGCGACGGAGCCTTCGCCGGTCTTGAACTCGAAGAGCGCGATCTGATTGGCCTCGGCGCGGTTGCCACCGGCGGCGACGATGCCGTTGGTGAGGGCCAGCGAGCGGCTCAGGACGAGGTCCGGATTCACCTCGAGAACGGGGAGGTCGCCCGCGAAGGCGGTGATGGCCGCCTCCAGCGTGTCCGCGTCGTCACCGCAGTCCGTCCAGCAGTTGTGGAACTCGTCGCGCAGGCGCACGACGACCCGCGAGAGCCTCGGCGTGCCGAGATTCAGCAGCGGCTGGACCGCCGCGTAGGCCGTGGCGAGATCGCCGTCGCCGAAGAAGGGGGAGATCGCCGGCGATGCGCTCGTCGAGTGGCACTCCGAGCAGTAGGTCGCGAGGGGCGGATAGACCGTCGACGCGAACAGCATCGGGTTCTCGGGGAAGGCCGGCGAGGCGGTCACTTCCTGATCCTCCGGCGCTGCCAGCCTGATCTCGCGCGCGCTGCCCTCCGCACCGCCGGCCCAGTTGCTGATCCAGGTGGTGAGGATGTCGGCGCAGGCGTCGGGGCTGTCGAGCCAGCAGTTGTGGCCGCTGGCGACGAAGGTGACCATGCGCGACTCGCCGGGCGAGGCGAGGTTCACGACCGTATTGGCCGCTTCCCAGGCGAGGTTGACGTCGTCGCTGCGCGCGAAGCGCGGCGCCTGGCCGCCATCCACGTGGCAGGCGCCACAGCGATCGTTCCCGCGGACGTTGTTCCACAGTTCGATCTGGAAATCCTGCACGTCTTCCGTAGCCGGCGGCGGTCCGCTGTAGCTGGAGGTCGTCGCCACCACGGTCTGCTGCAGCGGTGCCGTTTCGGCGCCTCCGCTGCAGCCGGTCAGCAGGGCGAGGAGCAGTGCGATCGGCGCCGCGACCCGTGCGAACGGTCTAGCTGCATTCATGGCCATCCCCTTTCCTTCCAGGCGCTGCACGATCATTCACCCATGCAGTAGACGGCGGACTCGGCGAAGACGTCCTTCATCCGGTAGTCCGAGGCGACGAAGGAGGAGGTCATGGCCTCGACCTGCGCCCGATCCTCGGCGTCGACGGGCGGGCGCAGGCAGACGGTGCGGAACACCTTCTCGACCTGACAGCTCGCGAAAGCCTCGCTTCCGGCCAGTTCCGCGCCGAGGGACGCGGCGCCTCGACCGCTGCCGGGTGCGCCGGGATCCCAGCCGAGCGCCGCGTTGCGCCCCTCGCGCCAGTAGTTGTCCCAGCTGTCGTCCGGCGTTCGGAAACCGAAGGGGAAGGTGTCCTCGTTGTTGAAGTACTTCGGCTGAACCTGGCCTTCGGTGTAGACGATGCGCGCTTCCACTTCGTCGAAGTCGTAGTAGGCGAAGGCCTGCGCGAGCGGATCCATGCCCGTGTGGCAGCCGAGGCAGTTGGCGAGGAACACGCGGCTGTCGCCGCCCGGCGAACGCGACACGTCCTGACGGATACGATCTGCCGGGCGCGTGTTGTCGAAGAACTGCTCGAGATCCCGGCACATGTGGTTCATGAGCGTGAACCGCAGCATGGCCCGGTTGGTGCCCGCGACGAAGAAGGACTCGGCCGCGGCGCGGGTCGTCATGACGCCCGCGGCCGCCGAGGCGGGGAGGTCCGTCATGGCGCTCTGGGTGGTCGCGACCAGCACGTCCGGATCGGAGAGATCCACGTTGCTCGCTTCGAGCGCCTCGTAGTGTGCGTTGTCGGTCATGGAGTAGGGCGGGATGCCGACGAGGTCGTCGGCACCCACGTAGAGCACGTCCATGGACAGCACGAGGTCGAAGGGCACGTCGTCGCGGATCATGCCGATCACGGTCGCCGTGTAGTCGTTCAGGGGCGCGAACACGGAAGCGTCGCGGTTCGTCCACGGCGTCGCGAAGTTCTTGAGCGTCACGCCGTAGAACGCCGGGTCCTGCATGGCGATTTCCGCCGCCGCCATGGGGTCGCCGGCGGCTATGAGCGCCTCGAGATCGGCCTGGACCTCCGCGGTCGGTGGCACGCCGGCGAGGCGATCGTGCAGCCTGCGGGCCTGTTCCGGGATGCCGGCGAAGGCCGACGGACTCGTGGGCAGCAGCACCAGCAGGGCTGCGAGCGTGGGGACCAGCGTCCAGCGGCGCATAGCTCGGTCAGTCATCATGCAATTCCGTGTCGCGATCTCGTGGGCGGCGAGTCTCCGACCGATGCGTGCGACCCCGGCGTGACCGAGTTGGCAATTCGCTGACGCATCGACGGAAACGTGAAATTCCTCGCGAAGGGCCGATGGTCGAACGCACGGCGGACGCGAGACATTGCGTGTCTAGCAGGGCGTGGGCGGCTCGCCGCGCTTTCGTCCCGAAACGTGAACCCGTTCTCGCTTCGGCGCCGGATTCCGCAGCCGGTGCCCGCATTCCGTGCCTGCCGGGGCAAGGGTCGGCAGGAACGCCGTACAACTGTTGCTCCGGGCCGCCCGGCCCGATCCGCCGCGGGTGCCTAGCAGGTCCCGTGCGCTCTGCCACAGCGGTCTTCAGAAGTGTGCAGGGATGCCGACAGGTACCCGAAGGCGTTCACGCGACGGCGACAGGGCACAGGGCCGGCTGTGACCGCGATCGCAGAATCCGTGACGCGCACTGGCGCGCGTGAACTGTTTCCCGGTTTGCCGCGTGGTCACTCTCGTACAGTCGCTCGTCGTCAGGCCGTCAGGTGCTGACGAATTCCTCGGGGCGCAGACGAGCATTCTCGACATGAGCAACGAAAGCGGAAAGGGAACCGGGATGACACGCATGCGAGGGGCGCTCACGTGTGGTGCGCTGCTGGTGTCGCTCGGACTGGCCGGCTGCGGCGGCAGCGGGTCCGAGGGACCGGGCGAGATCTCCATCGCGTCGGGTCAGACGCCCGACCCGGTGGTCGTCGACGTGCCCGTCGTCTATCTGACCCGACCGGTCACGGCGATGGGCCTGGCCGACGACGCCTTCGATCTGCTTCCCGCGGAGCCCGGCGCCCGGCTCCTGGTCCGGGAGCGCGCGTCGCCCGCGGCACTCGAGACGGACCTGACGCAGACCCTCGGCGAGGGCGCCTTCGACATCCGTGACCTGAACGTCTCCTTCGACGGCGAACGCCTGCTTTTCTCGGTTCGCGGTCCGCTGGAAGCGCCCGTCGAGGACGACGAGGGTCCGAGCTGGAACATCTGGACGCACGATCTGGTGACCGGCGAGACACGCCGCATCATCGAGTCCGACACGATCGCCGAAGCGGGTCAGGACCGCATGGCGACCTGGCTGCCCGACGGGCGCATCCTCTTCACGTCCACGCGCCAGCGCCGGAACCGGGCCGTGCTGCTCGACGAGGGCAAGCCGCAGTTCGCGGCGCTGGACGAGGATCAGGACGAACCGGCCTTCGTGCTCCACGTCATGCGCGACGACGGTACCGACATCCAGCAGGTCTCCTTCAGCCAGAACCTCGATCGTGAC
>JAZBPO010000327.1:0-4626 GCA_036351675.1 Pseudomonadales bacterium
CATCTTCGTCGCCGAGCAGGACGAGCGGCGCGTCGTCCGCCTCCGTCGGCGCGGCAAGCGATTCGTCCTCTTCACCGAGCAGTTCGAGTGGCGCCTCCTCCAGCCCCGGTAGCGCCGCCGCGTCGTCATCTTCGTCGCCGAGCAGGACGAGCGGCGCGTCGTCCGCCTCCGTCGGCGCGGCAAGCGATTCTTCCTCGTCACCGAGCAGTTCGAGTGGCGCCTCGTCCAGCTCCGACGGCGCAGGACCGGCTTCATCCTCGTCGCCCGCCAGCACGAAACCGGCGTCGTCGGCATCGATCTCGAGCGTGAAGGACTCGTCGTCGGCGAGCGCGAGCGGTACGGACTCTTCGTCGGCCACCCCCCTTGCGTCGATATCGTCTTCCGCATCCGGAGCAAGGGTGGTGCCGTCGAGTTCGGGCTCGATCGTCATGTGCTCGTCGTCGACGACCACGAGCAGGACTTCTTCCTCTGCTTCGACCTCCGGCTCGTCCCCCTCGAGGACGAACAGCCCGGCGGCATCGTCGACATCTGTTCCCATGGCTGCCGGTTCGTCGCCGGGGAGCGTGAAGAGCGGGTCGTCCTCGTCGATCACCTCGTCCGCGTGTCCAGCGGTGGGCTCGTCGTCCGCGAAGGAGAACAGTGCGTCGTCCTCGACGATGTCGATCTCGACGCCCGCCGACACGGAGACGGGGTCCTCTTCCAGCCAGACACCTCCGGCCTCGCTCTCCGCCACCATCGGCGAAGGCGCGGCCGGTGCCTTCGGAGCGCTCACGGCCTGACGATAGAGCGCCGTGAAGTCCTCCTCCTCGACCGTTGCTTTCGCGGCCTTCAGCTTCGGGTCGATGACGAGCACTTCCGTATCGGCCCGTCGGGGCTTGCCGGCACCGGCCTTCGACGTGGCCTTCGCGACCGAGCGCTCGATCCTGCTCGGCCCGATCCGCGTCACGTCTCCGCTCGGATAGGACGGGACCGACGCGCTGCCGTGCCTGGCGCGCTCGGTCACGTCACGCGCACGTCTGGACGCGCGCGAGGCCGTCATCCTGCGGTGCACCAGCCACGAGAGCAGCAGCAGGATCAGCAGGAGGAGCAGGAGGCCCGACGCTGGCGGTAGCCCGTAGAGGAACTTCAGCAGCTCACCCAGTACCGCGGGCATCTCGATGCCCAGGAACTCGCCGCGGGCGGCGAGCAGGACCGGATCCGAGTCGGCAAGGGGCGGCATGGACGGACGGGGAAACGCGTCCGCACGGGCGAACGCCGCCGGCAGCATCAATGCTCCGAGGGAAAGTCGTCGCAGGACCCTGGCGAAGCCGCTCGCCGACATCGACCGCATTCCGTCGCGTTACAGTGCTGGCACATTAGCATCCACGAAACCGCCGCGCCGCAGCCTGCCGGCGGCTCCATCCCCGCCTTGGTGCCGCCCGTCCGATGCCGGGCCCGCTCCACGCTCAACCCCTGCCCATGGCGTAGAACTCGTCGTTCGGGCGCATCGACGTGACGTTCGCCATGCGGTTCGAGAGTCCGAAGAAGGCCGTGACGGCGCTGATGTCCCAGATGTCCTCGTCGTCGAAGCCGTGGGCCCGGAGCACCTCGAAGTCCGCCTCGCCGACGGACCGCGAGTCGCGCGAGACCTTGAGTGCGAAATCGAGCATCGCCTTCTGTCGCGGCGTGAGGTCCGCCTTGCGATGATTCACCGCGACCTGATCCGCGACGAAGGCGTTCTTCGCACGAATGCGGAGAATGGCGCCGTGGGCGATCACGCAGTACTGGCACCCGTTGTCCGCGGACGTCGCCACCACGATCATCTCGCGCTCGGCCTTCGTCAGGCCGCTCTCCTTCTCCATCAGCGCGTCGTGATAGGCCATGAAGGCCCGGAACTCGTCGGGACGGTGTGCCAGCGCCAGGAACACGTTCGGCACGAAGCCCGATCTTTCCTGCACGGCGACGATGCGTGACCGGATGTCCTCGGGCAGGTCCTCGAGCGCCGGGACCGGGAATCGACTGATCGCGGCTTCCGTCATGATTCTGTCCCCTCTCCGGCTCTGTCAGCGTCCGTCAGCCCGCATCGGGCAGGGTGTCCCAGGTCTCCCAGGGAATGGCCCGGCCCGGCCAGGCGACGCGCTCGAAGGGCCAGTGCGCGGCGACCCAGTCCTCGGCCCAGCGCTCCAGCTCGGCGTCGAAACCGGCGTCGTACTCCGCCTTCGTGACCCAGAGCCGGACCTCGGCGTCGTAGCCGGCCTTCGAGGCCGGCCGGACGTAGACGCAGCCACGCTCCCGGATACCGTCGGGCGTCAGCACGGCGTAGGCGAAGGACTCGCGGGCGAGGAAGCGGCGCTCCTCGTTCTCCATGTCCGCCATGGCGGCCGCCGCGTCGATGTCCGCCGTGGGCCAGCCGGTGCTGCGCGTGAAGGTCCGCTGCAGGTGTTCGATGGAGGACATGTAGGCGTCGTAGTCGATCTTCACGAGTTCCGGCCCGAGCGGGACCACCGTGAAACCCTCGGCCTCGACGCGCGTCGGCACGTCGAAGTCGTCGGGCACGAAGGCATCCGCCTCCGTGGACGTCGAGGGGGCGGGGGCCTCGGAGGACGATGCGGCAACGGGCCCGGACGCCTGGGGGGCGGCCGGCGCGGTGGTTTCCGGGCCATCGCAGGCGGCGAGCATCAGCGCCATCAGCATTCCCGACAGGACACGCGACATCTGCTTTCCTCCTCTTGCGGCCCGCCGACGGACGAGCCCTTCAGATCCTGCCCCCGGCCTTCGGTCGTACCCTGCGCACGTAGCGTGCCACGGATTGCTCCAGGCGGAGGATCTTGCGCTGCAGATCGATGGTCTCGGGCATCACCAGACGCGGATCGCCCGTGAGGTTGCGCAGGCGCAGGCTGCAGTCGAGGGCGCTGCAGACGTTGAGACCGATGGAGCGACGGCCGTCGCTGCCGTCGACGTAGCGACTGAACATGGCGACGCCACCGGAGCGGTGCAGCGTGTGGCACCAGGCGCACATGTGCATGCGGCGCGAGCTTCCGGGATAGGTCGCACGGCGCAGCACCAGGCCGACGGCCTCGCCGTCGAGCCGCATCACCACGTAACCGAGATGGCCGGAGGGATGCAGCCAGCCGAAGAAGTCGAGCACGCCCCAGTCCACGCAGTCGACGTCCGGCAGATGGCGCTCGCGCGGGTCCACGTCCTCGAAAAGTGACGCGAGTTCGTGGCGCTCGAAGGGGTGCATGGCGACGTGGAGTGCTCCCGGGTCGATGGCTGGCAGGTGTACAGAAGGCTGCGGGGGGTGAGCAAGTCGCGGGCACCGCGACGGCCGGGACGAAGCGGCGCAACCGACTCACGCCGGGCCGGTCCGACCCCCGATGCCGGAAAGTCTCTCACACGGAGCCAGGCGCACCGACCGTGCGCCGCCGGACCGAGACGCGCCGATGCGACGCAGCGCCCGGGCCATCGACGACGGGTTCACGTCGGGGGAAGGCTGAAGCTCAGGCCGCGCGCGCGAGCCACAGATAGTGCCGCGCACCCTTGCCGCTTCGGTGCGGCCGCACGACGTGCTCCTCGACTTCGTACCCCGCGTTGCGCAGGCGCCGGACGAAGGGCACATCGGGTCCCGCGGACCAGATCGCGAGCACCCCACCGGGCCTCAGCGCGGCGCGCGCCGTCGCCAGGCCTGCCGGCGTGTAGAGCCAGTCGTTCTCGCGCCGCAGCATCGCCTCCGGGCCGTTGTCCACGTCGAGCAGGATCGCGTCGAAGCCGCCCTCCGGCGCACGCAGCAGTTCGGCGACGTCACCGACGTGGACCCGGCAGCGCGGGTCCTCGAGCGGATGGCCCGCTGCCGCGCCCACATGCTCGCGATTCCAGGCAACGACCTCCGGCACCAGCTCCGCGACCCAGACCTCCGCGTCGGGGCCGGTCGCCGCGAGCGCCGCCGCGAGCGTGAAGCCGATCCCGAGCCCGCCGACGAGGATGCGGGGCGCCGCATGCGCCGCCATGCGCTCGCAGGCGAGGGTCGCGAGGGCCCGTTCGGAGCCGTGCGCCCGCGTACTCATGAGATCGCCGCGGCCCATGATGGTGATCGCGTAGAACTCCCCGGAGCGGTAGAGGCGGAGTTCCGAAGACGTGTCGGGCACCACGGCAGTGGCCAGGAGTTCACGACGCGGCATGGCGGGTCCAGCGGGCAGCTGACGTGGCGCGATCATGCCTCAGGCGGCGCCGATCGCGCTGGGAAGAACGCTCGACGGATGCCGGCGGCGCGGCGACACTTGGGGATCCTCGACCGGAGACCAAGAGACCGTGAGCCAGCTCTTCGAACCGCTTTCCTTCACGCGTGGGCCGACCATGAAGAACCGCTTCATGCTCGCGCCCCTCACGAACTGTCAGAGCCACGCCGACGGCACGCTCTCGGACGACGAGTACCGCTGGCTCACCATGCGCGCTGAAGGCGGCTTCGGGCTCACCATGACCTGCGCCGCGCACGTACAGCGCGTGGGCCAGGGATTCCCGGGACAGCTCGGGGTCTTCGACGACATGCACGTCGAGGGTCTCTCGCGCCTCGCGAGGACGATCAAGGACAACGGCAGCGTCGCGATCTGCCAACTGCACCACGCCGGCTACCGCTCGCCGGCCGAGCTC
>JAZBPO010000328.1:0-8275 GCA_036351675.1 Pseudomonadales bacterium
CAACCGAGCGCGTCGTGGACGGCGGCAGCGAGCGCTGCCGAGCCACGGGCGTAGGTGAACACGGAGATCGTCACGCGGAGCAGATTCGCGGCGATCGCGGCCGTCGCCGCCACGCCCAGTGCGATCGCCCGCAGCGCCAGACCGCGGGCATCCCAGGGCCGCGGCACCAGCGCGAGTGCGACCCAGCAGGCCAGGAGCGTCGGCCAGAGGAGGGCGAAGCCGCTGCAGCCTTCCTCGATCCGGACCGGCGTGCCGGCCAGCACGACGACGAGACCGTCCCGTGCGACCTCGAAGCCGGCGAGCAGGGCCACCATCTCGACGGCTCGAGCCTCTGCGTAGCGGAGGGGAACGGCGACGTGCTCGACGAGCATGCCGGGCAGAGGCAGCGCGAAGAGCAGGGCGCACCAGGCCGGCAGCAGTACCCCGGGCGCGCGCGACGTCAGGAACAGGCTCGCGAGTGCAGGCGCGAAGAGCAGGGCGCCGGCCTGCTCGACGAAGCGCCAGTCGGCGGCCAGGCCACCCCGGTGCAGGGCGAGCGCAGCGAGCACGAGCCACCAGCGTGTGCCGTCCGGGCGTGCGGCGCGCAACGCGTGCCGGCCGCGCCAGAGCAGCCAGGCGCAGGCGGCGACGGCCAGAGCGGCGACGCCGTCGTCGTTACCGACCTGGACGGCGCGCAGGAACTGCTCGCCGACCCGCCGCCAGCTCGAGGCGGTGGCGGAGACCGCCGCGATGGCGACCAGGGTGACGGGCAGGATCCCGGCCTGCCGCGCTCGCGTGCTCGCGCTCATGGCTCAGGCGCGGCATCGCAGACGTCGGTACAGGCCGAGGCCGAGGACACCGAGCACAGCCCAGGCCGTCGGTGGCAGCGGCGCGGCAGCGACGTTGGTCCGAACCGTGCTGCCCGACGTGGTGCCGCTGCTCTCGATCATGCGCTGCACGTTCGTCACGCCGATATCGATGGCGATCACGAGGTCGTTGTAGTCCTCGTCGCCGCCGCCCCACAGGTCCTCGATGCCCACGAGCAGGTAGGGGCTGCCGGGATCGGCGAGTGCCACGTAGTGCACGATGCCGTCGGAGTTGAGTGTCGGGTCCGTGTACCAGGTGTCCGAGCCGCCACTGGCGCCATTGGCGACCATGAAGAGATTCAGCTGCGTGTCGGCGTCGAAGGAGCCGAGGTCGACGAAGTCACCGGGTGCCAGGGGTGTGCTGCGAGCACGCTCGCTCGTCACTTCGCTGGTCGAGTACGCACTGGTCGAGGATGCATCGGGGAAGATCAGGGCAGCGTCCGTGCCGTCCTCCACACCCGTCTCGACCGGCCCGGTGTAGAAGCCGAAGCTGTTGCGATAGCCCGCGCCCTCGGCGAGGAAGTAGACGCGTACCTCGGAGGGCACGCTGAGGTAGAGCGGGTTCGGATCGAGCGCGAAGTCGGTCACGTCGGCGACCGCGGAGCGCTCCGAAAGGTTCGCGTTCACGATCGACAGCAGCTCCGGCATGTCGTTCTCGAAGTAGCCGAGGGCAGCCTCGTCCGAACCCGCGAGTTCGACGGGCGCGACGGCGTCGAGGTCGTAGAGCGTGGATGCGCCGCTCTGGACCGGGGATACGGTGCCCGCGAGGGCCGATGGCGCCAGCAGGAAGCAGCCAGAGGTGAGCACGAGGCGCAGGCCAGCGCCCGTTCCGGTTCTGGTCATGAGTGACTCCGTCGCGCTGCTGCGCGATCGCCGATGGGATTGCGGCGACGGTTGCAGGGACGGGGCCAGCGGGACGGGATCTCCCGGATTCCCGAAAACCTTCGTTCTTTCAGAGCGTTGAGGTGGGTCGGGGCGGCGCTCGGAGCATGGCGACCGCCGATGGGACGCGCGCGTTCGCGCATCGCGTCGCAGGATGCGAAGCGATGCGCCTGTCGCGTCGGCGCCTGCTCGGGATCAGCGGTTCAGCGTCGTCGACTTCACCAGGGCCCAGAGCTCGTCCCCGGGCGCGATGCCGAGGCGCTGGGCGGATCGCCGCGTGATGCGCGCGAGGAGGGGCTGGCCGAGGCAGTCGAGTTCCACGTCGGCCCAGCTCTCGCCGGCCCAGCGGAGCGCCGTGACCTGCCCCTTCAGGACGTTGTTGGCGCTGACGAGGGTCGGTTCTGCGCGGGCGAGGGTCACGTCCGTGGCGCGCACCCCGAGGCGCAGCTCGGCCCCGATGGCGAGATCGACGCGCTCCACGGTGAGCTGGCCACCGTCGCAGACGAGATCGGTCAGCCCGTAGTCCTCGTCATGGCTGGTCACGCGGGCCCGGATCACGGTGGTCGGCGCATCGAGGAGCTGCTCCGCGGCCTCGACGGAGGCGAGCGTGGCCTCGACGGGCCCGGCGCGCACCACGCGGCCCGCATCGACGACGACGACGTGATCGGCGAGGCGCGCGATCTCCTCCTGGCGGTGCGTGACGTAGAGCATGGCCACGCCGCGTTCGCTGCGCAGGCGCTCGAGAAGCGCCATGACCTCGTCGCGGCGCGGCGCGTCGAGGGCGGACAGCGGCTCGTCCAGGAGCAGCATGCGCGGGTTCGAGAGCAGCGCGCGGCCGAGGGCCACGCGCTGGGCCTCGCCGCCGGAGAGGCTCGCGGGCCGTCGCTTCAGCAGCTGCCCGATGCCGAGCAGCGCGACGAGCTCGTCGAAGGCGCCTTCGCTGGCGGGTTCCGGCTGGCGCGCGTGGCCGTAGAGCAGGTTGCCGCGGACGTCGAGGTGCGGGAACAGTCTTGGCGCCTGGAACACCACGCCGAAGCGCCGGTCACGGGCCGGTGTGGCGATGCCCGCCGCCGTGTCCAGCAGCACCTCGTCACCGAAGGCGATGCGCCCTGCCTTCGGCGTGATCAGTCCCGCCACGGCGGCGAGCAGCGTCGACTTGCCGGCCCCCGAGGGACCGAAGAGTACGGTGACGCCGCCCTCCGGCGCCCGGAGCCGCGCCTCGAGGTGGAAGTCGCCGCGCCGGTGCGTGATGGCGACGGACAGGGTCACGACGCGGTCATCCGGCGCAGCCGTCGCGCCGCGAGCTCCGAGCCGATCAGACCGGCGAGCGCGAGGGCGATGGAGAGGCCCGCGAGGCGCGCGGCCATGGCCTCGCCGTCCGGCGACTGCAGCGCCGTGTAGATCGCGAGCGGCAGCGTGCGGGTCTCGCCCGGGACGTTAGAGACGAAGGTGATGATGGCGCCGAACTCGCCGAGGCTCGCGGCGAAGGCAGTGATGGCCCCGGCGAGGACGCCAGGCAGGGCGAGCGGCAGCGTGATCGTCAGGAAACGATCGCGGGGTCCGGCCCCGAGGGTCTCGGCGACCTCGTGCAGCTGCGGGTCGATGGCCTCCATGGCGAGACGGATCGCGCGTACCTGGAACGGGAAGCTGATGATCGCGGCGGCGAGCGCGGCGCCGGACCAGTGGAACACCAGGCGCAGGCCGAACCAGTCGTTCAGCAGGCTGCCGAGGGGAGTCCGCGTGCCGAAGCTCAAGAGCAGGAGATAGCCGACCACGACCGGCGGCAGGATCAGTGGTAGATGCACCAGACCGTCGAGGAGTACGCGGCCCGGGAAGTCACGCCGCGCGAGCAACCAGGCGACGGCGATGGCGAGGGGCAGGGCGCCGAGCACGGCGACCGTCGCCACGCGCAGGCTGAGGAGCAGGGCCTCGAGTTCGGCTGGCGTCGGCACGGTCAGCTTCCCGACGGATCGGCGAAGCCGTGGCGGCGCCAGATGGCACGCGCCTCGGCCGAGGCGAGCCAGCCGAGGAGGGCGTCGGCGGCGCGGGGTTCGCGGGCGTCCGCGAGGCGCGCTGCCGGATAGACGATCGGCGGATGGCTGTTCGCCGGGAAGGCGCCCACGATGCGCACCCGGTCCGTGAGCGCCGCGTCGGTCTCGTAGACGATGCCGAGGGGGGCCTCGCCGCGGGCGACGAGGGCGAGGGCGCTGCGCACGTCGGCGGCATGGGCCGACCGCCGCGCGACGATCCCACCGAGCCCGAGCGTTTCGAGCGCTGCCGCGGCGTAGACGCCAGCGGGGACGTGCGCAGGATCACCGATCGCGACGCGTGCGCCCGCCGGCAGGGCCTGCAGCAGCGCGGCGACGTCGCCGGCACGGAGCGCGCTGTCCGCGGGCGCCACCAGCACCAGCCGGCCCCGGGCCAGGACCCGGCGGGATGCAGGGTCGAGCAGACCCGCCTGCTCCAGCCGATCCATCCAGGCGAGATTCGCGGACAGATAGAGATCGGCGGGAGCGCCCTGCTCGATCTGCCGCGCGAGCGTCGAGGAGGCGGCGAGAGACAGGCGGACCGGATCGCCGCCGCGTGCGGACCAGGCGGCCGTCAGTTCTCCGAGCACGTCGGCGAGGCTCGCGGCCGCGAACACGGTGACGTCCGCGCGGGCCGGGGTGACGACGAGCAGCATCAGGACGAGGACGAGGCGGCGCATGGAGCTTCCGTTTCCGTCGGCGCGGCGGCGGTTCGGGAGGGCAGCCGCAGCGCTGCCCGCCCTCCGCGGCCGTCGTGGGCGGACGCCGCGGAGGCGTTCACTCAGAGGATGATACGCGTCGAGAACCAGATGTAGTTCACGGCATCGTCGCCCGGTGCGCCGGGCGCGCGGCGCGCGAAGCGTCCCTTGCGGTGGTGGATCCAGCCGGTCTCCACCTGCAGCGTCTCCTTGATCGCCCACCAGCGTATGCGTGTCTCGAACTGATCGCCGATCGCGTCGCCGCTCGCCCCGGAGGGATCGCGCAGGCCCGTCGCGTACCAGGCGTCCTCCGCGGCGGCGAGCCGTGCGTGGCGCAGGAGGGCGTGGGCCCGGACCCGCGGCAGCGGTCGGCCCTCGACGCGCAGCACGGCCGTGAAGAGATTGCGGCGGTTCAGCGAGGTCCAGATTCCCGAAGGCCCGTAGTCGCCGACGATCACCCCGAAGAGCGAATCGAAGGTGCCCGAGTCGCCGTCGGCCGGATCGTCGTCGCCGCTCGCCCACAGCAGTTCGAGGCTCGTCCTGGGAGCGGTGGGGCCCGGTCGCCAGCCGAGCTCGCCGAACAGCATGGCGGCGCGGTGATCCAGATCGTGCGTATCCGTCGCCGCCGCCGTGCCGCGCACCCTGCCGAACTGCAGCGTGATCTCGAGTTCCGCGTCGAGGCCGCCGTCCGGCGCCGTGCGACGCCAGCGGAGTCCCGGTGTCGTGATGCGCCGATTGCGGCCTGGCGTCTCCTTCGTGTCGTTCTCGTCCAGGTGGAAGGCATAGAGTTCGAGGCGATCACCGCCCGCGATCTCACGCTGCGCGAAGAGGCCCCAGAAACGCCGCTCGAAGCTGGTCTCGTCGAGCTGCACGTCGTCGTCTCCGACCCGGTCGCGCTCGTCCGGCCTGCGCGCGTCCGGTGAGTAGAGCAGGGCCTGGACCCGCCAGGCGCCGAGATCGCCGCGCCAGTCGATGCCCGTGAAGCCGTTGGTGGTCGCCCGATAGAGATTGCGTGCGACGAGACGGCGACTGCCGAGGTTCTGGGTCAGGCGACCGGCCCGGAGCGTGCCGCCGCCGAGGTCGACGGAGAGCCATGCGTTCACCGGTTCGAGGGCATTCACTTCGCCGGTGTTCAGTGGTGTCTCGGCGTCGTGGAGCCAGGCGCGGGCGTCCCAGAGCTCCAGCTGTGCACCGATCCGCAGCCCGTCGGCCGCGAACTGCTTCCCGAGGCGCAGCTCGGCGCGATTGTTGAAGATCCGGTCGTCGCCCGTCTGTCCCGGCCGCAGCGGGCCGTCGAGGTACTCGTAGCGGGTGTAGAGCGCGAAGCCCGTGGACGGCTCGAGCGGGGTCACGGCGTGCACCGGTCCCGTCAGTGCGGCGCACGCGGAAGCGATGGCGCCCAGGCGCGCCAGCGCACGGATCGACGACATGCGACTCCCCCGATGGAACGCCCGGCGCGCCCCCCGACGCGCCGGGATGGTGCGTGCTTCAGGTGCTGGCCGGCTCGCCGGCGCGGACGCGCTCGAGTTCCTCGTCCAGGCGCTGCTCGGCATCGGCTCGCGGCTTCGCGAGGCGCGCGATGCCCAGGTAGAGCAGCGGCGTGAGGAACAGGGTGAACACTGCGGTGATACCGAGACCGCCGAAGACCACCCAGCCGATCGCGTGACGCGCCTCGGCGCCGGGACCGGAGGAGAGGATCAGTGGCAGTGCACCGAAGATCGTCGACACCAGCGTCATGGCTATGGGCCGCAGGCGCACGTGCGCGCTCTCGACGATCGCGTCACGCACGGAGGCGCCCGCGTCCCGGAGCTGATCGGCGAACTCCACCACGAGGATGCCGTTCTTCGCGATCAGACCGATGAGGAGCACGAGGCCGACCTGCGAGTAGATGTTCAGCGAAGTGCCGGTGAGCCAGAGCGACGCGACGGCTGCCGCCATGCCGAAGGGCACGGTGATCATGACCACGACGGCGCTCGTCATGCTCTCGAACTGCGCCACGAGCACGAGGAACACCACGAGCAGGGCGAAGGCGTAGGTGAGCGCCGTGCTCCGCGTCGTCTCCTCCAGCGTCGCCGCGGAGCCGCGCGAGATGACGCCGATGCTCGTCGGCAGCACCTCGTCGGCGAGGCGCTGGACGTCCGACAGCGCGGACTGCAGCGGATAGCCCGGCGTGACCTCGAAGGACATCTCGATGGCGCGGCGCTGGGCGACCCGGTTGAGCTCGGCCGCGACGCCCTCCTCGACCAGCTCGACGATGGAAGACAGCGGCACCAGCGCGCCGTCGGCGGAGCGCACGTAGAGGTTCACGAGATCCGAGGGATCGTCGATGGCGTTGGCACCGCTCTCGAGCACGATCGGCACGGCCTGATCGCCCACGTTCAGATCGACGAGCTGCTGGCCATCGATCATGGCCCTGAGGGTCTGGGCGAGCTCAGTGAGCGGAACACCGAGATCCGCGGCGCGACGGCGGTCGACGCGGACGGCGAGCTGCGGCTGCGTCGGCTGGTAGGAGATCTGTGGGCCCGAAACATTCTCGAGCCGGTCCTCGACGGCCGCGGCGAGCTCACGGGCGGCGACGAAGATGTCGTCGTAGTCGTTGCCGATGAGGGCGATCTCCAGGCCGCCTCCGCCGCGCGAGCCGCGCAGGCCGAGACTGTTCGAACCCCAGCTGCCCGCGCGCGAACCGGGCATGTTGTTGAGCAGTCGCTGGATGTCGGCGCGGATCTCCTGCTGACTGCGCTCGCGTTCGTCCCAGTGGGCGAGGGGCGCGACGACGAAGGCGCGGTTCGGATCCCAGCGGCCGATGACCGTGTACAGCATCTCGATCTCGCCGGCCTCGACGAGGGGTTCGAGCACGGCTTCGACCTGGTTCGCCTGCCGCTCCGTGTAGGCGAGGCCGACACCGTCGGGTCCGGATGCATAGACGTTCAGCGTGCCGCGGTCTTCCGTCGGCAGGAGTTCGCGCTCGAGCTGCGTGTAGAGGCCGCCGGCGCCCACGGCGAGGAGCACGAAGGCGAGCAGCGAGAGCCAGGGGCGGCCGAGGACCACGCCGAGCGCACCATCGTAGAGGCGCGTGGAACGACGGCCGATGCGCGCGAGGCTGCGGTCGACGGGGCCGCCGTCCGAGGTCTTCGCGGGCGTGCGCGCCATGGCCGCCGGGATCAGCGAAAGGGCGACGAAGCTCGAGATGCAGACGGCGCAGGCGAGCACGAAGCCGAACTCGCGGAACAGCCCCCCGGCCGTGCCCGGCAGGAAGGCGATGGGCACGAAGACCGCGACGAGCACCGCCGTGGTGGCCACGACGGCGAAGAACACCTGACGGGTGCCGAGCACGGCGGCTGCGAGCTGGCCGAGGCCCTGGCCGCGGCGGCGCTGGACGTTCTCGAGGACGACGATGGCGTCGTCGACGATGAGGCCCGTGGCGAGGACGAGCGCCAGCAGCGTGAGGATGTTGATGGAGAAGCCGAGCAGCCAGATGCCGGCGATGGTGCCGAGCAGCGCGACGGGCATGGTGACGGCCGGGATCAGCGTCAGGCGCATGGAGCCGGAGAAGAGGCGGATCGTGGCGATGACGACGAGGATCGCGAGGCCCAGGCTGAGCAGCACCTCGCGCACGGCGCCGCGGATGAACTGCGCGTTGTCAGAGATGACGACGAAGTCGAGTTCCGGGAAGCGTTCGTCGAGACGCTCGATGGCCGCGCGCACGCCATCCGAGATCTCGATGGTGTTCGAGCCGGCCTGACGCACCACACCGAGGCCGATGACCCGGCGGCCGTCGAGACGCGTGAAGCTGGTGGCGTCCTCCGGGGAGAACACGACCGTC
>JAZBPO010000329.1:0-10384 GCA_036351675.1 Pseudomonadales bacterium
CTCGAGGCGGGTGCGCTGCGCGAATTCGTGGCCGATGCCTGGCTGCCCTTCGCCATCGATGCGGGCGAAGCCGTCGATCATGTGCGTCGTCTCGCGGGTGCGCGCACGCAAGCGCTGCAGGCGACGGCCCTGCACCTGCCCTTCTGGCGCTTCGATCTGTCCACCCGCACCCGCGCGCAGGGTGAGCGCGGCACGCTCGGCGAGGTCGCAGCACTGGAGCCGGGGCAGTCGCTGCTCGCATGGGAACCGGTCGAGGAAGAGATCGACCTGGCGTACGAGGATCTGCTTGTCCCGTCGGCGAGCCTGCCCGCGGATCTCGCCCCGGCCGGCGCGGACTGGTCCTGGGCGCTCGAGGAAGCAGTGCCGGCAGGGGGCGACGAACCGCAGGCCCGGGTGGTGCTCGATCGCAGCCTGCCCGAAGCGTTCGCGGTGGCCCTCGGTCACCTGCAGCGGGAACTCCATGGGCGGGTCGTGGCAGCCATCGGCGGGCTCGACCAGCGCGCCGTGCGGACCTCGACGCGCTATCGCCGGGTGCAGGCCGACACGGTGCTGCTTCCGCACTGGTGTGTGGTCGAGCACGATGGTGACGAGGGGCGATCGTGGCTCGTGAACGGGCAGAATGGCGCCGTGCGGGCCTTGCGAGGCGGCGTCGCACGGGGCGGTCCGGAGCGTGGGGAGGGCAGGGCCATGGCCATCGAGGGGCGCGTGCGGGAAGCGGACGCGCTGGCGCCGTCGACGTCGAACGCGGTGTCCGTGTTCGCGGGAGCAGGCATCGGCCTCATGGTCGGCAGCATGCTCGGTCTCGCGGTGCCGCCAGGGGACGGCACGAGCATCGTCGCCTACTTCGTGGCGGCCGTCGGCGGCGCCCTCGCGGCGCTGCTCGGCCTGAACGACGCGCATTTCAGCACGGCCAAGGGCCTGCGCATCGGCGCCTTCGGCCTCGCCGTGGTGCTGGCGGCACCGACCGGGATCTACGTCCGGGCGCACGGGCTGCTCGGACCGGACCTGGATGCTCAGCGCACGGCACTCGAGGCCGAGGGGCTCGAGCCGGCGGCCGCTGCAGCGATCGTCGAGGCGCGGGCAGCGGCGCGAGGCCCGGTCGGGCTCGTCGGTGAGCAAGGCTTCGCGAAGCGCTGCGAGGATTTCGATCCGGCCGGCTTCGGCGGGGAGGTGGAGCTGGTGCTGCAGGCCTACTCGCTTCGTGGGGCGCCCTGGGCCGATGTGGCGGAGACGATCGGCGCGATGCCCGCCGCGCATCGACGCGATGCGCTGTACGCTGCACATGCTGCGATCTGCAGCCTGGAAGACGAGCTGGCCGAGAGGAGTCGGGGCGATGGTTCTTGATCGATCGAGTCGACCCGGACCGAAGCCGGCGGCCTGTGTCCTCCTGGCGCTGCTACTGGCGGTGCAGCCGGGGCGCGCGGCCGAGCCGGCTGACAGGGTGAGCGCGCGCTCCGTCGTCAAGGTCCGCTGCGAGCTGCCCGGCGGCGAACAGATCAACTCGAGTGGCTTCGCCTGGCCCGACGAGGAGCATGTCGTGGCGACGCTGCACGCCGTCGCCGGCTGTCGGCTCCTGATCGTCGCGAACGAGTCGGGCACTGCGCAGTCCTTCGCCACGCTCGGCAACGTGAACCTCGAGGGCGATCTGGCACTGCTGGATCTCGCGCAGCCGCTCGGCATCACGCCGCTGCGGCACGTCGAGGCGGTGCCGGCGGATCTGCGCCGTCCCTACCACCTCTGGGGCTATCCGCAGAACCTCCAGCGCATCCTCCGCGTCGATGCGCGTTTCGGCGAAGGGCTCCGGAGCGTCATGCCCCTGGGCGAGGCCTTCGCGGGACTCCGGGGCTTCGAGGACTTCTTCACCGACCGGACCTACCCGAAGCCCTCGGCGCAGGTCCTGCGGGTCACGTCGACCTTCAATCCCGGCCATTCCGGTGCGCCGATCCTCGACGCCGAAGGGCGTGTCGTGGCGATCGCCGACGGCACGCTGCTGGGCGGCTTCCGCGATCTGAACTGGAGCATCCCCGCACACATCTATCTGCCGCAACTGGCCGCGCGCAGCGATCCGAAGCCGACGACGGCGCAGCGCAGCGACCTTCTGGTGGGTGCCTATACGCCCTCCACGGAGCAGAGCCTGACGGTGCCCGAGCAGGAGGGGCACGAAGAGATCAGCCTCGTGCTGGTCCGCACCATCGCCCTCGCGCGCTTCGAGCAACTCCGCCGCGAGGCCGGAGAGGAAGACCCGAACATCGACTACATCCGCAGCGTGGTCCGGCCGGAGGACTTCGCGCGCCTCGCCTTCGACATCTACGTGGACGAGGTCACCGGGGCGACGCTCGCCGTGCCCTCCGTGGTCGACGTCTACTGGGACGAGGCGGAGGGCCTGCTCGCGGCGGAGACCGAGAGCGGGGCCGTCGCCATGCTGATCGGTGTACTCGAGGCCGACGACTTCGAGGGCGCGCTGACGCATGCGGCAGCCGATTTCGTCGAAATGGTCGTCGACCTCGCCGAGTGGACCGGTTCCTCGCCGCTGGATGCAGCCTTCACGGAGGTCGACGAAGCCTACGCCAAGGCGAGCACGGCGAGTTTCTACGAAGGTTTCGACCCCGAGACGGGCGAGCCCGTGGATCTGAACCTGTCCATGACCGTGAGCGGCAATCAGCTCCTCGGCTATGGCGTGTACGGCCCCGACGACCTCGACGTCCTGCCTGCGGAGGACGTCGTCGCCTATCTGCTCATGCAGATGGCGGTGCAGGATCTCTCCGGCTTCTCGGCGACCGCGGACGCGGCGCGATCCTTCTCCGGCCTCGCGCCCTGAGGCTGCCCGGGAGCCATCGTGTCGGAAGGTCGAATCTTCATCAGCTACTCCCGTCATGACGGGGCCTTCGCACTGCAGATCGCCCGTGACCTTCGGGCGTCCGGCGTCGAGGTGTGGATCGACCAGCTGGATCTCGTGGGAGGGCCCGACTGGCGCAGACAGGTGCAGGCGGTGCTCGCGAAGAGCCGTCGCATGATCGTCGTGCTCTCTCCCGAAGCGGTCGCGTCCCGCTTCGTGCGCTCCGAATGGACCTACGTGCTGGACAGTGGCGATGCCGATCCGGATCTGGTTCCGGTCGTCTATCGCGACTGCGACGTCCCCTTCGGACTGCACGCCTTCCAGCGGATCTTCTTCGACGACGCCGGCCAGTACGAAACGGCCTTCGAGCGCCTCCTCATCGCGCTTCGACAGGACGAGGCGCAGCGAGAAGGCAACCTTCGCGCCCTCGCCGCCCGTGCTCGGCAGGGCACCGACCAACTCGTCTCCGCCTTCCCTGCCCGCGGTTTCAATCGTGAGGTCGGCCCGGAATCGCTGCTCGCGGATGCGCCCGAGCGCGCCGCGTCCGACGTCCATGCGCCCGCGAGCGAGGCGGCGCTTGCGCCCGGGCCGGATCCGGCACCGTCCGTTCCGACCGCTGCAGCGGCGCCCGCGAGTACGGGATCGGCCGCCGCGACGGGCGCGGGGGAGGGCGCGGTCACGGCTGCGACGGCCGTTGCCCAGGGCGCCTCCCTCGGCCTGCCGACGGCGGTCGCCGCCACCGTCCTCGCGTGCGCGGTCGGCGGGGGCGCCTGGTACGGCATGGAACAGGGCTGGTTCGCGTCGCAGCCGTCCGCTGTGTCGCGCGCCGGCCCGACGAACGAGCGGCCGCCCCGGGAGCCATCCACGCAGCCCGTCGCGGAGCGTGCACGGATGAGCATCTCAACCCGACCGACGGATGCCAGCGTGGTCCTCGACGGGGTGGGTCGCTATGACCGTGACAGGCGCTACGACTTCGGGACCTATCGGGTGCTCGTGCAGGCCTCCGGGTACGAGAGCCGCACCCTGGAGGTCCAGCACCGGGGGTCGGGGACGAGCAGCTACGTGGAGCTCGAACCCGTGGCTCCGACGGAGGGGCCCATGGACATCCGTTCGAGTCCGGCGGGTGCGAGGGTCACCGTGGACGGGGCGCCCTTCTCCCCGACCCGCGCCTACGCGTTCGATCGCAGCTACGAACTCGAGGTCAGTGCGCCGGGTTACGCGACGCAGCGTCGGGAGATTCGTCACGGCGCGGATGCGGGTGTCGTGTCCATCGCGCTCTCGCCATCGAGCGCTCCCCGACCTCCGACGCTGCTCGACATCAACTAGCGCTCCGAGCCCGCTGGACGTGCCGGCGCGCTCCGGCGCGAGCGCCTCGCCGGGCCGGTGCCGAACCGTCGTCCGCCTCGGCCGGCCTGTTTCAGCCCGCCGGCCCGAGCGCCTTGTCGATCGCGTCTTCCAGGACGCGCTTGCCGACCGGTTTGCGCGAGGCATCGGGGAACTTCGGGTCGTCGGGCGGCACCAGCAGGGTCTCGATGATGGACTGCACCGCACCGTCGACATCGGCGCCGGTCCGGCCCGCGACGGACATCGCCAGCAAGGCGGAGTGCACCAGGGCCTGGCGCCGGTAGTAGACGTTCAACTGGGTGATCGTGGTCCGGTAGATGTAGATGAAGATCCCGGCGACGAACTCGATGATCAATCCGCCTCCGATGGCGATCGCCGTGACGTCGAGGTCCTCCCGGACCCAGGGGAAGAACGACCGATCGAGCATCTGGACGCACAGACCAGCGAGCAGGAAGAGAAAGCCGAAGACCATGGCGCCGACGCCGATGTAGAAGGTCGTGCTCACCTGGTTCTGGCCCATGAGGTAGTAGGCCCGCAGGACCTTGCGGCTGTAGGCCGCGTAGTCGACCGGATCCGTGCTGCCGCGGATCTCGAGTTCCCAGGCGTCCACGTCGGAGAGCTGCTGCGCTTCTTCCTGTCGATCGGTCTCGCGCAGGGCCGCGAGCAGCACGGGACCGGTGATCATGAACGCCCAGATCGGCGCCATGCCTGCGAGCAGCAGCAGGAACCAGTGCGTCAGCCACCACCAGGGATTGGCCCGGGCTGCTTCGATCAACTCGCCGATGGCGACGCCCCAGGCCAGCCAGCCTGCGAGGAGCACGAGACCGCCGCACAGGATCGCGAGCACCGGGATGCCGAGCCCCCAGGGCAGCCTCAGGAAGGCGCGAGCCACAAGCTGCTGGGTGGTCGGCTCCTCCGAGCCCGCGCTGCCGTCGGGTGGCAGCTCCGTCGTCGAGGGTTCGGCCATCGAATCTTGCTCCCGCCGGCGCCGACGCGACCAATCTCCGCCGCGCACCAGCGGGCGTCAAGCGCAGCGGCACGGGGCGGCGCGCCTCTGGGGGCCATGAAGTGTGAACGCTCGCACGTTTCAAGGGGAGGGTTCGCACGCCCGTGTGAGACATCGCCCCTACCGCAGGCGAAGGCGCTGTCGGCGCGGCATGGTCTGGATCCGCTGCGGTGTGGAATGACCCGCACCGCATGTTCCGTTCCAGGGAAGGAGCCCGATCATGCAGAAAGGTCCCGTACATCATCACGGCGTCAGCAAGGCACACGGCTGCAAGCACGTCGCTGTCTCGACGTTCTCGAAGCTGTTCCCGGATCTGCCCGGTCTGCCCCTATCCGTCGAGGACGCAGCGCTCCTCGGTGGTCCCGGGGGGCTCAAGCACGATTTCGACGGCAATTCTCCGGACTGCGCGATTCCGGCGGGCTACGCCTTCTTCGCCCAGTTCGTCGATCACGACGTCACGCTCGACGCGACCACGGCGCTGCGCGGCGCGCCCCTGTCGAACGAGGCGATCGCCAAGCTGCCCAACATCCGCTCCGCGAGCCTCGATCTCGACTGCGTCTACGGCTTCGGGCCGGAGGCCAGCCCCCACATCTTCGATCCGGAACGTCCCGGGCGGCTGGCCGTCGCCGAGAACGGCTTCGACCTCGCGCGCTCGCCTGGCGGCGTCGCACTGATCGGTGATCCGCGGAACGACGAGAATCTCTTCGTCTCGCAGATGCACCTGCTGTTCCACCGCTTCCACAACCGCATCTTCGACGAGCGCCTGCCGCCGATCCCCGGCGGTCGTGCGCAGCGCTTCGAGTACGCGCAGGAGTCGGCGCGCTTCCACTACCAGTGGCTGGTGCTGTTCGACTTCCTGAAGCGGCTCTGTGATCCGGCGGTCTACGAGTTCGCGGTCGGCAAGCTCATCGCGAAGGACGCGGCCTTCCCCTACTTCTACAAGCCGGCTCACGGCCATCTCACGATGCCGGTGGAGTTCTCCGTCGCCGCCTACCGGGTCGGACACACGCTGGTGCGCTCCGTGTACGCGGCGAATCAGGATCAGCTGGACGTGGAGCTGTTCGAGGACGCCTTCGGTGCGCTCGGTTTCTCCGAAGCGCCGGAGGAGCTGGTGGTCGACTGGCGCTATCTTCTGCCCGTGGACGACTGTCTCGCTCCGCGCATGTGCAAGGCGGTGGATCCCCTCCTCGCCGACGAGCTGCAGCGGCTGCCCCTGCCCGTGGTCCCGAGCAACAGCCCCAACGACCGGGCGCTGGCGTTCCGGAACCTGCTGCGCGGGAATTCGCTCAGCCTGCCCTCGGGCCAGGCCGTCGCGGCGGAGCTCGCAGCGCACTACCCTGGCATCGACACGAGCTACCAGCCGACCGTGCCCGGTCGGCCGGATCTCTCCGCGCAGACGCCGCTGTTCTTCTATCTGCTCGCCGAATCGGCGGATCGGCAGGGCGGTGAGCGCTTCGGCGCCGTCGGTTCGGCACTGATCCTCGAGGTCTTCGGGGGCATGCTCAAGTACTGCGAAACCAGCTTCCTGCATCAGGCAGAGCGCTGGCAGCCGGATCCGTGCATCTCCAAGGAGCGCTACGGCTGGTTCAGCGACCGCTATCGGGAGGGCTTCGACTACGAGGCGCTCGCGCGGACGCCGGACTACTACCCCTTCGACCTCGCGGACGTGGTGCGCTTCGTGGAAGCGGACTGAGGCCGCGGGGCCGGCTCGCGACGGCTCTCCCCGGCGGAGGGCTGTCGCACGCCTGCGCTGATGGGTCCCGAGGCCGGCTTCGAGTACGCACGGCTCACTTCGCTGCGGAACCCGCTGAAGCGCCGCGCCCGGCTCGACCTCGGTCGGGTCGCGATCGACGCGTCCATTGCCGGGCGGTCCTGCCCTCCTGAGCCCGAATCGACCGGAGGTCGGTCGTGATCGACCGCTGAAACCGGATCTTCTTGAGCTGCTGATCCGCGCCGCGTACCTGTGTGCCCCGTGAAGCGGCCGCTCGCCGGAGCGACCGGGGTGCACCCCCGTGTGCCGCGCGAAGGGACCATGCCCCGAGGGCGATCGGACCGCAGGTGCACTGTTCGGCCGCCTCGTGGATCCGTCGCCGGGGAATCCGCCATGGGCGTTCGCTGGCAGGCGCCGCCCGGCGCTCCGGACCGCCGCAGCGGGAGTGACCGAGCATGATGATCTTGCCCGTGGAGAAGCAGTTCGACTGGAGCAACCCGCCCGTCGTCCTGCTCGTGCTCCTGTTCCTCAACGTCTTCGCCCACGTCTTCTACCAGTCCAGTGACGACGCGACGATCGAGGTCGCGCTCACGGCCTACCTCGAGCAGGGCTTCTACACCGTCGAGAGCGAGAAGTACGAGGCCTATCTCCTGCAGGAGCAGGGCGTCGAAGCGGTCCAGGAAGTCGAGGCGCTGCGCGAGAACGCGGGCGACTTCGCCGTCGCCTATCAGATGCTGCGGGACGAGAAGTTCGAGTCCTATCTCGGCTGGAACTGGGACTGGGAACTCAAGCCGCAGCTGGGTGATAACTGGCGTGAACGCCGCCGCATGCTCACCGACGTCCTCGGTCGGGTGAGCACGGTGCGCTTCGGGCTCGTGCCGTCGGAGCTGAGTCCACTCACGCTGCTGACCTACCAGTTCCTCCACGGCGACTTCATGCATCTGCTGGGGAACATGCTCTTTCTCCTGCTCTGCGGCTTCGCCGTCGAGGCGGCGATCGGCCACCTGCGTTTCCTCGCCTTCTATCTGGCCACGGGCGTCGCCGGCGGCCTCGGCCACGCGCTGCTGAACCTCGACAGTGCCGTTCCCCTGATCGGCGCCTCCGGCGCCGTCTCCGGCGTCATGGCCATGTACCTCGCCCTGTTCCAGCTCCGTCGCATCGAGTTCTTCTACTGGCTCTTCGTCTTCGTCGGCTACGTGCGCCTGCCGGCGCTGGCGGTGCTGCCGCTCTTCGTCGGCAAGGAACTCTGGTTCCTGCTCGCCGAACCGGACTCCAACGTGGCCTACATGGCGCACGTCGGCGGCTTCGTCGCAGGCGCGGTGCTCATCGGCGCGGTGCTGCTGCTGTGGCCGAAGGACATCGACGAGGAATACATCGAGACGGATCAGTCGGTGGATCCCGAGAAGGCCGCCCTGGCGGAGATCTACGACGCCATCGAGGACTACCGCTTCGAGGCGGCACGGCGGAAAGTGGTCGCCATGCGCGAGGCCTTCGGCGACAGCTTCGCGCTGCGCCGCCTCGAGCAGCAGCTCTACGCCGCCGATCGCGCCGATGGCTTCGAGGCCGCGACGGACGCGCTCGTCAGCTATCGGGACGCGAGCCCGGACGAGATCCGCGAGCAGGTGCGCGCGCTGAACGGCGAGCCGGAGGTGTTGACCCGGCTGCCGGACGACGAGCTCATGCGCCTGGGTGCGCGCCTCGGGCGCATCGAGGCCGTGCCGGCGGCCGAGCGCGTGTTCGCCACGCTCATGGCACGGGGCGTGGAGGACGACCGCATCGGCGTCATGGCCCGGCGCCTCGCGAATGCCTTCCGCGAGCTGAAGAACGTCGAGCGTATGCGCCACTACAGCACGATCGCCGACCGCTACGTCTGATGGAGTCGGGCATGGAATCCTGTCGCTATCACCCCACCGTGGCCGCGGGCTGGCACTGCCGGCACTGCGCCCGCGACTTCTGCGACGACTGCATCGCGCAGGGTCCGCAGAACCGGTACCAGACGACCTGCATCCTCTGCGACGAGCCCCTCGACTCCCTCGGTGGTGCGGGCGACGCGGAGCCGTTCTGGCGGCGGCTCGAGGCGAGCTTCCGCTATCCGCTCACGCTCGACGCCGGCGGCCTGATCATCGGCGGCGCGATCCTCGGCACGGTGGCGATCTATCTGCCGCCCATCTTCGCCGTGCTGCTGTCGTTGTTCGTAGCGGGCGTGGTCGTCCGTTACTCCTTCAACTGCCTGAAGTCGACGGCCCAGGGCAGGCTCGTCGCGCCCGACATCGTCGAGAGCTACGGCGGCGGCATCGCGCTGCTCTTCAAGCTGTTCGTCATGCTCATGGCCGTGAGCCTGCTGATCGGCCTCGCGGTCGCCTTCCTCGGGCCGGCCCTCGGGGGGCTGATCGCGCTGGTCGTCCTCGTGCTCGTGCCGGCGATGATCATGCTGTTCGCCGCGCAGGACAGCCTGCGCGCCGGTCTCGATCTGCGCGCCGCCTGGCGACTCGTCGGTGCGATCGGCACGCCCTACGGGGTCCTGCTGGGGCTCATGCTCGTGATGATGACGTCGATCGCCGTCATCGAGGAGCTGCTCGGCTCGACCGGCTTCATCGCCCTGACGCTCCAGTCCGCGGCGTCGAACTACTACACGATCGTCATGTTCCACATCATGGGCTACGTGCTGTTCCAGTATCAGCGCGAGCTCGGCTACGTCGCCGAGCGCGACGACGGCAGTAGCCAGACCCCGAAGAGCGAACGTGAACTGATCGATGCGCGCATCGCGGTGTTCGTGAAGGAGGGGCGCTACGAGGACGCATTGAAGGTCTTCTCCGCGGCGGTGAAACGCTTTCCGGAGGACCGTGCACTCGGCCGCAAGTGCCTGGACTTCCTGCTCGCCACGCGTCAGGAGAAGCTGCTCGACGACTATGCGTCGGCCTTCTTCGAGCGCGCCCTGAAGCAGCGCGATCCGGCACCGCTCGCGCCGGACTACCATGCGGTGCGGCGTGTCCTGCCCGGTTACATGCCGGATACGGCCGAACTCCGCGTCGCCCTCGCCCGAGAGCTGCAGCACCGGGGCGAGTCGAAGCACGCTGTGCAGCTGCTGAACGGCCTGCACAAGGTCTTCCCGAAGTACGGCGGCCTGCCGGAAGCCTACGGACTGATGGCCGAGGTGCTCGAGTCGATGCCGAAGATGGCGCCGCAGGCCGAGAAATACCGGGCCTTCGCGGCGAAGCTCGCGACCTAGGGCGGAGTTCGGTCGCGCCGAAGTCGGAGGGAGTGCGCGGCCGTGTCGGCGCGCTCTCGCGCCGCGGCGCGTGACCGATCTGCGTGGACCGTACCGCACGTCGACGCGAATCCTTTAGGCTGGTCCGAGCCGTCAGCGGACCGAGTGCCGAGTCATGCACCGAACCCTCCTCGAACGCCTCAAGTCGATCCAGCGCCGCCTGCGCATCGAACCGGACGGCGAGCCGGGCGCGCAGACCCTGACGGCGCTCGAGCACGC
>JAZBPO010000330.1:0-3459 GCA_036351675.1 Pseudomonadales bacterium
AACATGGGGGCGATGGAGAACAAGGGCCTCAACATCTTCAACACCTCCTGCGTGCTCGCCACGCCCGAGACGACGACCGACGCCGGCTTCCAGCGCGTCGAGGCCGTCGTCGCGCACGAGTACTTCCACAACTGGTCCGGCAATCGCGTCACCTGCCGTGACTGGTTCCAGCTCTCGCTCAAGGAGGGCTTCACGGTCCTGCGCGACGCCCAGTTCTCGGCGGACATGAACTCGCCGACGATCAAGCGCATCGAGGACGCGAACTTCCTGCGCACCATGCAGTTCGCGGAGGACGCGGGACCCATGGCGCATCCGATCCGCCCCGACAGCTTCATCGAGATCTCCAACTTCTACACGCTCACGGTCTACGAGAAGGGCGCGGAGGTCGTGCGCATGATCCGCACGCTGCTCGGCCCCGAGCGGTTCCGTGCAGGGACCGATCTCTACTTCGAGCGCCATGACGGTCAGGCCGTCACCTGCGACGACTTCGTCCAGGCCATGGAGGACGCCTCTGGCGTCGATCTCGGTCAGTTCCGGCGCTGGTACGGCCAGGCCGGTACGCCGCTGCTCGAGATCGAGGCCGCCCACGATGCCGAGGCCGGGACCTTCACGCTCACCATCGCCCAGTCCTGCCCGGCCACGCCCGGGCAGCCCGAGAAGGCGCCTTTCCACATCCCGCTCGCGCTCGGTCTTCTCGATGCGCAGGGGCGCGAGATGCTCGGCAGGGCAGGGACGGCGAACGGCCACGCCGTCACGCTGGGCGGCGGCCTCACGGCCGAGAACCCGGAGGGCGACGGCACGCTCGTCGTCCATCTGCACGACGCGGTGAGCACGCTGCAGTTCTCGGGCGTCACGGCGTCGCCGACGCTGTCGCTGTTGCGCGGCTTCTCCGCGCCGGTGAAGGTGGCCATGGAGCGCTCGCTCGAGGAACTGGCGTTCCTCGTGGCGCACGACAGCGACGGCTTCGCGCGCTGGGACGCGGCGCAGGACTTCTATTCGCGCGTCCTGCTCGCCCGCGTGGCGGACGACGCCGCGCAGACACCGGAGCTGGTCTTCGCGACCATCGAGAAGTTGCTGGACGCGGCCCTCGTGGCGCCGGACGACGGCGAGGCGCGGGCCATGCTGGCGGCCATGCTGACGCTGCCCGCCGAGGACTACCTCGGTCAGCAGATGACCCGGGTGGACGTGGACGGCATCCATGCCGCTCGCGAGGGTCTGCGCGACGAGATCGCCACCCGCTTCGCGCACCGCTGGCGCGCCGTCCACGAGGCCTGCGCGAGCGACGCGCCCTACGTGCCGGATGCCGCCGGTTTCGCGCGGCGCAGCCTCGCGAACCTCGCGCTCGCCTATCTCGCGCGTAGCGAGGCCGGCGACGGAACGGCGCTCGCGCGGCAGCGCTACGCGCAGGCGGACAACATGACCGATCGGCTCGCCGCGCTCCGGACCGTGGTCTGGAACGCGCCCGCCGAGGCCGCGAGCGATCTGCTCGAGGATTTCTACGAGCGCTACGAGAAGGAGGCGCTCGTCGTGGATCAGTGGTTCGCGACCCAGGCGCTGGCGCCCGCCGCCGACACGCTCGATCGGGTGCGCGCCCTCGAGCAGCACCCGGCCTTCGATGCGCGCAATCCGAACAAGATCCGCGCCCTCGTCGGCGCCTTCTGCAATCAGAACACGGTCCGCTTCCACGCCGCGGACGGCAGCGGCTACGCCTATCTGGCGGACTGGGTGTCGAGGCTGAACGCGACCAACCCGCAGATCGCGGCGCGGCTGCTGACGCCGCTGACGCGCTGGCGCCGCTTCGACGCGGATCGCCAGGCGCTCATGCGCCAGGCGCTGGAGCGCATCCGCGATGGCGGCGAACTCTCGAAGGACGTGTTCGAGGTCGTGGAGAAGTCGCTCGCCGGCTGAGCAGCCGGCCGGTCACGGCCCGTCGCTCAGGACTCGAGCCCGTGGTTCATGTCCAGCGCCGGTGAGTCGCAGCCGGGCGTGCCGACCACCCTGGCCGGCACGCCGGCGACGGTCGTGTGCGGCGGCACGTCCTGAAGCACGACGGAGCCGGCACCGATCTTGGCGCCGGCGCCGATCTCGATGTTGCCGATCACCTTCGCCCCGGCGGCGATGAGCACGCCGTGGCGGATCTTCGGATGCCGGTCGCCGCCTTCCTTGCCCGTTCCGCCGAGGGTCACGGAATGGAGGATCGAGACGTCGTCCTCCACCACGCAGGTCTCGCCGATCACGATGCCCGTCGCGTGATCGAGCATGATGCCGCTGCCGATGCGCGCCGCCGGATGGATGTCGACCGCCATGGTGGTGCTCACCTGGCCCTGCAGGAACAGCGCGAGGGCCGTGCGCCCCTGCTGCCAGAGCCAGTGCGCGACGCGGTGCGACTGCAGCGCGAGGAAGCCCTTGAAGTAGAGCAGGGGCGTGGAGAAGTGCTGGCACGCCGCGTCGCGCGTGTGCGTCGCGATGATGTCGATCTCGGCGGCCTTGAGGATGCTCGGGTCCTGCTCGACGGCGTCCGTGATCACTTCGCGGATCAGCAGGGCCGGCAGCACCGTGCTGTCGAGCTTGCTCGCCAGCTGGAAGGAGAGGGCGGCGGCGAGGCTGTCGTGGTTCAGGATCGTCGCGTGGTAGAAGCTGCCGAGGATCGGCTCCTGGCGGGCGAGGTCTTCCGCCTCACTGCGGATCGCGTCCCAGAGCGTCGGTGCGCCGCCGAACTGGCCGCGTTCCGACAGCTGGGCGACTTCGTTCGCGTGGCGTTCGTCGATGGCTTCACGCATGGCAGTCTTCTCGCGCGCTGATCCGGCTGGGCGAAGGGTGCGATCTGCGGCCGGCGAACTCAAGGCGCACGCTGCGCTCCCCGACGGCCGTGCTCAGCCGGACGGATGGAGCGGCGGCAGCGCCGCCCGGGGTGGGCTCCGCCTGCCGGTGTCGCGGTTCCGCGCCACGTCGCGGACGAAGCTCGCCAGCGGGCCACCGTCCCAGGCGGAACCGGCCGGGCCGTAGAGCGCCTGGTCGAGTTCACCGAGGAGGACCTCGAGGCGTCGTCGCTGCTCCGGGTCGAGTCGGCTCGCGGCGCGCCAGCGCTCGAGGGCGCGACGCGCGGCCCGGGGATCGTTGGCGCCGCAGGCCGCGCGCAGATCCTCGAGCGGCGTATCGCCTACATCGTCGCGCCGCGTGTCCCGGCGTCCGGCGTCGCCCCGTGGCGATGCCCGCCTGCGTCCGAAGGCCCAGGCCGCGGCCACGACGGCGATCAGGACCAGCATGGCGGCGACCATGAGCGGGATACGGCGTGCGTCGCGCGCGGCGGGCGCGGACGCCGCGTCCAGCGGCGCGGGGGCGGCTTCCGGGTCGGCCTCGGGCGCCGGCGCGCGCTCGCGGGCGGGGCCCTCGGGCATGGCGCCGCCGGAGCCGGCGGCGACCTGCAGGCGCTGGGCCGGGGTCACCGCCATGCGTATC
>JAZBPO010000331.1:0-3802 GCA_036351675.1 Pseudomonadales bacterium
GGCAAGAAGCAGGAGGGCATCACCTTCCTGCTGTTCCCGATGAAGCAGGACGGCATCGAGATCAAGCCGATCATCACGCTCGGTGGCTCGCACACGGTCAACACCGTTCACTTCACGGACGTGAAGGTGCCCGTGGAGAACCGCATCGGTGAGGAGGGCAAGGGCTGGACCTACGCCAAGGGGCTGCTCGCGCACGAGCGCACCGGCCTCGCCGGCGTCTCCCGCTCCCTCTTCGCGCTGGAGAACCTCAAGGCCCAGGCCGCGAGCGTGAAGCGGGGCAACGGCACGCTCATGGACGATCCGTCCTTCAAGTCCCGTCTCGCGAAGCTCGAGGTGGACCTGCAGGCCCTCGAGTTCACGGAGCTGCGTTCCCTCGCCTCCGCCGCGGCCGGCAAGCAGCCCGGGCCCGAATCGTCGATCCTCAAGCTCAAGGGCACGGAGATCCAGCAGCGCATCGCGCACCTGACGACCGTGGCCGCAGGCCCCTACGCACCCGCCTACGGCAACGTGAAGGCCGGTCCGGGCTTCGCGAAGGGCGGCACCTCCAGCTACCTCAACAGCCGCTACTACACGATCTACGGCGGCGCCTCCGAGGTGCAGAAGGACATCATCGCCAAGAACGTGCTCGGCATCCGCACGAAGAAGAAGGCCTGAGGAGAGACGCGAGATGAATTTCGATCTGAGTGAAGAGCAGCAGCTCATCCAGGACTCGGTCGCGCGCTTCGTGGCCGACAACTACGAGCTCGAGAAGCGCCGCAAGCAGTCCGCGGAGGATCCGGGCTACTCGGAGGACCACTGGAAGACCTTCGCGGAGCTGGGCTGGCTCGCCCTTCCCTTCGCCGAGGAGGACGGCGGCATCGGCGGTGACGCCATCGACGTCATGGTGGTCATGGAGCAGTTCGGCAAGGGTCTCGTGCTCGAGCCCTTCTTCGCCACCGTCGTGCTCGGCGGTGGTGTGCTGAAGCGCACGCTCGAAGGCGAGCGCCGCGCCGAACTCATCGGCGGCATCGTCGCGGGCACCCACAAGTTCACCCTCGCGCATACCGAGGAACAGAGCCGCTGGGACCTCGACGACGTCACCACCAGCGCCCGCGAGGACGGCGACGCCTTCGTGCTGAACGGCGGCAAGTCCGTGGTGCTCGCCGCGCACACGGCGGACGGCATCATCGTCTCCGCCCGCACCTCCGGCGGTCAGATGGACCCGAACGGCATCAGCCTGTTCCTCGTCGACCCGAAGGCCGAGGGCGTGAAGGTCGAGTCCTATCCGACCATCGACGGCCAGCGCGCCGCCGAGCTCACGCTCACGGACGTGCGCGTGTCGGCCTCGGATCTGCTGGGCCAGATGGACGGCGGCTACGCAGTGCTGCGGGCCGTCGCCAACGAGGCGACGCTGGCACTGTGCGCCGAGGCGCTCGGCGGTCTCGAGCGTCTGTACAAGGACACGGTCCAGTACACGCAGGAGCGCGAGCAGTTCGACCATCCGCTGGCCGACTTCCAGTCCCTGCAGCACCGCATGGTCGAGATGTTCATGGAGTACGAGCAATGCAAGTCCATGGTGCTGCGCGCGACCATGGAGTACGTGCAGAACGGCGACGCCGCCGAGCGCACCATCTCCGGCTGCAAGCACCTGATCGGCGAGGCCGGGAAGTTCATCTCGGAGAACGCCGTGCAGCTCCACGGCGGCATGGGCGTGACGGAAGAGCTGGCCCTCGGCCACTACTTCATGCGCCAGTTCGCGATCGAGAACCAGTTCGGCAACGCCGACTGGCACCTCGAGCGCTTCGCGGCCTGAGGTCGCGGTGCCCGGGCGCATCGGCGCCCGGGCAGCGCTCGGCGCACGCCGGCGCAGCGGTTACGATGCGCCCATGAGCGACGAGACCGAACTCTTCGAGGTGGCGCTGTTCCCGATCCCGAACGCCGTCGCCTTCCCCGGGGTGATCCTGCCCCTGCACGTCTTCGAACCCCGCTACCGGCGCCTGGTGCAGGAATGCCTGGACACCGGGCGCATGCTCGGTGTCAGCCACACGGCCGGAAAGATCCACGAGCCGAAGCCGAAGGAGAGTCTGGAGGAGGCGCTGAAATCGAACGCGGCCACCTATCAGCCGCAGGAGATCTTCACGGCCGGTCGCTGTGAACTGCTCGAGACGCTGGAAGACGGGCGCATGCTGATCCAGGTGCACATGAGCCACCGGCTCGTGCGCATGGAGGAGACCCAGTCCCTTCCCTACCGCATCGTCACCTGCAACGAGCTGCAGGACGAGCCGATCGCGGATGGTCAGGCGGCGCAGGCGCTGAAGGACAGGGTCCACACGCGGCTCACGGACATGGTGCGCGCCCAGAACCCGGACGCTCCGGAGGCGACCGGGGCCCTCGAGGATCCCGTGTGGGCGTCGATGGACCCGGCCGAGTACAGCTTCCGGATCTTCCAGCTGCTGCGCTTCGACGCCGATCTCATGCAGGAGGTGCTGGAGATGACGCGTCCCGAAGCGCGGCTCGAACTGCTGGACAGCCTGCTCGCCAGCGTCTCCTGACGCGGGCCCTCGGCCTCAGAGGCCGGCGACGCCCGTGAAGAACTGCCGGCTGTTCTCCGCCAGGCCCTCCAGGTAGTAGCCACCCTCCTGGACCACCAGCAACGGGCGACCGAAGGCCGCGACCGTCTCGCCGAGGCGCCGGAAGCCGTCGCTGCTCACCGCGACCTTCGCCTGCGGATCCTTCTCGTGGACGTCGAAGCCGAGCGTGACGACGAGCGCATCGGGGCCGAATGCGTCGATGGCGGCGACCGCTTCCGCCAGGCGCGAGAAGAACACGTCCTCGCTCGAGCCGTGCGGCATGGGCAGATTCAGATTGAAGCCCTCGCCGGCGCCGACGCCACGCTCCTCCTCGAAGCCGGTGACGGCCGGATAGAAGTTGGTCGTGTCGCCATGGATGGAGACGTAGAGCACGTCGTCACGATCGTAGAAGATCTCCTGCACGCCCTGACCGTGATGCATGTCCGGGTCGAGGACGGCGATGCGCGGAAAGCGCTCGATGAGCGCCTGGGCTGCAATGGCGCCGTTGTTCAGATAACAGAAGCCACCGGCCGCATCGCGGCGGGCGTGGTGACCCGGCGGCCGGCAGGCCGCGTAGGCCACCCGGTCGCCGGCACGCAGGGCAGCGGCTGCCGAAAGGGCGCCCTGCGCAGCCCAGTAGGCGGCGGTCCAGGTGTGTTCGCCGACCGGACAGCTGCCGTCCGCGAGGTAGTAGGCAGCCTCGGCGAGAATGCCCCGCGGCGGGGCCGCCGAACGTACGAAGACGTTGGAGAGGACCTCCTCGCCCCAGTCCTCGGGCACTTCGTGCCAGCGCCGGTAGCCGTGCTCGAGGAAGTCGAGATAGCCGGCGTCGTGCACGGCCTCGATCGGTGCCCGGCCGTGATCATCCGGCTGCAGGATCTCGTGGCCGAGCGCTCGCAAGCCCTTCAGGATCTCGTCGCTCCGCGCCGGCACTTCCTGCGGCCGGCGCATCTGGCCGCGCGAAAGGTAGCTCTGCGGATCGTGCAGCTGCTGCCTCGGATCGAAGAAGACCTTCATCGCACCTTCCCGGAGAAACGGTGGAGCGGACTCAGTGTGGATGCACCACCACCGGCAGCGACGCGTAGCCCTTGACGAAGTTCGAGCGCACGAACTCCGGCTCGCCGACGACCTCGACGTGCCGGAAGCGCTGCAGCAGCTCCTCCCAGAGTACGCGCAGCTGCATCTCGCCGAGGCGGTTGCCCATGCAGCGGTGTACGCCGTAGCCGAAGGACACGTGGCTGCGGGCATTCGGA
>JAZBPO010000332.1:0-2559 GCA_036351675.1 Pseudomonadales bacterium
CCTTCCGGCGCGATCAGCATCACCTTGCCGCTGGCCACGTCCGCCTCGTCCACCACCCCGCGCACACCGGCCCAGTGGTCCACGTGCGAATGCGAGTACACGACGCCGACCACGGGCCGCTCGCCGAGCTGCTCGTTGATCAGCTCGAGGGCGGCCCGCGCCGTCTCCGCGGCGGTCAGCGGGTCGAACACGATCCAGCCCGTGTCGCCCTTGATGAAGCTGATGTTGGCGAGGTCGAAGCCGCGAACCTGGTAGATGCGGCCCGGCACCACTTCGTACAGGCCGTAGGCCATGTTGAGCACGGCCTGGCGCTGCAGCGAGGGGTGGATGCTCGCGAAGTCCTGGCCCGACAGCAGCCACTGGTAGCTGGCCATGTCCCAGGCGACGTGACCCGCGTCGGCCATGATTTGCGTGTACGGCGGCTCGGCGATGAAGCCCTTCTTCGCCTCGTCGAAGTCACGCTTGTCGGCGAAGGGCAGCTCGGCCTCCAGGCGGTCGCGGATCTCCAGCGTGAACGTCGAGGGTGGCTTGCCCTGCGGGTCGAAGTGCGCCAGGGGATCGGCTGCGTGTGCCGGGCCGAGAGCAAAGGCGAGCGAAAGGGCGAGGGTCAGGCTTGGCGCGCGGGTCATGTTTTGCATCCTCCCGGAAGCCGGCGGGCTGGCTCGAGGATCGCCCCGAGAGACCCACGGAAACGGCTGGAACAACGGGTCCCTTGCATTATGAATTCAGCGTTCGGAAGCTGACAACCCTTGCATCTCACGCATGGAATTGATGCATCGAGCGTAACGGCGAAAGCGGCAGGTTAACGAAACGGTAATGCTTCTCAGGTGCATAACCCGTGGTCCGGGTGGGCAGGTCTCCAACGCCATTTAACGAGATGCATTATGTATTCCACGCGCGGTAAGCTCCATAAAATTCATTCAGCGCATGGATGTGATAGTTTGCGGCACATGTCGATGGACATCCGACGAATGCGGCACGTGATTGCTCTCAACGAGCATGGCAGCTTCGCGCGCGCGGCGACGGCGCTGGGCCTCAGCCAGTCCGCGCTGTCGCGCAGCATCCAGTCGGTGGAGCGGGACGTGGGCAGCAGGTTGTTCGTTCGCACAGCGAGCGGCGCCGAGCCGACAGACAGCGGCCGGTTGTTCGTCGCCCGGATCCGCCAGATAGTCCAGCTCACGGACGACCTCGACCGTGACGTCATCAGCCAGCGTGGCCTGCAGAGCGGCCATCTGCACGTCGGGGGCGGTCCGTTCCCCGCGCAGTCCATGCTCGCCGACGCGCTCGCCCGGTTCGTCGCGGATTTCCCGCGCATCACCGTGCGCATGATCATGCGCGACTGGGACGGGTTGCTCCGCAGGCTGCGTGCCCGCGAAATCGAGTTGTTCGTCGCCGAGTTCAGCACGATCGCCGGCGAGGCCGACATCGACGTAGAGCCGCTCGACGCGCACGCGACGTTCATCCTCGGACGCCGGGGACACCCGCTCGAGCGCCGGATCCCGGTGAGATTCGCCGACGGCTTAGCCTATCCATACATATCGCTGACGCGCATCCCGCCCCGCTCACTCGAACCGATTCGTGCCGAAGTGCGCCGGTTGCGAGACGCCACGCTACCGAATCAGGTCTTTCCGGCGCTCGAGTTCAATGCGCTCCACGCCGTCAAGACGATCGTGCTCGGGTCGGATGCCCTGATGGTGGCGCCGCCCGCATGCGTGGCCGACGACCTCGAGTCCGGGCGTCTCATTGCGCTCGGCTGCGAACCCTATCTCGGGACGCGCTACGGCATTGTCAGGCTCAAGTCCCAGCCTCTCACCGCGGCCGGCGAGCGCTTCCGCGAGTACGTCCTGGAAGCGGAGCGAGCGTTTACCGAGCACGAAAAGAAATTGCTCGAACGCTGGCGGCCGCCCGCGCCCTTTGCGCGGCAGGCCGGCGCCAGGCGCGTAGCCGCCGCCTCGCCGGCCCGGACACGGCGCAAGAAGAAGACGCGCGCCGACCCGGAAGGCTAGTCGCAACCCAGGAGACCGACGCCCGTGTCACGCAATCGCCTTCTGCCCTCGCGCTCAGCCACGCTCCTGGCGCCGTGTCGAGGTTTTGGCCTGGCGATGCTCGGGCCCGGGCTGTTTTGAATCGGCATTTCGCGGCGGCCACGTCCAGTCGGGGTGATATGGGCGCGGTATCGGCGGCTCGGGGCGAATACCCCGTGGAAGCCGGTGATGTTGGTCCACGGCCGGGGCTTCAGCGCGGCTGACCGGGTCGAGAGAGTCCGGGGGCTGGAACACCACGTATGGGGTGCCGTCGCCTGTTACGGCCCAACGCTTCGTTCCCCCGGTCGGCCCGGCATGAGGCACCCATGCCTGGCCGGCGTATGAAGTGAACGATCCCCTACTTGCTCTTCTTTCCGGAGGGGTGCCTCCGGCGGGGACCGACGCCGGCCTCGGCGAGCAATTCCTTGATCATGTCGGGCTGGAAGCGCCGCTTGATCGTCACGGCGTAGAAGTTCTCGAAGACCTTGGGAACCTCGCAGTATTTCTGGAGTTGCTTCTGCCTCAGTTCCTCCCG
>JAZBPO010000333.1:0-4719 GCA_036351675.1 Pseudomonadales bacterium
CTGCTCTCCCGCCGCCAGCACCTGCCCCTCGCGCACGAGGATCTCGTCGTCGTGCGCATAGGCCGACAGCCAGCGATCGTCGTGCTTCACGATCACGAGGCGGCTGTGGCCGCGCAGTCCCGTCCCGGCGTAGACCACCTGCCCGCGCGCGGCCGTGCGCACCGTGGCGCCCGCAGCGCCGCGGATGTCGAGTCCCTTGTTGACCGCGTCGCCGCGGAGTTCGAAGCCCCGCACGACCTCGCCCTCCAGCGGCCAGTCCCAACGCAGGGGCCCCGCTGCGGCCGCCTGCGCGGGCGTGGCGGGAGCCGGCCGTGGCGCGGCCGGAGCCGGCTCGCTGCGTGGCGCGGTCCGCGCCGGCTTCGACGGCCGCGACGCACTCGGCGCAGCGGCGACGGTGGGCCCGACGATGCGGATACGCTGCCCGATGCGGATCGTGTAGGGGTCGGCGAGACCATTGCGGCGAGCGAGCTGTTCCCAGTCGACGCCGTAGCGCCAGGCGATGGAATAGAGCGTGTCGCCCTTCCGCACGGCGTGATAGCCGCTCGCGGGAATGTCGGAGACGCCGCGCTCCGTGACCGGCGCCGGCGAGGTCGCACAGCCTGCGGCGACCAGCGCCAGCAGAGCCAGCAGACAGCGTGCAGTGGCTCCGCGCCGACGGATCACGTCAGGGCTCGGGGCGCCCGCGCGAGGTCGCGGCGTCGAGGACGAGGACGAGCGCGAGACCAGCGACGCAGGCGATACAGGCGCCGAGAAGCATCGGGTCGTCACCGTACAGCTCCTCGTAGCGCAGGGGCCCGATGGGGCGGACGACGACGGGGATGGCGTCACCGTGCGAGTCCAGGTAGTAGCTGAGCGTCTGTCGCCACGGCCAGAGCTTCTGCAGGGACCCGACCATGAAACCACTCAGGAAGGCGAGCGTTCCCGCGTAGAAGCGGCGCAGCAGCCAGGTGAGCGCGCGCGTGAAGAGCGCGAGACCGAGTATGCAGCCGACGCCCAGGCTGGCCACGACGACGAGGTCGAGCTCGGCCACGGCGCGCACCACGCGCTGGTACTGGCCGAGCAGGAGCAGCACGAAGCTGCCGGAGACGCCGGGCAGGATCCAGGCGCAGACGGCGACGGCCCCGGCCGCGAGCGTCACCAGCGGGTTCTCGGAGACGGGAAGCCCGCCCGCGTTGCTGACGACCGCGCCCGCGAGCACGCCGACGAGCGCGACCGCGATCCGATCGACGTTCCACGGCGCGACGGAACGCCCGACGAAGACCGCGGAGGCGACGATGAGCCCGAAGAAGAAGGCCCAGAGTTCTATCTCGCGGTGCTCGAAGAGCCAGGCGACGAGACCCGAGAAGGTCACCAGCGCGACGGCCATCCCGATCAGCAGCGCGAGCAGGAAACCGGCGTTCACGTGCTGCCAGGCGGCGATGATGCGCCCCCGCAGGAGCAGCGCGAAGAGCGTCCGGTCGAAGCGGTAGAGGGACTGCACGAGTTCGAGGTAGATGCCGGTCACGAACGCGATGGTGCCGCCGGACACGCCGGGCACGAGTTCGGCGATCCCCATGGCGCAGCCGCGCAGTCCGAGCGTCAGCCACTGCAGCGGCGCGCGGCGCTCCGGACCGGCGCGTTCGTCGCTGATCATCGCAGCGTCCCCCCGAGCAGCGGGACGAAGCGCACGTATTCGAGGAGCTCCTGTTGCACCCCGTCCTCGGTGCGCCGGACGAGGCGCAGTTCCTGCGCAGCGCCGTCGGCGCTCCCCACGGGCGCCACCATGCGGCCGCCCACGGCGAGCTGGGTGAGCAGCGCATCGGGCAGCTCACGCGCCGCGGCCGTCACGAGGATGCCGTCGAAGGGCCCCTTCTCCGGCCAGCCGAGCGTCCCGTCGGCGTGCCGCAGGGAGACGTTCCGGCAGCGCAGTGCGCGCAGTCGAGTGCGCGCGCGATCCAGGAGCGGACCGATCCGCTCGACCGAGTAGACCTGACCGACGAGCTGAGACAGCACGGCGGTCTGATAGCCACAACCCGTGCCGATCTCGAGTACGGAGCCGGGCGTGCCGCCGCCGAGCAGCACCTCCGTCATGCGTGCCACCACGTAGGGCTGACTGATGGTCTGGCCGTGGCCGATGGGCAGCGCCGTGTCCTCGTAGGCACGATGCGCCAGCGCCTCGTCCACGAACAGGTGCCGCGGCGTCGCCCCGATGACGCTCAGGACACGCTCGTCGCGGATACCCGCCTCGCGCAGCCGGTGCACGAGGCGGTCGCGCGTCCGCTGCGACGTGAAGCCGATGCCGCGCACGTCGAGATCGCTCATGCCGCGCTTCCCAGGGCCGCCGAGCGATCCGTCGTCGCATCCCGGAAGTCCCCGAGCGCTGCGAGCAACGCCGTGGCGAAGGCGCCCGGCGGCAGCGTGAAGGAGAGCCGCAGCGCTGAGGCTTCGCGGTGCACGGACAGCGATCCGGGGCGCAGCAGCACGGGCCGACGCTCGTGCGCGAGGCCGACGTGCTCGAGCGCGTCGCACCAGGCCCGCCAGGGAGCGAGGGCCGTCGCTTCCAGCGCTGCCGCGTCGCTCGTGGCCGCGGATCGTCCCCGGCCCCAGAGCGGCGCCGTGGCGACGTCGGCGTCTTCCGCGTCGGGTACGTCACCGGGAAGCAGGCGGTCGAGGACACCGGCACGGACGCGCGCCGCCACCACCTCGTTGAACAGCAGCGAGCGCGCCGCCGAGAGCACGTAGCCTCGCTGCGCACCGCGGCCGGGCAGCCGCGCGCCGGCCTCGATCCAGTTGCGGGCGCGCGCCAGATTGGATCCGTCGCGGCCGAAGCGCTGGGGCCCGAAGTAGTTGGGCACACCGGCCGCGAGGCGCCGCGTGAGCGCGGCCGGCTCGGCCACGCGCGTCGCCTCGCCCTCGAGCTCGAGGCAGAGTTCGAAGGCGTTGCCGGCATGCTCGCCGCGGCGCAGCTTGCGACCGCGGCGCACCGTACGCAGCACGCGCCACCCGCTGCCGTCCTCCGCGTAGCGCTCCTGCGGCACGTCCGCGGGCCAGCCGCGACCCTTAGGGTCGCGCAGACTGAACCACTGGCGCGTGACCGCGTGGCGGTCCTTCGCCCCGCAGAAGCCGACATCGAGCGCCGGGATGCAGACGATGCGCCCGAGCTGCGCCGCCACGTCGGCGCTGTTGAGGCCACGCTTCTCGACCTCGCACAACAGATGCTCGCCCGCGCCCTCCGCCTCCAGATCGAGGAGTTCGACGACGCGGAAGGCCTCGGGCGTGGCGCGGTAGCGCCCCCGCAGGCCGGCATGCCCGGACTGGGGCCAATCGGGCAACTCGAACACGGCGTTCAGTCCTCCCGGTCCCGGAGCAGCACCACCGCATGCGCCGCGAGGCCGTCGCCGGCACCGATGGCGTCGAGACGCTCCGTGGTCGTCGCCTTCACGTTCACGGCGCCGCGTTCGACCTCCAGGGCCGACGCGAGCCGCTCCGCCATGGCGTCGACGAAGGCGGCGACACGGGGCCGCTGGGCGACGAGCGTGAGGTCCGCATTGCCGACCAGGTGCCCGGCGGCGTGCACCTGCTCGAGCACGGCCGCCAGCAGGTCCATGCTGTCGGCGCCAGCGAAGCGCGCGTCCGTGTCGGGAAAATGGCGGCCGATGTCACCGAGCGCCGCCGCGCCGAGGAGTGCATCGCAGAGCGCGTGCACGAGCACGTCGCCGTCCGAGTGGGCCTCGATCGGCGTCCTGCAGGGGACGTCGACGCCACCGAGACGCACGTGCTCGGTGCGCCCGTCCTCGGGCGCGAAGCGATGCACGTCGTAGCCGTGACCGATTCTCACGCTCTCTCCACTCCGTCCGTGCGCGTCCGCGCGAGCCAGAACTCCGCCAGCGGCAGATCCTCGGGCCGCGTCACCTTGAGATTCGCCCGCGCGCCGGGCACGAGCAACGGCCGGCCGCCGGCATGCTCGATGGCCGAGGCCTCGTCGGTCACGGCGACACCAGCCGCGAGAGCAGCCTCGAGGGCACCGAGCAAGGCACCGTGCCTGAAGGCCTGCGGCGTCTGCGCGAGCCAGAGCCCGTCCCGATCGAGGGTCCGGCGAACCTGCGCCGTCGAGTCCTCGCCGATGCAGGCTTCCTTCACCGTCTCGGCCACCGGTCGCGCGAGCAGACCGCCGTCCGCATGCCCCGCGACGGCTTCGAGAAGCCGGGCGACGAGCGCCGGATCGAGGCAGGGACGGGCCGCATCGTGCACCAGTACCCAGTCATCGGGCGCCGCCTGCCCGGCCAGCGCGCGCAGCCCCGCGAGCACCGATTCCGCACGCGTCGCGCCGCCGTCCGCGATGATCCGCACGCAGTCCGCGAGTGCCGGCAGGCCCGTCGCGTGCGCATCGTCCGGTGCGACCACCAGCACGATCGCCTCGGGCCCGGCTGCCGCGAGCGCATCGAGGCTCCAGCACAGGAGCGGACGACCGGCCAGGCTCAGGTACTGCTTCGGGACGGCCGCACCGAAGCGGCTTCCGGACCCGCCGGCAGGCACCACGCACCAGAAACGCAAGGTTCCGTCCGCTCAGGGCGCGCCGGCGGCGCGCGCCGGCGGCAGCACCAGGTAGAAGACCTCGCCCTCGCGGATCATGCCCAGCTCCGAGCGGGCGAGCGCCTCGAGGCTGTCCGGATCCTTCTTCAGGGCCAGTACCTCGGTCTCGAGTAGCGCGTTCGGCTCGGCGAGCCGGCGGGTCTCGGC
>JAZBPO010000334.1:0-11433 GCA_036351675.1 Pseudomonadales bacterium
ATGGAAGCGTTCGCCGCCGGCCGGGTCGCGTTCCCTGTCGAAGGCGACGCCCTGTTCGACGAGCCACTGCACGGCGCCGGGCCCCTCGCGCACGACGTAGCGTACGGTGTCCTCGTGACAGAGGCCCGCGCCTGCGACCAGCGTGTCGGCGACGTGCGCCTCGAGGTCGTCTGCCTCGTCGAGCACCGCGGCGATGCCGCCCTGGGCCCAGTTCGTGGCGCCGGCATCGAGTGCATCCTTCGAGAGCACCGCGACCCGGGCCCGGTCCGCGAGGCCGAGGGCCGTCGCGAGACCCGCCGCACCCGAGCCGATGATGAGCACGTCGAAGTCGAGGCGTTGCGGCATGAGGGCGTTCCGGCAGATGCGGCGGCGGCGCCGGCGCGTCAGGAGGCTGCCTAGTATACGTCGGGCCTCGCGGGCACAATGCGGTCCGTCCCGGTCCCCGCGACGTCTGCGGAACTTCCCCGGCCCGCCGAGGTCTCTCTCACCGTGCGGCGAGGACAGGGAGTAGCGCAGCGTGGCCGAAGCAGCGATCCATCATCGAGTGGTGAGCGGCGGGACCCGGCGCCAGCGGCAGGTTTCCACGGGCAGCCCGGACCCGGTGGACCTTCGCGGCGCGGCAGACCCGAGCGCCGCTGCGGCGGATGAAACGTCGACGGGCGAGGCGCGCATGACGGCAGCGAAGCAGACCGACGCCCGACTCGTCGAGCGCGCACAGCGCGGCGACAAGCGTGCCTTCGATCTCCTCGTGCTGCGCTATCAGCACCGCATCCAGGGACTGGTGTCGCGCTACGTCCGCGACCAGGACGAGATCCAGGACGTCGTCCAGGACGCGTTCCTGAAGGCCTATCGGGCACTGCCGCGGTTCCGTGGCGACAGCCAGTTCTACACCTGGATCTACCGGATCGCGATCAACACCGCCAAGAACCATCTCGTCTCGCGCTCCCGGCGGCCGCCGTCCGACGACGTCGACGCCCAGGATGCCGAGTATCACGGTGGCGGCGAGGCGCTCACGGACGTCGCCTCGCCCGAGCGGGAACTCGCCGGCGAGCAGCTCAAGCAGGCCGTGTTCGGCGCCCTCGAAGCGCTGCCCGACGAGCTTCGCACAGCCGTCACGCTGCGCGAGTTCGACGGCCTTTCCTACGAGGAGATCGCCGAGATCATGGAGTGCCCGGTCGGTACGGTGCGTTCGCGCATCTTCCGGGCGCGGGAAGCCATCGATGCGGTCGTGAGACCGCTGATGACGCGCTGAGGCGCGGGTAAAGAGGGATCGGAACATGAGCGAGCGCTTGCGGGAGTCTCTCTCGGCGCTGATGGACGACGCGGCGGACGATCTCGAACTCGCCCGCGTGCTGCGTGCCATGGACGAGGGCGAAGAGGTCAGCGAGACCTGGTCGCGCTATCACCTGGTCAGTGCCGTGCTCCGCGGCGGTGAGCCCGGAACCACCGATGTGCGCGGTCCCGTGGCGATCGACGTCGAGGCGCCGGCCTTCGCACCGGCGCCCGACGAGCTCGCGGACGACGATGCGGAGGTCGCGGCGCAGGGCCGTCGCGGCCCGCCTGCCTGGGCGAGTTTCGCGGCCGCTGCCTCCGTGACGCTCGCGATCGTGGTCGCACTGCAGTGGCCCGGCGCCGGACCGGACACGCCTGCCCTGGCGTCGACCCCGGCGCCGGACACGGGCAGGGTGGTGACGGACAGGCGGAGCGTGCTGACCGCGGCGGTCGGTGAGACCGGCGCCCGGCGCCCGCCCGAGACGCTGCGGATCCCGCCCCGTTTCGCGACGGCGCCGACGCGTCCGGTGCGCTCCGAGGCGGAGCGGCAGGTGGATGCGTACATGCTCTACCATGCAGAGTACTCGGCGGCGAACTCGGCATCCGGCATGGTCCCCTTCGCGCGGTACGCATCCTTCGAAGGGGGGCGAAGCCGGCCGTGACGCGCCCGCTCTCGCGCCTGTTCCTGGCCGCCGCCGCGCTGTCGGCGCCCATCGCGCTGCTGGCAGCGGAGGCGGACGCCCTGGCGTGGCTGGAACGCATGCAGGGTGCGCTCACCGAACGCACCTATCGCGGCGAGTTCAGCTACGTCCGCGACGGGGAACTCTCGAGCCTCGCCATCACCCACGGCCGCATCGACGGCGTGGTACGCGAGCGCCTCGTGCATCTCGACGGTCCGCACCGCGAGATCCATCGGATCGGCGAGCGCCTGAGCTGCCTCGTGGAGCCGGGCGACCCGATGCTCGACCACGTGCAGCGCGTACCCGTCGGCCCCCTCTCGCGCGCCTTCCTGCCGGGTGAGGTGGCTTCCGGCACACGCCTGTCGGACCGCTACCTCGTGCGCCTCGCCGGCACGGGCCGCATCGCCGGTGAGCCCGTGGTGCGGATCGACATCGTGCCCGACGACGAGACGCGCTACGGCTACCGGCTCTGGCTGCAGAATCCCACGGCGATGCCGCTCCGTGCCGAGCTGCTCGACCCGGATGCGCGCCCGCTGGAGATCTTCCAGTTCGTGCGCGTCGAGGTGGGCGCGGTGCTCGACGAGAGTGCCTTCACGACGCGTGTGCCCGGCCTGGTGCGTCACGATTTCGAGGTCGCGGCAGGGTCCGAGGAAACCGGGTCCGCTCACGACTGGGAGGCGAGCTGGCTCCCGGCCGGCTTCGAGATGGCGGCGGCCACGCTGCGCAGGACGCCTGCGCGCGCCCAGCCGGTGCAGACCCTGCGCTATTCGGACGGCATCGCCAGCCTGTCGGTGTTCGTGGAACCTGCCTGGACCGATGCGGGGGAGGCCGGGCCGCGGCGCAGCGGGGCGACGTCCGCCGTGATGCGGGAACTTGAAGTGGCGGGAGGGGACCGCTATCTGGTGACGGTCGTCGGGGAAGTGCCCCCGGAGACCGCGCGCCGCGTCGCCGATGCGGTTCGGCCGCGCAGCTGAAGGCAACGGAATTCACGCATGAGCATGATCGAGGAGACGGCCCGGGTCGTGGCGGTGGAGGACGGCGGGGTCTGGATCGAGGCGCGCCGACGCTCCGCCTGCGGTCGCTGTGCGGCACGCAGTGGTTGTGGCCACGGTCTGCTCGATGACTTCGTCCGCGACAGGCCGGTACATCTGCGCATCGACGCCGGTCACGCGCCGGCGGACGTCGAGGTCGGTGACTTCGTCCGCGTCGGGATCGAGGAGCGCGCCCTGCTGCGTGCCGCACTGCGCGTCTACGCGCTGCCCCTCGGTGGCTTCCTCGCCGGTGCCACCGCGGCCGCGCTCGCCGGCGGCGGCGACGCCCTCGCTGCCGGCGCGGCCTTCGCCGGGCTCGCGATCGGGCTTCTCGCAGCACGGGCTTCGCAGCACGCGGAGGGGCTGGAATCGCCGCGCATCCTCGGGCGCATGGCGCCCGGGACGCCCCGCGACGATCTCGCACGCCCCGTCACCGTCGTCTGAACGCCGGCGCACGCGTCGGCCGCACACACCCCCTACGGAGTCATCATGATCAGAGCAGTCCATGACCGGATCACGCAGTTCGCCCTCGCGGCGTGTCTGCTCCTCGCGGCACAGGGCGTAGCGGCCGCTGCACGCGCGCTGCCCGACTTCACGGAGCTCGTGGAGGAGCAGTCTGCCGCGGTCGTCAACATCTCCACGGTCTATCGCGCGGGCGGCCGCATGCAGGGCCTGCCTCCGGGCATGGATCCGGAGGATCTGCCGGAGTTCTTCCGCTACTTCTTCCGCGGCATGCCCGAAGGCGGACAGCAGCGCGAGCGCCGCTCGCTCGGTTCCGGCTTCATCCTCTCCGGCGACGGCTACATCCTCACCAACAATCACGTCGTCGAGGACGCCGACGAGATCTTCGTGCGCCTGGTCGATCGGCGTGAGTTCGAGGCGGAGGTCGTCGGCACGGATCCGCGCTCCGACCTGGCGTTGCTGAAGGTCGACGCCGACGATCTGCCCACGGTGCGTATCGGCCGCTCCTCGGAGCTCGACGTCGGCGAATGGGTGCTCGCCATCGGCTCCCCCTTCGGCTTCGACTACTCCGTGACCGCCGGCATCGTCTCGGCGAAGGAGCGCTCGCTGCCGAACGAGAACAACGAGAACTACGTCCCCTTCATCCAGACCGACGTGGCCATCAATCCCGGCAACAGTGGGGGGCCGCTGTTCGATCTCGACGGCCGCGTCGTCGGCATCAACTCGCAGATCTACACGCGCTCCGGTGGCTTCATGGGCCTGTCCTTCGCGATCCCCATCGACGTGGCCATGGAGGTGGCCGAGCAGCTCAAGGAGACCGGCTCGGTCTCGCGGGGCTGGCTCGGCGTGATGATCCAGGACGTGAATCGCGATCTCGCCGAGTCCTTCGGCCTGGACAAGCCGGCCGGCGCGCTCGTCGCCCAGGTCGTTCCCGATTCGCCGGCGGCGAACGCCGGCATCGAGCCGGGGGACATCATCGTCGAGTTCGACGGCGAGGAGATCGACCGTTCCGGCGATCTGCCGCACGTCGTCGGGCGCATCCGCGCGGGCTCCGAGGTCGAGGCGATCGTCGTCCGCGACGGCGATCGGGAACGCATCGAGGTCCGGGTCGGCGAACTCGCCGAAGGCGGCCCTCAGGTGGCCGGCGCGGGGCCGCAGCGGTCCACGGGCAACGTTCTCGGTCTCGCGGTGCGCGAGCTGCCTGCGGCGGCGCGGGAGCGCCTGGACGTGGACGGTGGTGTGCAGGTCGAGCGCGTCGGCGAGGGCAGTCCGGCCGCCTCGGCGGGTCTCCGGCCCGGCGACGTGATCACGCGGCTGAACAACGTCGCCATCGATTCCGTCGCGACCTTCGGCGGGGTCGTGGAAGAGCTGCCGAGGGGCCGCTCCATCCCGGTACTCGTGATCCGCGGCGGGGTCGCGACCTTCATCCCCCTGCGCATCCCGGACGAGGACTGAGCGCAGCGGCGGGGCCGGACATCTCCGGCCCCGACCTCTCCGCGCCCGTCCGCGGCGTCGTGCGCGCCCCCGGCCCGCCCCCGCTCCGGTGCGTTCCGGGCGTGTCAGGACCGCATTCCCCGAGGTGGCTCCGAGGGCGACCGGGGCTGTAACATCCGTCGCCGCGCGCCGAGGCCCGTCCGACGCCTGTCCGCGCGAGCCGTTTCCCGGCCGCTGCCGGGCAGCCGCACGGGCCCGAGCCGACCAGGACTTCCAGTGACCGACCTCTCCCGTATCCGCAATTTCTCGATCATCGCGCACATCGATCACGGCAAGTCGACGCTCGCGGATCGGCTGATCCAGCACTGCGGCGGCCTGACGGAACGCGAGATGGCGGAGCAGGTGCTCGACTCGATGGACCTCGAGCGTGAGCGCGGCATCACCATCAAGGCCCAGAGCGTCACGCTCCACTACGACGCCCCCGACGGCGAGCGCTACCAGCTCAACTTCATCGACACGCCCGGCCACGTCGACTTCTCCTACGAGGTGTCGCGGTCCCTGTCGGCCTGCGAGGGCGCGCTGCTGGTCGTGGACGCGGCTCAGGGCGTCGAGGCGCAGTCCGTCGCCAATTGCTACACGGCGATCGATCAGGGCCTCGAGGTGATCCCGGTCCTCAACAAGATGGATCTGCCGCAGGCGGAGCCGGAGAAGGTCAAGCAGGAGATCGAGGAGATCATCGGCCTCGATGCCTCGGATGCGATCGCCATCTCCGCGAAGTCGGGCATGGGTGTGCCGGAGCTGCTCGAGCAGCTCGTCGATCGCATCCCGGCCCCGGAGGGCGATCCGGCGGCGCCGCTGCAGGCGCTCATCATCGACTCCTGGTTCGACTCCTATCAGGGCGTCATCTCCCTGGTGCGGGTGAAGCAGGGCACGCTGCGCAAGAACGCCAGGATCATGGCGCGCTCCATCGGCAAGGTGCATCAGGTCGACGCGGTCGGCGTGTTCACCCCGAAGCAGACCTCGACCCCTGCGCTGCAGGCGGGCGAGGTGGGCTTCGTCATCGCCGGCATCAAGGACGTGCGCGGCGCACCGGTCGGCGACACGCTCGTGCTGGAGAAGTCCGACGCGCCCGCGCTGCCCGGCTTCGAGCGGGTCAGGCCGCAGGTCTTCGCGGGCCTGTTCCCGGTGAACTCGGACGATTTCGAGGATTTCCGGGAGGCGCTCGAGAAGCTGACGCTCAATGACGCTTCGCTCGCCTACGAACCGGAGGTCTCGGACGCGCTCGGTTTCGGCTTCCGCTGCGGTTTCCTCGGCATGCTGCACATGGAGATCATCCAGGAGCGACTCGAGCGCGAGTACGACCTGGACCTGATCACCTCGGCGCCCTCGGTGATCTACGAGGTGCTGACGAAGGCCGGCGAGACGATCTACGTCGACAACCCCTCGGATCTGCCGGACACCTCGAAGATCGAGGAGATACGCGAACCCATCGTACGGGCGACGATACTGGTGCCGCAGGAGCATCTCGGCGCGGTGCTGATGATCTGCGAGGAGCGTCGCGGCCGGCAGGTGGACATGCAGTTCATCGGCGGACAGGTTTCCGTCGTCTACGATCTGCCCATGGGCGAGGTGGTGCTCGACCTCTTCGACAGGCTGAAGAGCGGTACGCGGGGCTTCGCTTCCCTCGAGTACGCCTTCGACCGCTTCGAAGCGGCCAGCGTCTGTCGCCTCGACGTGCTCATCAACGGCGAGGCCGTCGACGCGCTCGCGCTCATCGTCCACCGCGACAACGCGCAGTCGAAGGGTCGGGAACTCGTCGAGAAGATGAAGGAGCTGATCCCGAGGCAGATGTACGATGTCGCGATCCAGGCGGCCGTCGGTTCGAAGGTCGTCGCGCGCTCGAACGTGAAGGCCCTGCGCAAGGACGTCACGGCGAAGTGCTACGGCGGCGACGTCTCGCGCAAGAAGAAGCTCCTCGAGAAGCAGAAGGAAGGCAAGAAGCGCATGAAGCAGGTGGGTCGGGCCGAGATCCCGCAGGAAGCCTTCCTCGCCGTCCTGCAGGTCGGCAAGTAGGGCGGGGCGCGGTCGCGTGGGCAACCTTCTCGACTATCTCCCCGAGTTCCTCCTCGGCGCGACGCTCGTAACGGGTCTCATCTGGGTCTATGACCTTGCCGTCTGGAGACCCAGGCGCCTGGCTGCCGTCGAAGCCCTCGACTCGCGGACGCCGGCTTCGGAGCGGGACGGGGACGCCTACGCGCTCGCCCGCGACGAGATCCTGCGCGAGCCGCCGCTCATGGAGTGGGGCGGCAGTTTCTTCCCGGTGCTCGCGATCGTGCTCGTGTTGCGCTCCTTCGTCATCGAGCCCTTCGTCATCCCTTCGGGTTCCATGATCCCGACGCTCGAGGTCGGCGACTACATCCTCGTCAACAAGTACGACTACGGGCTGCGCCTGCCGGTCTTCGGCACCAAGGTGATCGAGGTGGGCGCGCCGGCCCGTGGCGACGTCATGGTCTTCTTCCCGCCGCACCAGGACCGCTACTTCATCAAGCGCGTCGTCGGTCTGCCCGGCGACGTGATCCGCTACGGCAACAAGCGGCTCATGATCAACGGCGAAGCCGTGCCGGCGGAGGTCATCGGTCCGGCGACACCCGCCGATCCGTTCATGCTGGCCGTCGAGGAGCAACTCGGGGACGCCCTGCACACGATCCACGTGGACACGGGTCGGCGCGAGCGGGTCCGCGAGTGGCGCGTGCCGGAAGGCCACTACTTCATGATGGGCGACAACCGCGATCGCAGCGACGATTCCCGAAGCTGGGGCTTCGTTCCCGAGCAGAACATCGTCGGCCGCGCCGTGGCCGTGTGGATGCACAAGGAGCCCGGTCTTGCCTGGCCCGCCTTCTCCCGCAACGGCATGATCGAGTGAGCAGCATCGGAGGATCCGACATGGGTGGCAGCGGGCTCTCGCGTCAGCGCGGCATGAGCGCTAGCGGCTGGTTCCTGGTCATCGCGCTGATCCTGGGCGCGACGTCGGTCGGCGTGCGTCTCGTGCCACACTACCTCGATCACGAGATCATCGATGGTCAGATCCGCTCGTTGCTCGAGAACCCGGGCTTCGTCGACATGAGCCGTGGGCAGATTCACGATCGCCTCAAGGCGGCGCTGAAGCGCAACAACATCCGGGAATTCGACAGCCGCGAGGCGCTCGAATTCGAGAAGCGCTCCGGTGCCGTGACCATGGACCTCTTCTACGAGGTGAGGGAGCCGCTGTTCTGGAACGTGGACGTCATCCTCACCTTCGAGGAGCACTACGAGAAGGTGCTCTGATCCCCGTCCCCGGGGCGGCTGGAACCATGGCGAAGAGCGGCAGGCGCAGCAACGGAGCCGATGCGGACGTCGCTCCGCTCGAGGCGTGCATCGGTCACTGCTTCCGCGACGGCTCGCTCCTCGAGCTCGCCCTCACGCATCGCTCCCGTTCCGGCAACCGCAACAACGAGCGGCTGGAGTTCCTCGGCGACGCCTACCTGGGTTTCGTCATCGGTGACGAACTCTTCAGGCGTCATCCGGAGGCGCAGGAGAACGCGCTCACCCTCATGCGCGCCTCGCTCGTCCAGCGCCGGACGCTCGCGGAAGTCGCGCGCGGCATCGATCTCGGCGACTACCTCCGGCTGGGACCGGGCGAGCTCAAGAGCGGCGGTTTCCGCCGCGATTCGATTCTCTCCGATGCCGTCGAGGCGCTGATCGGGGCCGTGCTCCTCGATGCGGGGGAAGGCGCGGCGCGCTCGCTGATCCTCCATCTGCTCGGCGCGCGCCTCGACGCCGAGCGCCCCGGCGCCGTGGCGAAGGACGCCAAGACCCGCCTGCAGGAGCTCCTGCAGGGCCGGGGGCGAGCCCTGCCGGACTACGAGGTCGTCGACGTGCACGGCAGCGAACACGCGCGCGAGTTCCGCGTCGCCTGCCGCCTCCGTGACGGCGAACTCAGCGCCGAGGGCAGGGGCCGCTCGCGCCGCGCCGCGGAGCAGGAAGCGGCGGCCGCGGTGCTCCGGGTGCTCGAGGCTTCGTCGTCGTGAGCGATGCCGACGCACCCGAGCGTTGCGGCTACGTGGCCTTCGTCGGACGCCCCAACGTCGGCAAGTCGACGCTCCTGAACCGCTTGATCGGCCAGAAGGTGAGCATCACCTCCTCCCGGCCGCAGACGACGCGCCACGTGCTCCTCGGCATCCGGACGGAAGGTCGCGACCAGATCGTGTTCGTCGACACGCCCGGCCTGCACAGAGGCGGCCGGCGCGCCCTCAATCGAGCCATGAACCGGGCTGCCCGCTCCGTGTTCATGGACGTCGACGTCGTGTGCATGGTCGTGGAAGCGCTGCGTTGGACCGAGGAGGACACGCACGTGCTCGAACTCGTCTCGCAGGCCCGCGGCAAGCGCTTCCTCGTCGTCAACAAGGCCGACCGAGCCCGTCCCCGGGAGAAGTTGCTGCCCTTTCTGCAGGCCTGCGCCGGCCGGGCGGACTTCGACGAGATCGTGCCGCTCTCGGCGCTCAAGGGCGAGAACGTCGACGCGCTCGGCGGCTGCATCCGCGCGGCGCTGCCGGAGGCGCCGCATCTCTTCGAGGCCGACGAATTCACGGATCGCAGCGAGCGCTTCCTCGTCGCCGAGATCGTGCGCGAGAAGCTGATGCGCCGGCTGGGAGACGAACTCCCCCATCAGCTCGCCGTCGCCGTCGATCGCTGGCATCAGGTCGACGATGCGCTCGAGATCAATCTCTCCGTCCTCGTCGAGCGTGAGGGTCAGCGCGCCATCGTCATCGGCCAGGGCGGTGAACGCCTCAAGCAGGTCGGCATCGAGGCGCGACGCGAGATCGAGGCGCTCCTCGGCCAGCACGTGCGCATGGAGCTCTGGGTGAAGGTGCGGGGCGGCTGGTCGGACGACGACCGCATGCTTCGCCAGCTCGGCCTCACGGAATAGGTCGCCCGTGCGGCGCGACGCGCACGACCGCGCCTGGGTGCTGCACACCCGCCCCTGGCGCGAGACGTCCCTGCTCCTCGAGCTGTTCACTCCCGAGTCCGGGCGGCTCGGCGTCATCGCGCGCGGAGCGCGACGGCCGCGGCGGGGTGGCCGCGCGCTGGAGCCCTTCGTCGCGGTGAGCTGCTCGCTGTCGGGGCGCGGCGAGCTGCGCACGCTCGGCGCGCACGAAGTGACGCGCCGGACCATGCTCGCCGGCGACGCGCTCTACGCAGGGTTCTATCTGAACGAGCTGCTCGTGCGTCTGCTGCAGCGCGAGGATCCGCACGAGCGTCTGTTCCGCGAATACGAGGGGGCCCTCGCAGTCCTCGCGGGCCTGCCTCGCGGTGCGGACCCCATCGCGCTCGAACCGGTGCTGCGGCGCTTCGAGTTCGCGTTGCTCGACGAGCTCGGCTACGGGTTCCCGCTCACCGAGGATCTGGACGGCGCGCCCGTCGACCCGGCACGCCGCTACACGGTACTCCCGGACGTCGGGGTCCGGCTGCAGCACCCGGGTGTCGCGGAGCACGAGGACGAGGCGGCGCTGCACATCGACGGGTCGGAGCTGCTCGCGATCGCCGAAGGCCGGCTCGCCAGTCCGGCGGTGCTGCGTGCCGCCAAGCGCCTCGCGCGCAGGGCGCTCGCACCGCATCTCGGCGACCGGCCGCTGGTCTCGCGTAGCCTCTTCGGCCGCGCGCGCGGCTGACGCCTGCCTCAGCGTTCGCCGGGTTCACGGACGACGCCGAGCCGTTCGGCGAATTCGTCCAGCTTCTCGCTCACGCCGACGTCGCGGTCGAGGGCGTGCTCGAGATCCTCGAGGGCGCGCCGCAGCCGTGCCTCCGGGCACAGGCGCAAGGCCCCCTCCATGCGATGCAGCCGCTCGGCGACCGTCTCGCCGTCGCCCCGCAGGTGAGCGCGACGCAGACCCGCGAGATCCTCGCGCAGCGTCTCGTCGCGGAGTTCGGAGAGCTCTTCGTCGGCGGTCACCGAGAAGCGTGCCTTCTCCCGTCGCCGGCCGTCGCTCAGCGTGAGCGCCAGGAGACTGCGCAGGGCATCCGGTCGCTGCGGCCTCACGAGGACGTGGTCGAAGAGCCGGGCGCTGCCCGGGTCGTCGGCGGCGTCGTTGACGAGCAGCGCGATGCGCGCCTCGCGCGTGGCCACGGCTTCACGCAGGCGCGCCGCCGTTGCGATCCCGTCGAGCCCGGGCATGCGTCGATCCAGAAGCACCCAATCGAAGGCCTCCTCCGGATCGGTCGCCAGTTCCAGGGCGCTCTCGCCGTCCTCGGCGCAGGTGACGCGGCAACCGAGGCCCGTGAGCAGGCGGCGCAGCACCCTCCGGACCACGGGATGATCGTCGACCACGAGCACTTCGAGATCGGTGAGCGCGCCCGGGCCTTCGTCCCGGCCTGCGGGCTGCGTGAGTGCGCGGAGCAGCGCGCCCGGCAGCCGATCCGGCGTGGCAGCCGCAGCGCTGCGTGCGACCACGAGTCCGCGCGCTTCGCGCCCCGCGATCCTCTCGCCCAGCCCCGTCGGCACGTCGTCGAGGCCGAGC
>JAZBPO010000335.1:0-13103 GCA_036351675.1 Pseudomonadales bacterium
CGTTTCCGGCGTGAAGTCCAGATCCGCGCCGACGCCGAGGAGCACCGTGCCGGGATTGACGAAGTTCGACTGGCCGAGTTCCTTCGTGGAACGCAGCGAGTTGAGGATGCCGTTGCGCCCCGACAGGGAAACGGCGCCGCCGCCGATGAGCGGCACGGGCTGGCGAATCCAGAAACTCGTGTCCGCGCCGGCGAACTGCGGATTCTCGAAGATGGCGTCGAAGCCGGTCGCCTCGTCGTCGAAGGGATCGTCGTCGCCGCTCGCCCAGAGCGCCGACAGGCGGTAACGCTTCCAGTCCCGGTCCGTCGACAACTCGAAGGCGGCGAACTGCGCGTTGATCTGGTCCTTGGCCCCCCGGAAGCGATCGTTCCTCTGTTCACCCAGGGCCCAGTAGAGGCTCGAGGACAGGTTCCAGCGCCCGAAGTGCCCGTCGCCGTTGTAGCCGAGGTAGGTGACGTCGTAGTCCCGCGCGAAGCGCTCCTGGAACAGGGAGGCGGGCCGCGCGATGAAGCCGTTGTCGTCGAACTTCACGTCCCCCTTCTCGCGGTTGACGTTGTGCACGAGGGCGACCTGCGAGGTGTGCCCCTTGGTCGGGAAGTCCTGCCAGTAGAGGTTCGCGAGGAACACCCAGTCGTCGCGCAGCGCCTCGCCATGGTTGTTCAGCTGCGTGTTGGTGTCCTTCTCCATGCGCTGGAAGGCGGCCAGGTTGTACTGGAAGATGTTGTTGTCGCGCGTCCCGAACAGGCGGATGCCGAGCTGCTGATCCAGGAACAGGAAGCCGCGGAAGTCCGCGGTGATCGGCTGGATGCCGATGCGCAGGGAATCGAAGTCGTAGCGGTCGGAGACGTTGCGCAGGTGCTTGTCGACGAACAGGCCCTGGATGCCGATGTGACCTTCCTTGCGCACGCGGCCGGAGATGTCGCCCCCCGCGGGGGTCACCTTGACCACGCCCCGCTCGTCGAAGTGCACCTCGTTGTAGTTGATGGCCGGAATGAAGCGGAACTCCCAGTCCGGCGGCTTGAAGGTCGTGTTCCCCTTGTAGAGCACGAACTCCGTGAGCAGCGTGGTGGCGATGATCGGCGACTTGCCACGACCGATGAGATCGAGACTGTCCGTGCGCGCGGTGGTGGAGACGCCGACCGGAACGGGAAAGCGCCGTGGCTCCACGATCGTGTCGGAGATCGCCGTGACGCTGAAGAACCAGTCCTCGCCCCAGATCGGCAGGTCACCCTTGATCGGGTTGTGTCCCTCGTAGGGATTGCGGATCTGCTCCTCGTAGCCGAGCGCCTGGACGATGCGCCAGCGATCCGGGATGGCCGGACCGAGGCTGTCCATGGGGTCGACCCAGGGCGAAATGCGACCCGGATCGCACACCGGCAGGTCGTAGCGGATCTCGCGCGCCTCGCTGCCCGGGCGCCTGCGGCCGGTGCGTCGCGCCCGCGTCGGCTGCGCCGGCGCACAGAGCTGGTCCGCGGGAGGAACGCCCTCCGCCAAGGGATCACTGGAGGGCTCTGCCGCAGCAGAACCGGAGAGGGCGGCGGCGAGCACGAAAGCCGGCAGCGCCGTCGGCAGGAAGGCACCCGGCAGGCGCCCGCGGAGTGGCTCACTTGCCGTCACAGACGTCGTCCTCGTTCGTGTCGATGAAGGGTGCCTGGGGACAGCTGACGTAGCGCAGGCGTTCTTCCGTACCTGCGGGAACGATGCGGTCGGCGCGGATCTCTCGCGGTGCGTTGTTGATGCTGCCCCCCAGCGCGAGGCCGGCGTTGTGCACGCCGAGCAGCGAGATCATGTCGTCCTGATCGACGCCGTCCCCCGAGACGCCGATGCCTCCGATGAGTACGTCACCGCGATAGATCGGTACGGAACCGGGGAAGATCTGGATCCCGTTGCCGATACCGGCGGCCACGTCCTGCTTCGCGAAGGGCGTGCCGGCGAGGTCGAAGCCGGTGTTGCCGGTGCAGACCTGGCCGACGTCGGGCACGAGTCCCAGCGTGAAGGCCACGTGCTGGATGATGTCGTTGTAGACGAGATCGAGCTGCAGGCCGACGCTGAACACGCTCCATTCGCCCCTCGGCTTCGACAGCGGGCCGGGCGGACGCGCCTCGACGCCGTCGGGATAGAACGGTCGCGAGAGGTTGCCACCGGAGCGATCCGCGAAGGCCGCCGGGGGGCCGTCCGCCTCCAGGGCCCGCGGGATGCCGAGGAAGGTCTGCAGGGCGTCGGTGTAGCCGCCGATCGTCGGGGCCGGGTTCGCGAGCACCTGCAGCGTTCCGAGCGGATCGGCCGCGAGGGCGTCGAAGTCCGTCACCTCGGCGAGATAGAGGGGACGCGGCAGTCCACGCAGGACGTCCGCCGGAGCGGCGCCGCCGACGCGCGCCGTGCCGGAGTAGAAGGCGGCCGTGCGCGCCTTCTGCAGGGACACGTCGGCGCCGAAGACCGGGCCGTCACGGGTCCGCGCCATGCCGAGGATCGCGCCGTCCGAGTCGACGATCGAGACGGTGACCCGCGCCGGCGTCGACAGCGGGCGCCGGATCTGGGCGCGCGACCGATTCGCGATCGCGATCGCGTTCGAGAGCAGCGCGGCCACTTCCTGTGCCGTGAGCGCATTCGCCGCATCGCCGCCGGGCGTGTCCGTGCCGGCACGAGGCGGGAAGCGGTTCACGCCGTTCTCGTCGACGAACACGAAGACGTCGAGGTCGGCGCCGTCCGCGTCCACGTAGAGGCCCGCCGGCGCCGGACGGATACCGGATGCCGCATGCCCGAAGGGCGTTCCCTGCAGGGCGACGCCGGCGTCGTAGTAGCCCGCGACGTCGACGAGCGCACCGCCGCCCCGGGCCACCATGTCGTCGAAGGACGCCACGGTCGCTGCGTCCGTGAGCAGCTCGAAGACGCCGACGTCCGTGTAGCGGAAGGTCTTGCCGATGACCGTGATCTGGTCGCCGAGGCGGTCGACGGGGGGCGCGAAGCCGACGGTGCCGGCGAGCGCGCCCAGTTCGTCCGGATCCAGGTCGAAGTCCGCGATCGACTTGTCGAGGCCGTAGATGCCGTCGGCGATGAAGCCGACACCCCCGACCGAGGTCCCGCGCTTGTAGAGCGGCAGACCGCCGGGATCAGCCGACAAGCCCAGCGGCGAGCGCCGGGGACCGGGGCCGGGCTCCGACCCGGGCGTGAAACGCAGGCTGAAGTCGCTGCAGGGCAACTGGCTGAACTGGACCCCGAAGAGCGGCCCGGAGGGTTGATTGAACTCCCCGGGGTTGAAGTGCTCCTGGACGATCTGGCTCGCCGTGCGCGTCGTGAAGGCGTTGCCCTCGGTGGAGAGGTACGCGCCGGTGATCGCCTTGGCGATGGCCGCGAGCTCCGCGGGCACGATGTTCACGCTCTCGAGCCCGCCGATGACGGGCGCGCTGCCGTCGGCCGTGGAGGTCACGGTCACGAAGGCTTCGGCGTCCGTCATGCGGAACACTGCGAGCACGTTGCCGACGCGATCGACGACGGCGACGGTGCCGGCGACACCCTGCGCCTGTGCCTCGGCCACGACCTGCGCGATGACCTGCTCGACATCGGCGGCGGTGAGGAAGGTCGGCGTGTCCGCACAGAAGCCGGTGCAGTTGCTGCCCGCCGTGGGATCCGCCTCCGCGGTCGGGACGGCGCCGCCGCCCTGCTGGGCCCGGACTTCCGCCTGCAGTTCGCCCCCGGCGCCGCCGCCGCAGGCGGCGAGCTGCAACGCCGCGGCGAGCAGCGTCAACGCCGGCAGGACGGTCGAGGAGGCCTTCGGTCTTCCGCTCGTAGCTCGCATCTCAGTTCTTCGTCCGTACCGGTGTGAGGCGATCCAGACGCTCGGGGCGCATGAGATCGAGATCGGACGGCGTGGTGTCGAGCATCGCGCCGCGCACTTCCGGCCTCATGAGGCCGGTACCGGGGAGGTGGAAGACATGGCACTCGACGCAGGTCGACGCCAGCTTGTTGGTCGCGTCGCCGCCACCGTGGCAGTCCCGGCACGACTCGATGTCCGGCATGTTGACGTCCGCCGCCGCACCGCTGCCCTCGGCATCGTGGCAGCGCGCACAGTCCTCGGTGGCGTGCGCCTGGTGATCGAACCAGGCCTTGGGCATCCAGACCTGCGCGAGGCGGACGGGGCGCACCTGCCAGCGAGAGTCACGGGCCGGGTCGTCGACCACGTCGACCTCGTGACAGATCTTGCAGCTCGTCCGTTCGAAGACGTCGGCGGCGGCGAGCTGTGCCTTGCGGAGCACCTGGTCGATCGCCGCGTCCCGCTGCGAAGCGCTCATCGCGCTGACCCGCCCGGGCCGGCGCGCCGTGCGCATGGGACGTCCCGGAGGTGCGCCGTCGCCGACCAACCCCTGGCGCGCATAGAACTCCTCCAGCAGACGGACGACGAGATCCGGCTCGCCGTGAGGCAACTCGCGGTCGGGGAACTCGGCGTCGAAGGTCAGCAGATGGCAGTCCGCACAGTGCTCCTCCATTCGGATCGGCTGCATGTACGCACCACCGGGCTCCGGCAGGTGGCAGTCCGAGCACTCCATGACCACTTCGCCGCTCGGCCCGTCGACGCCGCCGGCGTCCATGTGGACGTCGTGCGGGAAGATCAGGTTCGAGCGCTCCACGAGGCCCGGATCGTCCAGGGCCACACGCTCGATGCGCCATGCCCAGGCTTCGCCGACGCCCTCTCCCACGAGCATCGAGAGCTTGAATTCGGGATGGTGCGCCTCGAAGTCGCCGGCGTCCTCGATGCCGATCTCGCCGCTCGTCCAGGCATCGAGCTCCGCATGACAGCCGGAACAGAGACCCTGATCACGCCGCGCGAGGACCGTCGGCTCGTTGTGCTCCTTGTGGCAACTCGCGCAGCGCCGACCCTCCAGCTCGGGAATCCGGTGCACGGCCACGTCCACGTGATGGGTGACGGAGGTGTGGCACGCGACGCACTCCTGATCCCGGGTCATGGTGAAGGCCTCGACGTGGCAGGCCGTGCAGTCGTCACCCATGAACTGATGCGAGGGGTGCAGCTTGCCGGAATCCCAGACGCCGTCGTCGGGCACGGGCAGGTTGCGGAGCGCGACGGCGATGTCGCGATCGAGCAGGCCGGCGGCGGGAATCGCGAGGAAGGCGACGACGACGGCGAGGAAGAGCACCCAGGACAGCCCGCGCTTCGAGAGCCCCGTCTCCTCCAGGCTCTGGCGGAAGCCGGTACCGAAGCCGACCTCGTACTCGGAGGGTTCGCCCGCCTCGACCTCGACCGCGAAGTCGAAGCCCTGCGGTGCGTCAGCACGCGTGATCGTGTACTCGCCGATCTCCGCGGCCTCACCGATCTTCAGCCGGGCCGAACGGGCACGCCTGCCGCCCACGAAGAAATGCTCTTCGCCCGTCGCCTTGATCAGCAGGGCCTTGCCGTCGGCGCGGATCTCCGAGTGCGAGAGCGGCAGCGCCCGGTCCTGGAGCTGGATCGTCTGATCCGTCGCCCGGCCGACGCTGACGACGTCGCCTTCGAAGGGCGCCTCGGCACGCTCGACACCCTCGCTGCCCGTGCGTCGGATGTGGCGGATCAGGATGCGCATGACGAGCTCACCAGTACAGGAACACGGACACGACGTGCACGATCAGCGCCGCGAGACAGGCGACGGCGATGGGGACGTGGACGTAGAGCCAGACCCGGAGCAGCGCCTGGATCTGGATGTCGCGCCGGACCCGGCGCAGGAGGCGCCCGCGGGCACCGAGCTGGTTCGCGATCTCCCGGAGCAGCTCGGACTGCTCTCGATGCGAGGTCTGCGACAGCCGTTCGACGATGTAGTCCACGGTGGGCTGCTGATCCGTGTTCGGGACCATGCCGCGGCCGGGCAGCATGACCTTCGAGGAATCGGCGGCCGTCAGCTGCGCGCGCGCACTGCCACCGACCGAAGTGCGTTCGATGGCACTCGCGACCGTGGTCTGGACCTCGGCGCCGAGGCGTGAACAGGCCTTCATGAGCTGCTTGTCGATCTCGCCGACCTCGCGATAGACCTCGACGCGGGACTTGCCCCCGGTGTTGTCCGAGAGCAGTACCGGGTAGCGCAGATAGACCCAGACCCCGTAGAAGCCCGAGAGGATGACGATCATCATCAGGACGTAGGCGAGGGTGTGGACGTTCCAGCCGAACTGGAAACCCGTGTGCAGCGTCGCGATGACGATGAGCGCCGTACCAAGATAGACGTGGGCGGAGGTCCAGCCCTGCACGGAGCCCCAGCTCGAGGAGTAGTCGCGCTTGCGGCGGCCGAGGTAGAGCAGCCACACGATCAGCAGCGCACCGATCGTGCCGAGCGTGTAGCCGAGCCAGGTTCCACCGTTGGGCGGCTCCGGCACCTCGTGCCACGCATAGGCCGCGATGGCGAGCAGGCTGAGCAGGCTGGCGATCCAGAACCAGCGCCCGCCCTGATATGTCACGAACGACGTATGCATCTTCCCCCGGCCCCCGTCCCGGCGCCCCCCGCCGGCCCCCCATCGCCGCCCCTCAGGCGGTCCGTGCGCTCACCATCTCCACGAATTCCTCGGGCGAAAGACGCAGCGCCGCGCCCGTCGGACAGGCCCGCACACAGGCGGGGCCGCCCTTCTGGTCCTTGCACATGTCGCACTTCACCGCCTTCTTCTGATCGTCGGCGCTGCGTGCGGTGCCCTTCGCATCATGCGCCTGCCCGGGCCCCGGACCCGCCCCGAACAGCAACCAGCTCCAGATGCCCGGCTTCTTCGGTGGCGTATAGGCCATCTGGATCACGCCGTAGGGACAGTTGCGCTCGCAATTGCCGCAACCGATGCAGTTGTCCTGGATGAACACCTCGCCGCCCGGCGCACGCTTGATCGCATCGGGCGGGCATTCCTTCATGCAGTGCGGGTCCTCGCAGTGGCGACAGGACGTCGGCACGTGGACGTGTGCGAAGACGGCGCCGGCCTTGCGATTCAGGCGGGAGGTGCCGTCGTGCGTTTCCGCACAGGCCACCTCGCAGTTGTCGCAGCCCACGCAGAGCTCCTTGTCGATCAGGAGCACGTCCGTGGCTTCGCCGAGGCCCTGCTGCATGAGGAAGCTGAGCATGTCCCCGGACGCCGCGTCCGACTGCAGGCGCACGTTCTGCTGGGTGCGCTGCTTCACCTCGTCCTGCATGGACTCGAGGAGTTCGGGCGACTTGGAGACCAGATCGAGGAAGGTCCCCGAATCCAGCGAGATCGTCTCGGTCTTGACGGTGGCGCGCACCGTCGCCGAGCGGGTGCTGTTACCGAGGAGTCCCATCTCGCCGACGTAGTTGCCGGCCGCGAGGTAGTTCATGGGGATCTCGCGGCCATCGAAGCTCTTGGCGATGGTGACGGACCCGGAGCGGATCAGATGCAGGGCGTCCGCCTCCGTGCCCTCCGTGAAGATCACCTCTCCCGGCTTGTACTGGTTGATGCGCGCGGCCTGGGCGATGGGCCGCAGCTCCTCGATGGACACGTTCGGCGCGAAGCGCTGCTGGATCGTGCGCAGGATGAAGGTCTCGTCCAGGACCCGCTGCACCGCATCGACGGAACTGCGCAGCTTGTTCATGGTCTTGCGCGGCGTCTCGACGAGCACGCACACGCTGCCCGAGTAGACGGTACAGGAACGCCGCCGGCCGGAGAGCAGGGAGATCTCGCCGAAGAAGTTGCCCTGACCGGAGCGGATGCGGACCTCGGGCCCCACCTCGATCTCCACGTGACCGTCGAGGATCGTGTAGAAGCTGTTGGTGTAGTCGTTCTTCCGGAAGACCTCGGCGCCGTTCTCGAGGACGTGGACTTCCGAATCGAGCATCACCTCGCGGAAGGTCAGCGGGTTGACGCCGGCGAAGATCGGGATGCGCTCCTGCATGAGGCTCAGCACCTCGTCGACCTCGAGGCCGTAGGGCAGCGCCTCGAACTTCTTCTCGAGCAGCGGATGGTCCGCGGGCTGGATCCTGTTGCCGAGGATGTACTCGACGGTCTCGTAGCCCTGATTCATCGCCTGCTTGATCAGCGGGTAGCCGCCGAGCGCGCCGATGATGTACATGCCGGGTACGTTCGATTCGTACTGCGTGGAGAGTACGGGCAGGGCGTTCGCGTCGGCATTCGGGAACTCGACGCCGAAGGACTCGACGAGCTTGCGCTGCGGCACGGCCCCGAGGCGGGCGATGATCCGGTCGACGGCGATCACGGCCTCGCCGGTGGGCGTCGAAAGGGTGAAGCGGCCGGGTTTGCCGTCGAAGTCGCCGATCTCCACCTTCGCCGGGTTGGTGCCGTAGAGGCACTTCACGTCGCCGGCGTCGATGGCAGCGGTGATCAACGCGACGTTGCCGTCCTTCGCGCGTGCGAACTCGTCGCGGCGATTGACGATGTAGACGTCGTTGTTCCGGGACAGCGCTACGGCGTTCTCGATCGCCGCGTCGCCGGCACCGACGACGACGATGGTCTCGCCCCTGTACTCGTCCGGATCGTCGAGCTGGTACTGCACGAAGGGCGCGTCCTGACCGTCGACGCCCAGGCGGCGCGGATTGCCCTGCACGCCGATGCCGAGAACGACGTGCTCGGCCTCGACCACCTCGCCGTCGTCCAGCGTGAGGCGGAAATCCCCCTTCTGTCCCTCGATGGCCGCGACACCGGCCCGATAGCGGACGTTGACGGAATGCTCGCGGAGCGAGGCTCCCCAGCCGTCGAGGATGGCCTCGCGCGTACCCTGCTCGAAGGGGACGGGGCTGCGCAGCGGAAGCACGTTCGGCTCCGCCATGACGTGCTTGCCCTTCTGGTACTTCTGGATGGTGTCGGCGTGGAGCGCGGTCTTCTCGAGCAGGACGTGCGAGACGCCGAGCTCGGCCGCGTGGGCGGCGGCGCTGAGACCACCGGGCCCCGAGCCGACGACAGCGATCCTGTACTTCTCGGCCATGGCGAGGCGTTCCCCTTCGACTTCCCTGCCGGCTCGCGCCGTGGGGCGCGTGCGAACGACTCACCGGTGTTCCCGCTGGATCGGCACCCGATTCCGACCCACACCGCAGGGGACGCATTCCGTCGCGCATCCCGCGTTCTGCCGGAGGGAATCCCCCCGTCTGAGCCCGCGCACGCGGGCCTCGTCGTCCGAATCTAGCGAGTCGGTCCGGCAAAGGGAAGGAAAAGAAGGGCGGCTGTCCGCGGGACGCGCGGACCACCAGTCGAGGCATCGGGATGGCGGAGAGGGTGCCTGCTGCGGCCGGGTATCGCCGTTAGGCAGGAAGTCTCATCCGCTCGCGTAACTCCCTGAATCCTCGACCCTTCGAACTCTCAACCCGTTGCAGACAGTCGCACGGTGTAGCACCCTAGCGCAAGTCGATTCGGTGGGCCCAATGGTGGGACCGACGAACGGCGGAGGGTCGAGACATGCCGAAGCGAGCGAAGGAGCTGTCCGCGGTAGAGGTGCGCCGCCTGGCCGCGCGGAAGGGCTGCCACGCTGTCGGGGGCGTCGCCGGGCTCTACCTGAACGTGAAGCCGACTTTGGCCGCGTCGTGGCTGCTGCGGACGATGGTCGGCGCACGGCGCCGGGAGATGGGCCTCGGCCCCTACCCCGCCGTGACCCTCGCCAGAGCGCGCGAGAAGGCCCGCCACGCCCGCGAGCTGATCGAGGCCGGCCGCGACCCCGCCGAGGAGCGCAAGGCCGCGAGGGCGGCGCTGGTGGCCGCTCAGCGGCGGATGACGTTCGCGGACGCCACGGACGCCTACCTCGCGCTCAGGGAAGCCGAGTTCCGCAACCCGAAGCACGCGGCGCAGTGGCGCACGACGCTGGAGACCTACGCGCATCCCGTGTTCGGTACCGTCCCGGTGGCGGACGTGGAGCTCGCGCACGTCGTCGCCGCCCTGGAGCCGATCTGGACGACGAAGACCGAGACCGCCTCCCGCGTCCGCGGGCGCATCGAGGCGGTGCTCTCGTGGGCCACCGTCGCCGGCCACCGCGAGGGCGACAACCCGGCGCGGTGGAAGGGCCATCTTGACCAGGTGTTCCCCGCGCCCTCGAAGGTCGCGAGGGTGTCGCACTTCGCCGCCCTGCCCTTCGATGACCTTCCCGGCTTCGTCACCGCCCTCCGGGGCCGCGACGGCATGGCGGCCCGCGCCGTCGAGTTCGCGATCCTCACCGCGGCGCGCTCTGGCGAGGTGCGCGGCGCGACGTGGGCGGAGATCGACCGGGAGGGCGCCGTCTGGACTGTTCCCCGTGACCGCATGAAGGCGGGCAAGGAACACCGCGTCCCGCTCTCCGAGCCCGCCCTGGCGCTCCTGGAGGCCCTTCCGCGCTTCGCCGGCTCCGACCTGGTGTTCCCCGGCGCCCGGGGCGGCCAGCTCTCCGACGCCTCCCTCGGCGCCGTTCTGAAGCGCATGGGCGTCCCCGTGACCGTCCACGGCTTCCGCTCGACGTTCCGGGACTGGACGGCCGAACGCACCGCCTACGCCCGCGACGTGTGCGAGATGGCGCTGGCGCACGTCATCGAGTCCGGCACCGAGCGCGCCTACCGCCGCGGCGATCTGCTCGAGAAGCGGCGCCGCCTGATGGCCGAATGGGCCCGCTTCGCCGAGGGCGCGGGCGCTGGTGGCGCTGTCGTGGCGGTCCGGGCGTGAATCTGCTGCTCGAGGAGCTGGCTACGCTGGCCCGCGCCGTGCGTGCCGACGCCGATACCACGTCGCTCGCGGCTGCTGTGAAGGGCGCCGCGCGGGCCTACTCCGTCAGGCCGCGACTGACCGCGGCGGCGCTGGATGAGGAGGAGCAGCGTCTGCGCGACCTCGCCGCGGCCCTGCAGACCGCAGCGCGCATCATCGAGCGCCCCTGGCGCGAACCGCTCGGCGAGGCCGTGGCCGGCGCGATCGGGCGCGCAATCCCCTGGACGCCGCGCCCCGGTGTGACGATCGCCAGGGAGCTGCTCTCTGCGGAGGAAGTCTACCGCCGACGAGCCGAGATCGAGGAAGACCCGCGCAAGCGTGCCGAGCACGACCTGGCCGGCCGCGCACGGACCCTCGAGCAGACGGCCGCCGCTCTCTCGGCCGTGCTCGGGGGCCTGCCGTCGAGGCCGCGCAAGGGGCTGCGCGGCGCCCCCGCGCGCTGGCTGGCGCGCGAAGTCGCGCACGCCTGGCACGACTGCGTGGGGCCGCCCGCGCAGAGCGTCAGCGTGGACCACGGCTACGGCCGCGCGTTGGCGATCGCGTTCGCGCTCGCTGGCGAGCCTGACCGCGGAGGCGTCGGGGACTTGGCGCGCTCCGCCGCGCAGGAGCGGGCCGCTTCTGGCCAGGGGGAAAACCAGTAGCACTGTCTGCGGTTTTCCCATCGACGCACGCGCGGCCATGCTACTGAATGGGTGTCACCTCCACAGAGTGAGAGTGACACCATGGCAGCACGCAGACTCCTGACCTGGCCGCAGGTCGCCGAAATCCTCGGCGTCCACGTCTCCACCGCCTATCGCCTGGCGAAGACGGAGCCCGGCTTCCCGCAAGCAATCCGAATCGGCCCGAACACGTCGCGCATTGACGAGGCGGAGCTGTTCGCCTTCGTCGACGAAAAGGCACAGGGACGGAGGGCGCACACGTGAGTGCGCCGCCGGTCCTGACGGAACGCGACGGCGCGAGGCTGGGGGGCACCAGCGACCGGCAGCGTAGCACGACCCTCGGCGACGTCGAGCGCCAATGCCTCGACGCGATCACCGGCCGCTGGGCCAGCGTGATGGACGTGGCCGCCGAGATCGGCAATCCGAACCTGAGGACCTACGTCGCGTCCATGCGCAGCAAGGGCGTGCCCATCGAGTCCCGCTGGCGCGAGTACCGCGACGCCCGCGGCCGTCTCCGGCGCGTCAGGGAGTACGCCATCTCGGGGGAGGCCCGCGAGCGCGCACTCGGGGGGCGGGCGTGATCCGTGGGTGCGAGATTCCAGCGCGGCCGGAAGACCGCGCCGAGACACGCGCAGGTCCCCGTAGAGGTGCTCTTCTCCCCGGCCGTCGTCGACCTCGATCACGCGACGTTCCGTCTTCTGGTGTTGCTCGCCGCGGAGTTCACGGGCAGCAACAACGGGGCGCTCGGGCTGACTCGCCAGCAGGCGAGGGAGCGGGGCGTCCGGAGCGCCGATGCACACTCGCGCGGCCTCGCCGAGCTGGAGAAGCGCGGCCTCATCGTCATGACGGCGCAGGCCGCACGGAACCCTTCACGGCCGACGCAGTACGCCCTCACCTGGCGCCCGCTGAACGACACGAAGCACACCAGCGCGACGCGGACGCCCTCTTTCGACTACCGCACGTGGGCGCCGTGAAAACGGAATCTGATGTCCGCTCACCGGACATCGGATGTCCGCTCAGCAGACACCTCTAAGAATCTGCCATGCCGTAGGCGCAGCTACAGGCGGTGCTGGGTTGTGTGTTCAGGCCACCGAGGAGCCCCGCCCATGACCGACTGGGGCCTGCTCGACGACGACCCGCGCATCCGCTGCATGGCGGCCGACCTTCGTGCGGACCTTGCGGAGCTGGCGACCGCGCACGCTGCCGGCGGCCTCACCGAGCACGAGATCGCGGCGACGGTGCTGGCGTTCGGCCTCGATGTGCTGGCGGAGCTGTCGGGCACCGACCGAGCTGGTGCGCTCCGGGTGCTGGCGCAGGAGGTGACGGCATGACCGACGCCCACGAAGCCCTCGCGGCGGCCCTGGAGGCCGAGGCCACTGCCGACCGGCTGGCCGAGCTGGCGCCGTGCGCGTGCGCAGGCCGGCCTGGACGACGTCCGCGTCCACGACCTCCGGCACTCGTTTGCCAGCGCCCTGGCTGCCGCGGGCGCGAACCTCGCGGCGATCCAGCGCGCGCTGGGGCACTCCGATCCGAGCCAGACGGCCCGCTACTCGCACCTGGTCGACGCCGACCTCGAGGCCCTCGGCGATCGCGCGGCCCGCGCCCTGTTCGGCGACCCGACCGCGGAGCGTGCGCCGTGACGGCCGTCGTCACCGTCACCGAGGCAGTCGACGTGCGCCCCGGCCTGCGCGTCGAGATCACGGCGCAGGCCGTGGCCGGCGTCCTGGTCGGCCTCGACGCGTGCTGGACGCCGGCGCCGCCGGACCTGCTCGACCGCGCTGCGCTCGACTGTGCGCGCGA
>JAZBPO010000336.1:0-3323 GCA_036351675.1 Pseudomonadales bacterium
ACCACAGAGGACGCCGCGCGGACGGACCGCGGCGGCGCCTTCGAGCGCGAGGTGAGCACCTTCCGCGACCGGATCGGCGCGGACGACGGCCGCTTTCCGGCCGAGGCCGGTCGCTACCACCTGTTCGTGAACGCGGGCTGCCCCTGGGCCTGGCGCACGATCCTCTACCGCGCCCTGAAGGGCCTGGACGGCGTGATCGGCATCTCCTTCACGGAGCCGGGCGCGGGCCCCGAGGGCTGGACCTTCGGCGCCGAGCCCGAGCCGATCCTCGGTGCGCGCCACATGCACGACGTCTATCGCGCCGCCGACCCGGAATTCACCGGGCGCTGCACCGTCCCCGTGCTCTGGGACCTCCACGCCGGGACCATCGTCAACAACGAGTCGGCGGAGATCATCCGCATGCTCGACGCGGCCTTCGACCATCTGCCCGGCGTGCGCCCCGAGCGCTACTACCCGGCGGAACGCGCGGCGGAGATCGACGCGCTCAACGCCGAGATCTACGAGAAGGTGAACAACGGCGTGTACCGCTGTGGCTTCGCCCGTTCCCAGCGCGCTTACGACGAGGCCTTCGACGTGCTCTTCGGGGCGCTCGACGCGCTCGATGCACGGCTCGCCGAGCGCCGCTATCTCTGCGGCGATGCGATCACGGAAGCGGACTGGCGCCTGTTCTCCACGCTCGTGCGCTTCGACGTCGGCTACCACGGCGCCTTCCGCTGCAACCGCCAGCGGCTCGTGGACTTCCCGAACCTCTGGCCCTACACGCGCGATCTGTACGCGCAGCCGGGCGTCGCGGAGGTCGTCGACATCGACGCCATCAAGGGCATCTACTACGGCTCGCGCCCGCCGGGCATCCTGCCGAAGGGGCCGGAGATCGACTGGCGCGCGCCGCACGGCCGCGAGGGTCTCGTGGCCTGACGACGCGCAGGGCGCCCGTCAGGCGTCGCCCCGATCCGGCGGGCGCCGCAGGGCGCGCAGCTGCGCCGGTTCCCAGTCGCGCCGGAAGCCGATGAGCAGGCTGCTGCCGAGGCGGTCCGCGTCTTCCGTGCGCGCGGCCGTGTCGGCGAGGCCCTCGAAGTCCGCGACGAGGCGCTCGATGCCGCGCTCGAGCTGCTGGGCGTGCACGGCGGAGAGCTGGCCCCAGACGAAGCGCAGTCGCTTGGCGCCGCTGCCCTCGGCCGCGAGGAAGTCGTCCATCACCGCGTCCATGAAGAAGCGCTGGATCGGCCCGTTCGCGCGCCAGTGGAAGGTCCGTGTCAGGCGCAGGCGGTAGCGGTTCTCGGGCAGCAGCTCGAGCAGGCCGAGGCGATCGAGGCGTGCGAAGCGCTGCACGAGGTCCGTCTCGGCGAGCGTGTACTCCTCGAGGATGCGCTCGAAGGACCAGCGGTTGAGCGCGCAGACCATGGTCAACAGCAGCAGCGGGTCCTCGACCAGGGCGCGCTCCTGCGCCTCGCTCATCTCCTCGAGGCGGGCGCGGTCCGACTCCGCGCGGGCGACCAGCTCGGCGAAGTCGATGCCCGCGAACGCGCACAGCGCATCGAGGCGTTCGAGCGTGAAGGTGCGCTGCGAGAACAGGCGCTTGACGCTGGCCTCGGACAGCCCGAGGGCCTTCGCGGCCATGGCGTAGGTGATGCCGCGTTCGCGGAGGACGCGCTTGAGGGCGTCGAGGAGCTGGGTGCTTTCGGCCACGGAGTATCGATTTTCGATACCTGATGGCTCGAATGGTACGCCCTTTTCGGATGCGGTTGTCTAGGGTGATACCCGCCAGCAGGATCGGCCCATCACACCTCACGGAGCACGACCCATGACGCCCCTGATCCCGCCGCTGATCGCGGCCCTGCTCTCCGCCCTCGTCACGCCGCGCGCCGTCGCCTCGCTGCGCGCCGCCTTCCCCGAGATCCCGCCGGAGTTCCTCGAGCGCCGCCTGGTGCTCTGAGGCCGTCCGCCCAACCCACGAATCGGAGCAGACCCATGACCGCAACGACTGCACGTCCGCCCCGCGGCGGCCTCTGGCAGCAGGCGAAGGCGCTCGCGGAGCAGACGCCGGCCGAGCGCAATCGCTACGTCGACTTCCTGCGCGCCCTGTCGATCCTCGCCGTGATCGTCGGCCACTGGCTGGTGGCTGCCACGCACGTCGAGGACGGCGTCCTCGTTGCGCAGAACCTGCTCGGCGTCCAGCCCTGGACCCAGTGGCTGACCTGGGCCTTCCAGGTCATGCCCATCTTCTTCTTCGTCGGCGGCTACTCGAACGGCGTGTCCTGGGCCGCGACGCAGCGCCGGGGCGGCAGCTACTCCAACTGGCTCGTTGGCCGCATCCAGCGCCTGATCAATCCGGTGCTCCCGCTGTTCCTCGCCTGGGTGGTGTTCATCTCCGGTGCGCGGGCCTTCGGCATGGCGCAGGAGACCATCGCACTCGCGTCCAGCCTCGCGCTGATCCCGGTCTGGTTCCTCGCCGTGTACCTGCTCGTGGTGGCGCTCGTGCCGCTGACGCGGGCGCTCTGGGTCCGCTTCGGCATGGGTTCCTTCTTCGGCCTGCTGGCCGCTGCCGCGCTCGTCGACTACGTGAATCTCGGTCTCGGTTTCGACGTCGTGGCCTACGCGAACTTCGTCTTCGTCTGGGCCGGCATGCACCAGCTCGGCTACGCGTGGCAGGCCGGTCGCCTCGAGGGCACGGGGCGCCGCCTCGCACTCGCCGCCGGGGGCCTCGCGGCGCTCTGCGCGCTAGTGTTCCTCGGGCCGTACCCGATCTCCTTCATCGGCGTGCCCGGTCAGGAGATCACCAATTCCATGCCGCCGAAGCTGTCGATCTTCGCCCTCGGCGTGTTCCAGGCCGGGCTCGTACTCGCCCTCGAACCGCTCGGTCGCCGCCTGCTCGCGCGCACCACGGCCTGGACCGCCGTGATCCTCGTGAACGGCATGATCATGAGCCTCTATCTCTGGCACCTGACCGCGTCCGTGCTGCTCACGGCCGGCGCCTGGGGTCTCGGTGTGGGCCTCGAGGCCGTGCCCGGCACGCTCGAGTGGTGGCTCACGCGCCCGCTGTGGCTCGCGCTGTTCGCGCTCGCGACGCTGCCTTTCGTGTTCCTCTTCGTGCGCTTCGAGCGCGGCACCGTCGAGGTGCCCGAGCGGGTCTCGATCTGGCGCCTGGTGATGAGCGTGGCGCTCGTCTGCGGAGGCCTCGCGGCGACGGCGGCCGCCGGCATCGGATCTGACGACTGGGCCGGCTTCCGGGTCTGGGTGGTCGCGCTGCCCTTCCTCGGCGCGGCGCTGGTGGACTTCGGGCCCCTCGCCCACCGGCGGGCGCGGGCGAAGGTGCTGGCGCGGCG
>JAZBPO010000337.1:0-8602 GCA_036351675.1 Pseudomonadales bacterium
GGCCGCTCCTCCACCGGCACCAGGCGCTCGCGCGCTTCGATCTCGCAGGTTTCCGTGCGCGCCTGCCCGCACTCGTGGCCATCGCCGGACCGGCGATGCTCACGAACGTCGCGACGCCCGTCGGCAATGGTTTCGTCACCCGTGCCATGGCGGAACACGGCGAGGCAGCCGTCGCCGGCATGGCGATCGTCTCGCGCCTCGCGCCCATGTCCTTCGCAGTCGTGTTCGCCCTCTCCGGGGCGATCGGCCCGATCATCGGCCAGAACTTCGGTGCCCGGCAGCACGACCGCGTGCAGCAGGCCTTCCTCGAGGGCCTGCGCTTCGCGGGCGGCTACGTGCTGCTGGCGAGCCTGCTGCTGTACCTGCTGCGCGATCCGCTCGCCGTGCTGTTCGAAGCGGACGGCGTGATGCGCGAGCTGCTGTTCTGGTTCTGCGGCCCGCTCGCGCTGCTGTTCTTCTTCAACGCGGCGATCTTCGTCGCGAATGCCGCCTTCAACAATCTGGGGCGTCCGCTCTACTCGACCTGGGTGAACTGGGGACGCAACACGCTCGGCACCATCCCCTTCGTGCTCGTCGGCAGCACGCTCATGGGGGCGCCGGGCGTGCTGGTGGGACAGGCGCTGGGAGGTGTGCTGTTCGCCGCGATCGGCGTGTTCGGGGCGCTGCGCGTCATGGCGCGGCAGCGCGAGCTGCGGCCACCGACGCCCGTCGACCTCGAAGCGCTGGGGAAGGGGGGCGCCCGTTCATGATCCCGCAGCGAGGCGCAGCGTGACGCTGGCGAACAACAGCACCGCGCCGAGCAGGCTGTAGCGGCGGCCGCGGCGGAGTTCGGGCGTGGGCTCACGGGCGAGCTCGGCGGTGGTGGGCGCGTCCGCCCGGCGCAGGGGCCACTGCAGCACGAGGCCGCGGACCAGCGACAGGACGGCCAGGGCCAGGAGGACGTTCGCGATCGTCAGCATGCGGGATTCCTCTCCATCAGTCTGCGAGCCAGAAGGCTTCCGTGAGCGATACGTCCAGCGCCCGAGCGATGCGGAAGGCCACCTCGAGGGACGGCGAGTACTTGTTGCGCTCGATGGCGATGATGGTCTGCCGTGAGACGCCGACGGCATCCGCGAGGGCCTGCTGCGTCATGCCGCCGCGGAGCTCTCGCAGCGCGCGAAGGTCGTTGCCGAGGCTGCTCGCCTTCCCGACCACGAACTCAGAACCCACGCCGGTAGAGCCAGAGTTCGAAGCCGCGAGCTGCCAGTTCCGCCGCGACGAGTACGGCGAGGAGCAGGTTTCCGATCAGGAAGAGATCGACACGCTCCGGCGCGAACAGGCTACCGAAGGCGATGTGGCCGATCACGGTGATGACGCCGATCTCGAGGAGCCGTCTCTGCAGCGCCGAGCCGCGCAGCCGAACGCCCTGATCCCGCTCGTCGTCGGTCTCGACGTCGCCGCGAGCGGCCATGACGGCATGGTAGCCGGCCTCGATCACTATCAGCAGGATGACGGCGATGATGGCGACCACGGCGATGTCGCCCACGTCCCGATTGCCGCTGGCCAGCATCGCGCGCACTTCCTCGAAGTAGAAGGTCGCGGTCAGAACCTGCGCCAGGATGGTGGCGACGAGCGACTTCTCGTTGAAGCTCCAGTCGTTCATGGCGGGACACCCGATGTACAAGATTTTTGACATGTGTACAGAATCTTCGACACATGTACAACATCTTCGACATCGATCGTTCCCCGATCGCGTAGCGCCGCCTTGAAACGGCGGCCGGTCGACCCCACTCGCTGGCGAGTCTTCCGAGGAGGAACCCATGACTGCCGACACCGCCGAACGCAACGACGCGACGGGCCGCGAGGAGAAGGTCACGCTCGGTTTCGAGACCGAGGCGAAGCAGCTGCTGAAGCTGATGATCCACTCGCTGTACTCGAACCGGGAGGTCTTCCTGCGGGAACTCGTCTCGAATGCCTCCGACGCGACGGACAAGCTGCGCTTCGAGGCCCTCGCCCGGCCCGAGCTGCTCGAGGAGGATCCGGAGCTGCACATCCGTATCGAGCTCGACGCCGAGGCCCGGGAACTGCGCATCACCGACAACGGCATCGGCATGAGCCGCGAGGAACTGATCGAGAACCTCGGCACGATCGCCCGGTCCGGTACCGCGCGGTTCCTCGAGCAACTGACCGGTGACCAGAAGAAGGACGCGCAGCTCATCGGCCAGTTCGGTGTCGGCTTCTACTCGTCCTTCATCGTCGCCGATCGCGTCTCCGTCGAGACACGGCGTGCGGGGGCGCCGGCCGGCGAGGGCTGGTGCTGGAGCTCGACCGGCGAGGCCGACTACGACCTCGAGCCGATCGAGCGCGCCGAGCGTGGCAGCACCGTGGTCCTGCATCTCAAGTCCGATGCGAGCGAGTTCCTCGAGCCCTTCCGTCTGCGCTCGGTGATCAAGAAGTACGCGGACCACATCGCGATCCCCGTGCAGCTGGCGAAGGAGGCGCCGGCGGTCGAGGAGGGCGACGAGGACGACGCCGCGCCGGCCGTGGAGTTCGAGACCGTCAACGACGCGCGGGCGCTCTGGACCCGTCCGCGCAAGGACGTCTCGGACGAGGAGTACACGGAGTTCTACCACCACGTCTCGCACGACTTCGAGGATCCGATCACCTGGTCCCACAACCGGGTCGAAGGCAAGTACGAGTACACCTCGCTCCTGTACGTGCCGAAGCGTGCGCCCTTCGATCTCTACAATCGCGAGTCTCCCAGGGGCCTGAAGCTCTACGTGAAGCGCGTCTTCATCATGGACGACGCCGAGCAGTTCCTGCCCCTGTACCTGCGCTTCGTGCGGGGCGTGGTCGACTCCGCGGACCTGCCGCTGAACGTCTCGCGCGAGATCCTGCAGCAGGACGAGCGCGTCGATTCGATCCGGGGTGCGCTCACCAAGCGCGTGCTCGACATGCTGGAGAAGCTCGCGAAGGACGACGCCGAGGTCTATCAGGGTTTCTGGGACGAACTCGGTCAGGTGCTGAAGGAAGGCCCGGCCGAGGACTTCGCCAACCGCGAGCGCATCGCGGGGCTGCTGCGCTTCGCGAGCACGCACAGCGGCGAGGCGAAGCAGGATCAGTCCCTCGCCGCCTACGTCGAGCGCATGAAGGCGGGGCAGAAGGAGATCTGGTACGTCACCGGCGACAGCTTCGCTGCCGCCAAGGGCTCTCCGCACCTGGAGCTGTTCCGCAAGCACGGCATCGAGGTCCTCCTGCTCACGGATCGTCTCGACGAGTGGCTCATGAGTCAGCTGCGCGAGTTCGACGGCAAGGAGCTCAAGGACGTCGCGCGCGGCGAGCTCGACCTCGCGGCGCTCGGCATCGAGGAGGAGCCGGAGGCGGAGCAGGGCGAGGAGGCGCAGAAGGAGTCCGAAGGCGCCGTGGCGCGCATCAGGGAGGCGCTCGGCGAGCGGGTGGATGAAGTCCGCACGACGCGCCGCCTGACCGAGTCGCCGGCCTGCCTGGTGGTGCGTGACGACGATCTCGGCCCGCAGATGCGCAAACTGTTGCAGGATGCGGGACAGGACGTGCCGGAGATGAAGCCGATCCTCGAGATCAACCCGCAGCACGTGCTGGTCCGCCGCCTCGCGGCGGAGGCCGACGACGCCCGCGCGGCGGATCTCGCGGAGGTCCTGCTCGCGCAGGCGCAGCTCGCGGAAGGCGAGGCTCTGGAGGACCCGGCGGCCTATGTGGCGCGTATCAACCGCCTGCTCGCCGAGCTGAACTGAGGCACGATCGGGCGTCGGAACGAACCAGCGCCCGGCGGGAGGGGACATGAGCGAGGCCGGCGCGGCGCCCTGCCGCGTGGCGGTGATCGGCGCCGGCAACTTCGGCACCGTCATCGCCAACATCGTCGCCGCCCGGGGCCACCGCGTGGACCTCTGGCTCCGCGATGCGGAGCGCGCCGCGGAGATGGCGCGCCTGCGCGAGAACCGGCGCTATCTCCCGGGCCACGCGCTGCGCGACGGCGTGCGGCCGGTGACGGATCTCGAGGCGGCCGTCGCCGACGCGGCGCTCGTGTTCGTGGCGATTCCGAGCGCGTCCTTCGAGGAGGTGGCGGCGGGCATCGCTCCCCACCTCTCACCGGGGACCTTTCTCCTCAGCACCACGAAGGGGCTGGTGCCCGCCGCGGATGCCGCGGATGGTGCGTTCCTCACCATGAGCGATCTGCTCGCGCGGCATTGCCCGGCGGCGCGGATCGGCGTGCTCTCGGGTCCCAACATCGCCGAGGAGATCGCCTCCGGCAGCTTCACGGGAACGGTCGTGGCGTCACCTGATGCCGCCCTGCGCGACTTCGTGCAGGCGACGGTCCACTCACGTTCCTTCCGCGTCTACTCGAACCCCGACATGCAGGGCGTGGAGCTGGCCGGTGCCCTGAAGAACATCTACGCCATCGCGGCCGGCATGGCCGCCGCCCTCGGCGCCGGCCAGAACACGTCGGCCATGCTCGTGACGCGTGGTCTCGGCGAGATGAGCCGTCTCGCCGCACGCCTCGGCGCCGACCCCATGACCTTCCTCGGCCTCGCCGGCGTCGGCGACCTGATGGTGACCTGCAGCTCGCCCCTGTCGCGGAACTTCAGCCTCGGGCGGGCCGTCGGCGAGGGGCGCAGCCTCGAGGCGGCGCAGCAGGCGCTCGGGCGCCTCGCCGAGGGCGTGAACACCATCGCCGTCGTCCATCGCCGCGCGCAGGCTCTCGGCGTGGACATGCCGATCGTTCAGGGGTTGCACGAGATCCTCTTCGAGGGGCGTCCACTCGCCGAGGTGCTCATCCGTCTCATGCTCGCGGAGCAGCGCCACGACGTGGAGTTCGTCGAGGGGAACCGGGCCTGAGCATGCGCCTGTTGCTGATGCGTCACGGCCATGCGGAGTCCCGGGATCACGATCCAGCGCTCGCGGCGCACGGCGTCGCGGCGGTACGCGCCACGCTCGAGCGGCCCTGGCCGGCGCCCGCGCTGCTCGTGCACTCGCCGCTGCTGCGCGCCCGGCAGACCGCCGCGCTCTGCGCCGAGCGCTGGCCCGCCGCACGGCGTCTCGAGGACGCCGCCTTCGTGCCGGGACACCATGCAGACGCGGCGGGTCCGCGCCTGCTCGAACTCGCCGCCGGCTGCGGCATGGTCCTGCTCGTCTCGCACCTGCCGCTGTTGCCGGCTCTGTGCGACTGGCTCTGCGACGAAAGGCTGGATTTCGAGCCCGCCGACGCCGTGCTCCTCGAGGCCGAAGACGACGTCGCCTGGCAGGGCGCCTTCACCCGGGTCGTGACGTGAGCGAAGCGGAGTCCTCGGGCTGGCAGCTCTATCTCGTGCGTACCGGCTCCGGCACGCTGTACACGGGCATCAGCACCGATCCCGAACGCCGCCTCCGTGAGCACTCCGGCAGTTCGCGTGGGGCCCGCGCGCTGCGCGGTCGTGGTCCGCTGAAGATCGTGTTCCGGATGCCGGCGCGCGATCGCAGCGAGGCGTCGCGCCTGGAAGCGGCGGTGAAGCGCCTGGACCGGCGCGCCAAGGAGGCCCTCGTCGCGGGCCGCATCGATCCCGGGACCCTGGTCGAGGAGCGCGATTCATGAGTGGGCCTCGCGGCAGCCATGCCCGCGTTTCCTCGGAGCTGGTCACGATCCGTGACTGGATCCGCTATGCGAACACGGAGTTCGATCGCGCCGAACTCCACTACGGCCACGGCACCGACGAGCCCTGGGACGAGGCCGTGGCGCTCGTCGGCGGCTGGCTGCGCGTTCCGCCGGACCGGCTGGAGCCCATGCTCGATGCCCGCCTCACGGCGGCCGAGGGCGAGGCCCTCGCCGCCGCCATCCGCCGGCGCGTCGAGGAGCGCATCCCCGTTCCCTATCTGGTGGGCCGTGCCTGGCAGATCGGCGTCGAATTCATCGTCGACGAGCGCGTGCTGATCCCGCGTTCACCCATCGCCCAGCTCCTCGACGAGGGCCTCGATCCCTGGCTCGGCGACGCGTCGCCGCGACGCATCCTCGATCTGTGCACGGGCAGCGGCTGCCTCGGCATCCTCGCGGCGCTCGCCTGGCCCGATGCGGAGGTGGTGCTCGCGGACGTCTCGGCCGACGCGCTGGCCGTCGCTGCGCGCAACGTGGAACGGTTCGCACTGGGCGACCGCGTGCACACGCTTGCTTCCGACGGCCTCGCCGCGATCGCTTCGGACGCGCAGTTCGATCTCGTGCTCTGCAATCCGCCCTACGTCGACGCCGCGGACCTCGCGGCCATGCCCGCCGAATTCCGGCACGAGCCGTCGCTGGCGCTCGCTGGCGGTGAAGACGGACTCGATCTGGTCGCGGCCTGGCTGCCGCAGCTTGCCTCCCGCATGGATCGCGACGGGCTGCTGGTGCTGGAACTGGGCAATTCGGCGCCGGCCCTCGGGCGGCGCTTTCCCGGACTGCCGCTCGTCTGGCCGGAGCTAGAGCAGGGCGGCGCCGGTGTCGTCCTCGTCCGCGGGGAGGATCTCGCCGAACTCGGCGCGGCCGACGATCCGTGACGGCCTGACGGTTCCGACCTTCAGGTAGCATCCGCGTGGACTCTGCCCGTCCGTCGGTCGCTCCGGCGGTCTCGCAGTTGTACGGGGGGTGCACGATGGCAGGGATCGGAATCAGGGCGATCCGGGATACGGCAGGGCGCTTCGCCCTGTTCCTGCTGCTCCTGACGGCCGCGCTCGCTGCCCGCGCCGCTGAGCGCGACTGGACGCTGCTCGTCTATCTCGACGGTGACAACAACCTCGAGCCCTTCGCACTCTCGGATCTCGAGGAGATGGAGGCGGGTCATCCCGGCGAAGGCGTCGAGGTACTGGTCCTCGTGGATCGGGCCGAGGGCTTCACGGCCGACTGGGACGACTGGACAGGTGCCAGGCTCTATCGGATCAGACCCGATCGGTCTCTCGGCCTCGCTTCCGAGCTGCTCGAGGACTACGGCGAGATCAACATGGGCGATCCGGCAGTGCTGGAAGCCTTCGTCCGCGACGGGCTGGCGCGCTTCCCCGCCGAGCGCACGGGGCTCGTGTTCTGGAACCACGGCGGCGGCTGGTCGAATCTGGTCAACGACGACGCGGCGCCCGGCAGCCCGAGCGGTCACGATCACCTGACGCTGGAAGAGCTGCGCAGCGCCACCCGCGCGGGTCTCGACGCCGTCGGCGCCACCCGCCTCGACCTCATCGGCTTCGACATGTGCCTCATGGGGCAGCTCGAGACCATCGAGGCCGTCGGCGGCCTCGGGCGTTTCCTCGTCGCCTCGCAGGCCATCGAACCGGGCGACGGCTGGCCCTGGAACCGGGTCGTCGCCCTGCTCGACGGTGACCTGTCCACCAGAGACGTGGCGACGGGGACCGTCGACGCCTTCGATGCCTTCTACCGGGCCCGCAACGAGCCCGTGACGACGCTCGCGGCCTACGACCTCGAGGCGGCGCCGGCGGTGCTGGAGGCGCTCGACACGGTGGCCGGGCGCCTCGTCCGGCGCGCCGACGAGAACTGGCGCGAGGTCGTGCGCGGACTCTTCTACGCCGAGTCCTACAACGAACTCGGCGACGTCAAGCGAGGACGGAATGCCCTGCAGAGCGTCGATCTGCGCCACGCGCTCGCGAACGTGGCGGAAGCGGATCAGGGCCTCGCTCGCGACGGCGACTATCGATCGCTGCAGGCGGCGCTCGATCGCCTCGTACTCACGAGCCGGAACAGCGCACAGCATCGTCTCAGCAGCGGGGTCGCGATCTACGCACCGTTCCGCGCCGACCTCTACAACCCGGACTACGGCGCCACCGGCCTCGGCGCCGGCAACGCCTGGGGGCGACTGCTCGGGGCCGTGCACGGCGCGCAGGCGTCGGCTCCCTCCGTGCTGGAGATCTCCTCGATCCAGCTCTGGAACGACTACCGGGGGCAGCAGGTTCCCGACATCGTCCAGCTCGGTCAGGACGGTTTCCTGACGCAGGTCCGGGCGCGCAACGCGCTGCGGGCGCTCTGGTGGCTGGGCGAGCGCGATGCCGAGGGCGGGCTCCTGCTCTTCGACAAGGATGCGGGCACCTTCGGCGGCAGCTCCGACTTCGAACGCACGGAAAGGCCGAGTCGCATGGAGGCAGTGCAGGCCTATGCGGTTCCGGATGGCGAGAGCGAGATCTACTCGCGCTACGACGGGACGCGGCTGGTGGTGTCGAACGGCCGCGAGACCGGCCTCGCGACGCTCGATCACAGCGACATCGAGGCCCGCGAGAACGGTCTCTACTTCGTCGAGGTGATCTACGAACACCCGGACGACGGACGCTACGAGGGCACGCTGCGTTTCAACTGGCTCTGGGAGGCGGACAGTCTCGTCCTGGCGCTGCCGCAGCAGGACGGCCGCTTCGCCTACCGCAGCATCTCGCCACGGCCGGATGCGCAGATCCATCTGCTTGCGGATCGCTACGGCCGCGACGGTGCACTGAGGAAGATCGTGTCCTCCACGCTCACCTGGGGTGAAGGTCTCTCGCTGACCCTCGAGCTGGTCGAGCCGGGCGCCTACGCCGCGCTGATCGGTCTCGAGGACCTCGGCGGCAGATCGACCTTCGAACTCCGCGAGTTCGACGTTTCGCCGCGCAATGA
>JAZBPO010000338.1:0-14791 GCA_036351675.1 Pseudomonadales bacterium
GCGCCGGCGAGGCCAAGCGCCGCGACCTGCTGCGGCTGCAGCGCGTGTTCAGCCTCGTCGAGGAACTGCGCATGCCGGTCATCGCGGCGGTGCAGGGGGGCGCGGTCGGCGCGGGCGTGGATCTCGCGGCGGCCTGCGACATGCGCTACTGCACCGCCGAGGCCTTCTTCTGCATCCAGGAGATCAACATCGGCCTCGCCGCCGACGTCGGTACGCTGCAGCGCCTGCCGAAGCTGATTCCCGACGGCCTCGTGCGCGAGCTCGCCTACACCGGGCGCCGGCTGTACGCGGAAGAGGCGCTGCAGTGCGGACTCGTCAATCGCGTGTTCGAAGACCAGGACGCCATGCTCGCCGGCGTGCTGGAGATCGCCACGCAGATCGCCGCCAAGTCACCGCTCGCCATCCACTCCTCGAAACACCTCATGAACTATGCGCGCGACCACTCCGTGCGCGACGCCCTGGAATACCAGGCGGCCTGGATGGGCGCCGTGACCCAGGGCCCGGAGATGGCCGCGCACTTCCGCGCCAAGGCCGAGGGTCGGGAGGCGGAGTACGACGATCTCGCGCCCATTCCCGAGGGCGAGCGACCGCTCGCCGCCAGCGGTTCCGGCGGTGGCTGAGGGGCTCGCACGGGTGGCGCCGTGGCCTGCGGCGCTGGGTCTGTTCGTCTGCATGCTCGCCACGGGTGCGCACGCCGAGCCCGGCGCGGCGGAACACGCCGGCGTCGAGGCCTTCCTCGCGGGTTACTTCGAGCGCTGGTCTGCGGCCGACATCGAGGCCTATGGCGAGACCTTCCACCCGGCTGCCGTCGTCTACCACGTCGACGACGCGGGTCGGGCGAGGCGACAGGACCTCCGGGACTTCCTCCGCGGCCAGCGACGCGCGCATCAGCGCTCGCCCGGCATGGCCGAGGTGCCGCTGGCCATGGACATCGAAGAGCAGCGCCCGGGCTTCGTCCGTGCGCTGGTGCACTGGGAACTGCGCCAGGGGCAGCGCCGCGAACGCGGCTATGACCACTTCTTCCTGCTGCGCGGCGAGGAGGGCTGGCGCATCCTCTCGCTGGTGTTCCACGGTGAGTGACGATCGAGCACGGCGCGGTCGGAGCCTGCCAGGCACGAGCGGGCGCGGCGCGAGATGAGCGAATCCGGGCAAGTGACGGTCGAGGCCATGCTGGAGCGCGTGGCCGAACTGGGCGTCGATCCCGGGCCCGCCTTCTGGTCCGCCTATTTCGCAGCCAGCCCCGAGGCCGGTGCACGCATGGAGCACATGGACGAGCACATGCGCGGCCGCATGCTCGCGAGCGTGTTCGATCTGCTCATGATCGAGGACCAGGCGGAGCGACGCGCCTTGCTCGCCTTCGAGATCGGCAACCATGACGCCTACGGCGCCAGCCTGCCCATGTACGAGGCCCTGTTCCAGGCGCTGCACGCCGCGCTCCGTTCCGCCTGCGGTCCCGCCTGGTCGGCTCAGTGGGACCGGGCGTGGGGGCAGCGCGCGAACGAGATACTCGTGCTCGTCGCGGCGTTCACCCGCAGGACCTAGGGCAGCGCCCGGTGCCCTGGGCCTGCGCCGGTCTGCACGGGGAGGGCGCCCAGATCCCTCGACGACCCGCGCCGGACGACCGGCGCGTGCGCGTGGCGCAGGTCCGCCCGCCTCAGATCACCGCCTCGATGAGCCGCGGGCCACGGTGGTTGACGGCGCTGGAGAACTGATCCGCGAACTCCGCGACCGTGGTGGCGCGGCTCGCCTCCACCCCCATGCCCTCGGCGAGCTTCGTCCAGTCGAGCTCCGGATTCGAGAGGTCGAGCATGCTCATCGCCTTCGGTCCCGGGTTGTGGGCGCCGACGCGCATGAACTCGACCTGCAGGATCGCGTACTTGCGATTCGAGAAGACCACCGTGGTGACGTCGAGCTGCTCCCGGGCCATGGTCCAGAGCGCCTGCACCGTGTACATGCCCGAGCCGTCGGCCTCCATGCACAGCACCTTGCGATCGGGACAGGCGACGGCCGCGCCGACGGCGGTCGGCAGCCCCTGGCCGATGGCGCCGCCCGTGAGCGCGAGCCAGTCGTGCGGCGGGCAGCCCGCGGTGGCCGGCGGCAGACCGAAGCCGCCGGTGGCCGCCTCGTTCACGACGATCGCGTGCTCGGGCATGTAGTGGCCGACCACGGCACCGATGCTCGCCGGGTCGAGTTCGCCGCTGGTCGGCACCACGGGACGGTGGGCCCGTGCGAGCGGCGGCTCGCTGGTCACGCCGAGGGCGTCCGCCAGGGCGTCCAGTGCCGCCGGAAGATCACCTTCCGGTCCGGCGAGCGAGTGCACGGTGCAGCCTTCCGGCACGAGCGAACTCGGTTTGCCCGGGTAGGCGAAGAAGGTCACCGGCGGGCGCGTTCCCACGAGGACGAGGTGGCGGGTGCCAGCGAGCACGGCCTCCGCCTGCTCACCGAAGTAGGGCAGGGGTTCGATCGGGACGATGCCCGCACCGCGCTCGAGCCGTGGCACGAAGGTGTCCGAGAACATGCGCGCGCCGGTGCCCGCACAGATCCGGCCCGCCGTCGCGAGAGGTCCGGTGTAGAGCGCGGCCCCGTTCAGCAGCAGCACGCAGGGCTCGCCGGAGCGCAGCGCCTCGGCCGCCTCGGCGACGGCTCCGGACTGTGGCGCGAGGGGCGCCGGCACGGGCAGGGGCGCCACCGGCCCGGGTGCCGGATCCCAGGCCGTGTCGGCGGGCAGGATCAACGAGGCGATCGCTCCGGGCGGCGTCAGGGCGGCACGGACCGCCTCGGCACCGTCGCGCGCCACCTCCGCCGCATGGCGGGAGGTGCGCACCCAGTCGGACATGGGGCGGGCGACGCCTTCCACGTCCGACGTGAGCGGTGCGTCGAGGTGGCGGTGATAGGTGGCGTGATCGCCGATCACGTTGACCATGGGCGTACGCGCACGGCGGGCGTTGTGCAGATTGGCGAGACCGTTGCCGAGCCCCGGCCCGAGATGCAGCAGCGTCGCGGCCGGCCGCCCGGTCATGCGGGCGTAGCCGTCCGCGGCGCCGGTCACGACGCCTTCGAAGAGCCCGAGTACGCAGCGCATGTCGGGGTTGTCGTCGAGCGCGGCGACGAAGTGCATCTCCGACGTCCCCGGGTTCGCGAAGCAGGTGGTGACCCCTGCGTCGACGAGTGTCTTCACCAGCGTCTCGGCGCCGTTCATGCGTCCCTCCCGACGATTTCTTCGTGGCTCGATCCGGGGCGCGAGTCTACACCGGCGTCGGTCTTGCATCGCCCGCGCGGGGATCGCAGGCTCTCGGGCGCCCGGGCGCGCCGACGAGTGCCCGCGCGCAGCGAGGAGAGACCCATGAAGCAGTACCAGACCACCGGCGCAGGGACACCGCTCGAACTCGTCGAAGCGCCGACGCCGGAGCCGCACGGGACGGAAGTCCTGCTCGCGACCCGCAGCTGCGGCGTCTGTCATTCGGACGTGCACCTGCACGACGGCGAGTTCGACCTCGGCGGCGGCCGCAAGCTGCCCGTCGGCGCGGCGGGCATGACCCTCGGTCACGAGATCATGGGCGAGGTGGTCGCCCTGGGACCCGAGGCCGAAGGCGTGGCGATCGGCGACGAGCGCGTGGTCTATCCCTGGATCGGCTGCGGCGCGTGCGCCACCTGCCGACGCGGCGACGAACATCTCTGCATGGCACCCCAGAACCTCGGCATCCAGCGCGGCGGGGGCTTCGGCGATCACGTGATCGCACCCCATCCGCGCTATCTCTTCGACTTCGGAGCGGTGGACGGGGCCCTCGCCGCCACCTACGCCTGCTCGGGCCTGACCGCCTACAGCTCGCTGAAGCGCGTGGGGGCGCTCGGTGAGGGTGAGCACGTGGTCATCATCGGGGCCGGTGGCCTCGGCATGATGGCGCTGTCCATCGGCCGCGCGGCCTTCGGCATCGAGCCGATCGTCGTCGACATCGACGACGCCAAGCTCACCGAAGCGCGGGCGGCCGGCGCGCGGGCGGTCGTGAACTCGACCGCCGAGGACGCCACGGAGCAGGTGAAGGCGCTCACCGGTGGCGGCGCCGTCGCCGCCCTCGACTTCGTCGGCGCCGAGGCCAGCGCCGGCTTCGGTCTGTCGGTCCTGCGCAAGGGTGGTCGCCTCGTCGTGGTCGGTCTCTACGGTGGCCAGCTCACGCTGCCCCTGCCCTTCCTGCCCATGCAGGCGCGCATAATCGAGGGTAACTACGTCGGCAGCCTGGCCGACATGGGTGAGCTCATGGAACTCGTGCGCGCCGGGCGGATCCCTCCGATCCGGGTCACGGAACGGCCCGCGGCCGATGCCGGCGCCGTGCTCGACGAGCTCAAGGCGGGCGCCGTGGTCGGACGCGCCGTGCTGCGGCACGGTTGAACGAATCTCGCGCCGAGCGGTCCGAGGCGCGGTCCTGATCTGCTGGAGTGTTCTGCATGGCCGAGTCCGAGTTCGACTACGACCTCTTCGTCATAGGTGCCGGGTCCGGGGGCGTCCGCGCGAGCCGTATGGCAGCGGGCTACGGCGCGCGGGTGGGCATCGCCGAGGACCGCTATCTCGGCGGCACCTGTGTGAACGTCGGCTGCGTGCCGAAGAAGCTGTTCGTCTACGCCTCGCACTTCTCCGAGGACTTCCACGACGCGCGCGGCTTCGGCTGGGCGGAGGCCCGTCCGGATTTCGACTGGGCGACGCTGCGCGAGAACAAGAACGCCGAGATCGCGCGCCTCAACGGTATCTACGGCACCCTGCTCGGGAACGCCGGCGTGGCGCTGCACGAGGGCCGCGCGCGTCTGACGGACCCCCACACGATCGTGATCCGCGCCGCGGACGGCAGCGAGACGACGGTCACGAGCGACAAGGTTCTCGTCGCCACCGGCAGCTGGCCCTTCGTGCCCGACCTCAAGGGCATCGAGCACGCGGTGACCTCCAACGAGATGTTCCATCTCGACACGCTGCCCCGGCGCGCCGCGGTGGTGGGCGGCGGCTACATCGCCGTGGAGTTCGCGGGGATCCTGAACGGCCTCGGGGTCGACACGACGCTGGTCTATCGCGGCCCCCTGTTCCTGCGCGGCTTCGACTCGGGCGTGCGCGCCTTCGTCGCCGACGAGCTCCGCAAGAAGGGCATCGACCTTCGCTTCGAGACGGACGTCTGCGAGATCGAGAAACTGCACGACGGCTCGCTGCGCCTGCATCTCACGAACGAATCCTCCGGCGGTGACGACTCCGACGTCGCGGGCGAGACGGGCCAGCTCGACGTGAATCTCGTCATGTACGCCACCGGGCGCAGGCCGCTGGTCGAGGGCATCGGTCTCGAGGAAGCCGGCGTGGAAACCGGCCGCCACGGCGCCATCGTCGTGGACGACTACTTCCAGACCTCCGTGTCGAACATCTACGCCATCGGTGACGTCATCGACCGCGTGCAGCTCACCCCGGTGGCCATCACCGAGGGCATGGCGCTGGCGAAGACGCTGTTCGCCGGCGAGCCCACCACCGTCGACTACGACACGATCCCGACCGCCGTGTTCTGCCAGCCGAACATCGGCACCGTCGGCTGGACGGAGGAAGAGGCTCGCGTCCACTGCGACAACCTGCGCGTCTACGAGTCCATGTTCCGGCCCATGAAGCACACCATGACCGGTGGCGAGGAACGCACGCTCATGAAGCTGATCGTGGACGATGCGACGGACCGGGTCGTGGGCGCGCACATGGTCGGCCCGGACGCCGGGGAGATCGTGCAGGGACTGGGCGTGGCCATGAAGGCCGGCGCCACCAAGGCGCACTTCGACGCCACCGTGGGCATCCACCCGACCGCCGCCGAGGAATTCGTCACCATGCGAGAAGCCGTGCGGGACTGAGCGGAGGTGGCGTCGTCTCCCGTCGGCGTCGGCATCGACGGCTGCAACGGAGGCTGGGTCGTCGCGATCCTCGACGAGGATCCGGCACCCGAGCTGCACGTCGTCGAACGGATCGAACAGGTCTCGGCGCTCGTCGCGGGGCGGGCGGCCACGGCTCTCGTCGACATTCCCATCGGCCTGGCCGTCCGCGGTACGCGGGACGTCGACGCCCTCGCCAAGGGACTGCTCGGCGCCGCCGGTGCCTCCGTCTTCCCCGTACCGCCACGACCCGCCTTCGACGGTCTCGACTATGCGGAGGCGTCGACGCTGTGCCGGGCAGCCGGCGCGGGCGGTCTGACGGTCCAGGCCTGGAACATCATGGGCAAGATCCGCGAGGTGGATCTGTGGTTGCGGCGACGGGGCGCCGTGGGCCTCGCGCTGCGCGAGAGCCATCCGGAGCTCGCCTTCAAGGGCCTCGCCCTGCGCGCCGGTCTCGGCTGGCCCCTGCCACCGAAGAAGTCCGCCGCCGGACGTGCGGCACGCATCGCCGTCCTCGGGACTCAGGGCGTCGACGGTGCAGCGGCCCTCGCGCAGAAGCCGACGAACCCGGCCGGCGCCGTGGCCGCCGACGACAAGCTCGATGCCGCGTGTCTGGCATGCCTGTGCAGGGAGCTCGCCGCGGCGGGTGAGGGTGGTGCGGTCACCACGCTGCCGGAGACGCCCGCGCTCGATGCGGTCGGTCTGCGTCAGGAGATGGTGCTGCCCCGGGAAGCGCTGGCGCTCCCCTGAGTGGTTGTGGCCGAGGGCCGAGACTGGTTCGATGCGCGTTCCGCGGGGGGGAGTGCCGCTTCGCAGCGGCGACCACGAAGGCTAGGGGAGAGAGGAGCTTGGCGACACGCGCGTTGTCCTTCGGGACGAAGTTCGCGTTCGGCGTCGGGCAGATGGCCGAGGGCATCAAGAACTCGGCGTTCGCGACGTTCCTGCTGATCTACTACAACCAGGTCCTCGGTCTGCCGGGCAGCCTCGCCGGTCTCGCGATCATGATCGCCCTGTGCTTCGACGCGATCACCGATCCTCTCGCGGGCTCCCTCTCGGACAACCTGCGCTCGCGCTGGGGCCGGCGCCATCCCTTCATGTACGCCTCCGCCGTTCCGCTGGCGCTGTTCTTCTATCTGCTCTTCGTACCGCCCGCCGGCCTGGACCAATGGGGCCTGTTCGCCTGGCTCACGGTCCTGGCCGTACTCACGCGCGGCGCCATGACGCTCTATCACGTCCCGCACCTCGCCCTCGGCGCCGAGCTCACGGAGGAGTACGAGGAGCGCACCTCCATCGTCAGCTTCCGGCAGGTGTTCGGCATTCTCGGGACCCTGGCGACCGTGGTGCTGGGGTTCACGGTGTTCTTCGCGGACCGGGGTGAGCTGAAGGGCAACCTAGTCGCGGAGGCCTATCCACCCTTCGCGCTCACCTTCGCCGTGGTGATGTGCGTGACCATCCTCTGGTCCGGCTGGGGGACCCACGATCAGATCCCCCATCTGTCCGTGCCGGCCGCCCCGGAGCGCAGGCTCACCGTGGTCGAGATGCTGGTGAGGGTGTTCACGGATCTCGCCGCGGCGGTGACGAACCACTCGTTCCGCTGGCTGTTCGCCGGCGTGATCATCGTGTTCGTGATGGTGGGCGTGCAGAGCGCCCTGAATCTCTACATGGCGAACTACTTCTGGGAATTCTCGAGCACGGACCTGCTCTGGGTGAGCCTTGCGCCGCCCCTCGGCATGCTCATCGGCGCGCCCTTCACGCGCCTCATCAACCGGCGCTTCGACAAGCGGCCGTCCCTCGTGCTGGGTACGGCCTGGTACGCGGTCTTCCAGCTGTCGCCCCCCATCCTGAGGCTGGCCGGCCTGTTCCCGGAGAACGGAGACCCGCTCCTCGCGCCCCTGATCACGGTCATGTACGTCATCGGCGGGGCCGGTGTGGTACAGGCGCTGGTGACGGCGGGCTCGATGATGGCGGACATCGCCGACGAGCACGAACTCGGTTCCGGACGACGCCAGGAAGGCATCTTCTTCGGGGCGCTCAGCTTCTCGGGCAAGGCGGCGTCCGGGGTCGGCAATCTCATCGGTGGGGTCGCGCTCGATCTCATCGACTTCCCGGACGCAGCGGTCCCGGGCGAGGTGGCCGAAGCGGTGCTGACGCGCCTCGGCCTCACCTACGGACCCGTGGTCATGGGCTTCGCTGTCATCGCCGTGTGGTGCTACACGCACTATCGTCTGACCCGCACGCGGCACGAGGAGATCCTCGCCGAACTCGCCCGGCGCCGCGCAGCGCGCGTCGCCGAGGCGGCGGCGACCTGACGACCGAACCGGAGGCCCCATGCGAAGCATCGTCGTCCTGCTCTCGGGACTGCTGCTCGTGGTGCAGGCCAGGGGCGCGCCGGAAGTGATCGCGCATCGCGGCGCCAGCGGCTATCTGCCCGAGCACACGCTCGCGGCCTACGCCGTCGCCTACGCGCAGGGCGCAGACCTGATCGAGCCCGATCTCGTGCTGACCCGCGACGGCGTGCTCGTCGCCCGGCACGAGCCGCGGCTGGACGAGACCACGGACGTGGCCGAGCGCTTTCCGGAGCGCCGCGCCGCGGACGGCAGCTTCTACGCGGCGGATCTGACCTGGGCCGAGACCGCCACCCTGCGCACGACGGAGTACCGGGAAGGTCGGTTCCCGGCGGAGGCGCGACTGTTCCCGGTACCACGCTTCGAGGACGTGATCGCGCTCGTCGCCGGCCTCAACGCGGTCACGGGCTGCAGCGTCGGTCTGTATCCGGAACTGAAGGCGACGGCCTGGCATCGCGAGCGGGGCCTGGACCCCGTCGCGGCCCTGCGCGCGGTGCTCGCCGACGTACCCTTCGAGGGCGAACTGCGCATCCAGTCCTTCGAGGCGTCGCCCCTCGAGGAGCTTGCCGCCGATCCGATCCCCGGGACCACGCTCGTGCAGCTCGTCGGCGATCCGGCGGTCGTCGAGCCCGTGCGTCTCGAGGCGGTGGCGCGCTACGCCGACGGCCTCGGGCCGGCGATTCAGCACCTGGCGCGTGCGCGCGAGAACGGCGACGACATCGTCGCGCGCGCCCACGCGCTCGGCCTGACCGTGGACACCTGGACGCTGCGCGCGGACGATCCGGGCGCCTTCGAGGATTTCGCCGCGGCTGCGGCCTTCGTCGTCGACCTCGGGGTCGACGGCATCTTCACCGACCATCCGGATCAGCTCGCCGCCGCGCTCGGCCGGGACAGGGAGATCACCCCATGCGATCGATGAACAGCACGCCCTTCGCGGGTAGCCTCGCCGCTGCGCTCCTGGCGCTCGCCGGTTGCGCCGGCCAGGGACCGACGCCCGTGCCGACTGCGGGGGACGCCGCGGGACCGGCCGTTCGCGACGAGCAGGACCCGGCCTTCTGGCGCCGCGAGGGGCGCGCCGTGGTGGACGCGCGTGGTTCCGACGCTCGGGCACGCAACGTCATCCTCTTCGTCGGCGACGGCATGGGCGTGTCCACCGTCACGGCGGCCAGGATCCTCGCCGGGCAGCTGGCCGGCGGGGCAGGGGAGGAGCACGTGCTCTCCTTCGAGCGCTTCCCGCAGCTCGCCCTGTCCAAGACCTACAACACGAACCAGCAGACTCCGGATTCCGCCGGCACCATGACGGCCATGATCACGGGCGTGAAGACGCTCGCCGGCGTGCTCTCGGTCGACGGCAGCGTGCGCCGCGGAGACTGCGCCTCGAGCCTCGATGCACACGTCCCGACCCTGTTCGAGCTCGCCGAGGACGCGGGCTTCGCCACCGGCGTCGTGTCGACGGCACGCATCACCCATGCGACACCCGGCGCGACCTACGCGCACACGCCGGAGCGCGACTGGGAGGTGGACTCGGCGCTCCCCGCGGCGGCCCGGGACGCAGGCTGCGAGGACATCGCGGCACAGTTCCTGTCCTTCGATCACGGCGACGGCGTCGATCTCGCACTCGGCGGAGGCCGCGTCCTGTTCATGCCTTCGGAGCAGGACGATCCCGAGTATCCCTTCCTCGCCGGACGCCGCACGGACGGCCGCGACCTCGTCGCCGAATGGCAGGCCGCGAATCCGGGTGCGCACTACGTCTGGAACGCCGAGCAGTTCGCCGCCGTGCCCGACGACGGCGCCAAGGTGCTCGGCCTGTTCGAGCCTTCGCACATGCAGTGGGAGGCCGACCGCGACCGGGACACGGGCGGCGAGCCCTCGCTCGCGGAAATGACGCGCTTCGCCATCGAGCGCCTCGCGGCGAAGGACAGCGGCTACGTCCTGGTCGTCGAGGCCGGCCGCATCGATCACGGCCACCATGCGGTGAACGCCTATCGCGCCCTCACGGACACGATCGCGCTGTCCGACGCGGTCGCGGTCGCAGACGAGCTGACCGACGCCGACGACACGCTGATCATCGTCACCGCGGACCACAGCCACACGCTGACCATCGCCGGCTATCCCACCCGCGGCAATCCGATCCTCGGCCTCGTGGTGAGCAACGATGCCTCCGGCGCGCCTGCCTCCGCACCCATGACGGACGCCTTCGGTCTGCCCTTCACGACCCTCGGCTACGCCAACGGTGGTGGCCATCACGGGGCCAGCGACACGCAGCCTGCAGGGCCGAAACGCTTCGGCCACCGCCTGTCCTCGGCGCAGCCGCATCCCGACGGTCGGGCCGATCTCGCGGCAGTCGACACGCGGGCGCCCTGGTTCCTCCAGGAAAGCATGGTGCCCATGGGGTCCGAGACCCACGGCGGCGAGGACGTTCCGATCTACGCGCGTGGTGCAGGTGCCGAGCGCATCGGCGGCGTCGTGGAACAGAGTGTGATCTACTACGCGCTGGAGGCCGCGCTCAGGAACCGTCTGGACGTGCCGCCTGCCGACTGACCCCCAGCCAGTAGACGCCGAGTCGGATTTCCTGCGCCCGTGCCGCGGCACGGGCAAGGCCTCCTCGGACCTGCGAGAAACGGGAGATCCGCTTGGACGGCTTCAGCAACCTCCTCGTCGCCCTCGACGGCTACCTGGGTTCCGCCCAGTACTTCCCGATCCTCCTGCTCGGAACCGGCGTGTTCTTCACGATCTACCTCGGCTTCCCGCAGATCCGCTACTTCCGCCATGCGCTGCGCGTCCTGCGCGGACGCTACGACCACGACGACGACATCGGCGACACGACGCACTTCCAGGCGCTCGCGACCGCGCTGTCCGGCACGGTCGGCACGGGCAACATCGGCGGCGTGGCGCTCGCGCTGCACGTCGGCGGTCCGGCGGCGCTGTTCTGGATGTGGGCCACGGCCTTCTTCGGCATGACCACCAAGTTCGTCGAGGTGCTGATCTCCTACAAGTATCGCGTCGAGGACTCGGACGGCCACATGGCCGGCGGTCCGATGTACTACATGGACCGGGGCCTCGACATGCGCTGGCTCGCGGTGATCTTCGCCGTCGCCTGCGTCGCCACCTCCTTCGGCACCGGTTCCATGCCCCAGTCCAACAACATCGCCCAGGCCGTGGAGGCGACCTTCGGCGTCGACCCGGCCATCACCGGCGGCGTACTCGCCGTCGCCCTCGGCCTCGTCATCATCGGCGGCATCAAGCGGATCGCGGCGGTGACCTCACGGCTCGTGCCGATCATGGCGGCGGCCTACATCGTCGGCGGCCTCGCCGTCGTACTCGCGAACCTCGAGAACCTCGTGCCGTCCTTCGTCGCCGTGTTCAGCGACGCCTTCTCCGGCTCCGCGGCCGCCGGGGGCTTCCTCGGAGCCTCCTTCGCCTATGCCTTCAACCGCGGCGTCAATCGCGGCCTGTTCTCGAACGAGGCGGGGCAGGGCAGTGCGCCGATCGCGCACGCTTCGGCAAAGGGCAAGGAGCCCGTGTCGGAGGGCTTCGTGGCCATCCTCGAGCCCTTCATCGACACGATCATCATCTGCACGCTTACGGGCCTGGTGATCCTCTCTTCCGGGGTCTGGCAGCAGAAGTTCGAGAACAGATTCCAGGGCTCGGACATCTCCATCGTCGCGGGGCAGTGGACGGACGCGGAGGTGAACCACGTCGACGCGCTGGCGGCGTATCTGACCGGTGGCGACACGGAGGTGGTGCCCTTCACCGGTGAGATCCGCGTCACCGACGGCGTCGCCGCGAACGGCGACTTCACGATCCTGCACGCGCGCTCCGTCGCCGAGAACGTGCGTTTCCTCATCGGTCAGGAACGGCCCTTCACGGGAGTCGTGCGCGTGGCGGACGGTTCCATCGCGGAGCCCGACGTGTTCCTGCGCGGCGAGTCGCTGATCCATTCTGCGGCCCTCACCGTGGAGGCCTTCAAGCGCGGCTTCCTGGGCGACGCGGGCGAGTACATCGTCGCCGTGGGGCTCATGCTGTTCGCCTTCTCGACGGCGATCTCGTGGAGCTACTACGGGGATCGCAGCATGACCTATCTGTTCGGTGCGCGTTCCGTCATGCCCTACCGGCTCGTCTACATCGTCGGCTTCTTCCTGGCCGCCATCGCCGACACGACCCTGATCTGGCAGATCGCTGCGATCACCATGGTGGTCATGACGCTGCCGAACCTCGTCGGCCTGGTGATGATGCGCACGGAGATCCGGCAGGAGATCACCGACTACTGGCGAGGTTTCCGCAAGGAGTTCCCGGAAGCGCCGCATCCGGACGGCGTCTGACCCGCCGGCAACGGCGCCGTCTGGTCAGGGAGCCGGGGCACTGCTAGTTTCCCGGGCGGGAAGGCAGGCGGCGTGCGCGTGCCGCGAGGATCAGGACCAAGGGGATTCCATGACGCTCAGAGTGACGTTCGACCTCCAGGAAGAGGATCTCAAGTTCTTCCGCACGCAGATGAACAAGGCGAAGAAAGCCGCCAAGAGCACGTCCGAAGCGGAAATCGTCGCGGCAGCCGAGGAGGCGCTCGAGACCGTCAAGGGCAGCAAGGTGCCGAAGTTCGTCACCGAGCGGCTGAAGAAGATCGAGGCGCTGACGAAGATGCTCGGCGACGAGGAGTGGCAGCTCGAGGGCGACGAGCGCAAGAACGTCGTTTCCGCGCTTTCCTACTTCGCGGATCCGGAGGACATGATCGCCGACGATATCCCCGTCATCGGCTTCATCGACGACGCGATCATGATCGAGCTGGTGGTGCGCGAACTCAGCAACGAGATCGATGCCTACACGGACTTTCTCGCGTACAAGAAGTCCGCGCCCAAGGGCAGGGAGTCGCGCGCCGAGTGGCTCGCCTCGAAACGCAAGCAGCTCTATTCACGCATGCGCCGCCGTCGCAGTCGCAGCCTCGCCGGCGGCCGTACGCGGGTACGCCTGTTCTGAGGCCCCGTCAGGGCGTACGCGGGCACAGTGCACACAGCGCATAGACGTGGCGGGGATCGTCGAGGCGGCCGAGCAGCTCGAGCGGTGAGGTCGCGATCGCCGAGAACTGCTCGACCCATCGCGTCGTCGGCCCGCTCATGAGGCCTCTCGCCCAGCTGGCCGCCGGTGAGGCGAACATGCGCGCGAGCAGCTGGTCCCGGGCCGAGCGCGGAGGCCGGAGGTAATCGAGGTCCCAGTCCGCGAGGCCGGCCGCCTCCGCCGCCGCCTGCGCGGCCGCATCGATCCCGCCCAGCTCGTCGACGAGGCCCAGCTCCTGCGCCGTGCGACCCAGCCAGACCCGGCCCTGAGCGACGGCATCCACCTCTGCGGCCGTCATGCCGCGGCCGCGTGCGACGACGTCGATGAAGCGCTCGTAGCCGCGCTCCACGGACTGCTGGAGCAGATCCGCGAAGGCGGGGTTGATGGGCTCGAGGACGTTGCCGGCGCCGGACAGCGGGTGCGTGCCGACGCCGTCGCTGTTGACGCCTAAGGCCTCTGCGCTCTCCTCGAAGGTCGGCAGCAGCCCGAAGATGCCGATGGAGCCCGTGATCGTGTCGGGCTCCGCGAAGATGCGATCCGCCGTCGCCGCCATCCAGTAGCCGCCCGAGGCGGCGATGCCGCCGAAGGAAGCCACCACGGGCTTGCCCTGGAGCTGCGCGAGTTCGAGCTCCTTGCGCAGGACCTCGGAGAAGAAGGCGCTTCCGCCCGGCGAGTTCACGCGCACGACGAGCGCCGCGATGTCGGGGTCGCGACGCGCCTCCCGGATGAGCGCCGCTGTCTCTTCGCCCACCTGGCTCTCGTCCCGGCCTCCGGTGATCGTGCCTTCCGCGACCACGACCCCCACCTTCGCCGTGTCGTTGCCGGGGCGCGCGAGGTCTGCCATGCGGACCGCGGCGACGTAGCGCCGCAGGTCGACTCCACGGAATCCGCCGCTTTCCTCCTCCTCGCCGACGAGATCGACCAGCCGCGCGCGAAAGGCGTCGCGCGTGAGGAGCTCGTCGACGAGGCCCGTCTCGAGCGCGAGGCGGGCGAAATCACCCTGCACGGCGCGCAGGCGTGAGGGCATGTCCTCCAGCAGCGCATCGAGCGCCTCCGGCGGCAGCCGGCGATTGCGCGCGATGCGGTCGCGGTACTCGCTCCAGAGGCCCTGTACGAGCGCCATCTCGGCCTCGCGCGCGAGGTCCGACATGTCGTCCCGGAGCAGGGGTTCGACCGCGGACTTGTACTCACCCACGCGGAAGACGTGGACGTTCACGCGGAGCTTGTCGAGGGCCGAGGCGAAGTAGGCAGGCTGCGAGGCGAAGCCCCGCAGGGAGACCTGACCGAGCGGATTCAGGTAGAGGTGCGTGGCGTGGCTCGCGAGCAGGTACTGCCCCTGGCCGAGGAAATCGGCCCCGCTGTAGACGGGCTTCCCGGAGTCCGCGAAGGCGTCGAGGGCGTCGCCGATGGCGCGCAGGGTCGCTGGTGCCGCGCCGGGGAAGCCGTCGACGTCCAGCACCAGTGCGGCGATACGTTCGTCGTCGGCCGCTGCGCGCAGGCCGTCCACGAGATCGCGC
>JAZBPO010000339.1:0-2290 GCA_036351675.1 Pseudomonadales bacterium
CGGATGCCGCGTCGCGAGGGCTGGTCCCAGGCGCTCGACGAGCATGGCGTCGGCGGCTTCGTCGAGTGCGAACAGGCGCGCGTAGCCCCGGCCGCCGGCGAGCTCGAGGATGCGCGCTTCCGTCGCGACGTCGGCGGAGCCGGGCAGACCGAGCTTGAGTACGGCGGCTTCGCCGTTCTCCCGCTGCGCCTCGAGGACCAGGCTCTCCGAGCCACCGGTGATCGATGCGCCGATGCGCAGGGCCCAGCGGGCCTCGAGTTCCGTCACGGCGTCCTCCAGGCCCGCGAGCCAGGCGCGGCCCGGTTCGCCGAGGGACTCGGCACGGGCCCGGACCACGAGGGGAAGCTGGAAGCGCATGGCGTTCGGCCTGTTCGAGTCGTGTGCGCGGTACGGCCGGATCGGGATCCGGTCGCGGCGAGCCGTCCTGTCGATCCCGGAACCCTCCGGGCCGGGAATCCCCGCTGCACTTCCGAGCCGGCGCGCGCTGCCTGCTCGGACAGCAGGGCGCCGGTGCCCTCCGGAAGGTGCTCTACCGGCGCGCCGCGAGGAGGGCGCGTGTTCCGTCATGCGGCGCTCTCGGCCCGGTCCTCGGCGATCTCCACGTGTTCCGGCGCCGGCGCCGGCCGGCCGCGCAGATCGTCGGCGATCTTCTCGGCGATCATGATCGTCGGCGCGTTCGTGTTGCCGCCCACGAGCGTCGGCATGACGGACGCGTCGATGACGCGCAGCCCCGCGATGCCGTGTACCCGGCAGCGCTCGTCGACCACGGCCAGCTCGTCGTGCCCCATCTTCGCCGTGCCCACCGGGTGATAGATGGTCTCCGCCGTCGCACGGATCCAGGCGTCGATCTCCGCGTCGCTCTGCTTCTCCGCGCCGGGCCAGAGCTCCGGGCCACGGTAGGGCGCCATGGCCGCCTGCGCGACGATCTCGCGGACGAGCCGTGTCGCGTCGCGCATGACCTGCCGATCGTGTTCGGCCTCCAGGTAGTTCGGCTGGATACGCGCCGGATCGGCCGGGTCGGCGGAACGCAGACCCACGTGGCCGCGGCTGTGCGGCCGCAGCTGGCAGACGTGTACCGTGAAGCCGTGACGATCGGATTTCACCCGTGCGTGATCGCGCATGAGCGCGGCGAGGAAGTGGATCTGGACGTCGGGCAGTTCGAGCTCGGGCCGGGTCTTCAGGAAGCCGCCGGCCTCGAGGCCGTTCGAGGTCGCGACGCCGGACTTGAAGAAGGTGTACTGCATGCCTGCCAGCAGCATGCGCACGGGATTGCTCATGCGGTGCAGCGTGATCGGCTGCGAGCACTCCTGGAGCACGGTGCAGTCGAGATGGTCCTGCAGGTTCCGGCCGACGCCCGGAAGCTCGGCGCGCACCTCGATACCGTGCTCGCGCAGCTCGTCGCCGGGGCCGATGCCCGACAGCATGAGCACCTGCGGCGAGTTCACGGCGCCGCCGGAGAGCAGCACCTCGGCGCTGGCATGGGCGATCCCGGTCCTGCCGTCCTGGACGTACTCGACACCGGTGGCGCGGCCGCCCTCGACGACGATGCGCGAGGTCAGCGCGTGCGTGCGCACCGTGAGGTTCGGGCGCGCCATGGCCGGCCTCAGATAGGCCGTCGCGGTGCTGCTGCGCTGGCCGCCCCTGATCGTGTGCTGGTAGGGCCCGACGCCCTCCTGCTGGGGACCGTTGAAGTCGTCCGTCACCGGATGGCCGGCCTGGCGCCCGGCTTCGATGAAGGCCTGGAACAGCGGGTTTGAATCGGGCGCGTCGGTCACGCCGAGGGGACCCTCCTTGCCGTGGAAGGCGTCGTCGCGCTCTGCGTGGCCCTCGGAGCGGCGGAAGTAGGGCAGGACGTCGGCGAAGCTCCAGCCGGGCAGGCCGAGCTGCTGCCAGAGGTCGTAGTCACGCGCGTGGCCACGGATGTAGATCATGCCGTTGATGGAGGAGGAGCCCCCGAGCACCCTGCCGCGTGGCCAGAACAGGCGCCGGTCGTCGAGATGCGCCTGCGGCTCCGTGTAGTAGGCCCAGTTCTCCTTCTCTCCGCTGATGAGCGAGCCGACGCCGGCGGGCATGTGGATCATGAAGTTCGAATCCTCGCCGCCGGCCTCGAGCAGGAGCACGCGCGTGTCCGCGTCCTCCGTCAGGCGTGCTGCGAGCACGCAGCCGGCGCTGCCCGCGCCGATGATGATGTAGTCGAACTCCTCGCGATCGGTGCTCATGCGGTACTGCGTCCTCGTCTGGTCGGGTCGATGGAGACGATGCCCTCGCCGGCGATCGCATGGAAGACGTC
>JAZBPO010000340.1:0-6678 GCA_036351675.1 Pseudomonadales bacterium
GGTGAGGTTGAGCACCGGCCGCGGCCCGCGCCCCGGGCGCTCGCCGAGCAGCGCGCCCGTGCGCGCCGCGACGGCGGCGACATCGATCTTCGGCGCGGCGCCTGCGGCGATCTCCCCGCGCAGGCCGTCGAGGGTCTCGCGCACGGCCCTGCCGACCAGTGCACGGCCCCAGTCCTCGACGAGGGACTCGAGTTCCGGCGCACAGAGCACGGCGTCGACACCCGGCAGGCGTGCGAAGGGCGAGGGGCTGGGCGTGGCCAGGGTTCCGATCTCCACTGTGGGCGGACCGCGGATTGAACGGCAGACGCGGACGCGATGCCACCCCGGGCCGGCGACGTGGAACCGCTGCGCGCCGCGTGAGCCTCTGGAGATCCGTTGGAGTGCGAAGCCGCTTCGTGCGCGCCCCGCGATTGGGTACGCTCGCAGCCGGGCCCCGTTGACCTGCGTCATGGCGCGTACGGCGGGGGCTGGCGGACCATCCGGCCATACAACTGAGGAGTCGGCTGATGAGCAGCTATTCGAAGATCCTGGTGGCGATCGATCTCTCCGACGAGAGCGGCCAGGTACTCGACCGGGCGCGTGACGTGGCGAAGGAGAGCAGCGAGCTCGCGCTCATCCACGTCGTGAAGCCGATCGAGCACGTCTACGGCGGATTCGGAGCCGTCGGGCTCGCCGGCGACTTCTCGGCCCAGATGGCGACGCTGGAACAGCAGGCCGTGCAGCACGCCGAGGCGCGCATCGCCGAGATCGGTGCGGAGCTCGGCGTGCCCGAGTCACGGCAGTTCACGCCGGTCGGCAACGCATCGAGCGAGATCCACCGCGTCGCGGACGAGATCGGTGCGGAACTCGTGGTGATCGGCAGTCATGGACGTCACGGCCTCGGGCTGCTGCTCGGCTCCACCGCGAATGCGGTCCTGCACGGTGCGCGCTGTGACGTGCTGGCGGTCCGTGTGAGTCTGGACGAGGACGCGTGACCGTCCGGTAGCGGCACCTGACCGCCGAACCGATTGATTCGATTGAACCGATTGAAACGCTAGACAAGCATCCTCGAGTGGGGCAACCTGCCTTCATCGCAGTCCGATGGAGGCAGTCATGTCGGCCGCTCGCGACTACCTTTCCCCCAACGAGGTCGCAAAGCTCCTCAAGGTGTCGCCGATCACGGTGCGCCAGTGGGCGAGCCGCGGCCTCATCGACGCCACGACCACTGCCGGTGGGCACCGTCGTTTCACCCACGAAGCCGTGCGCCGCTTCGCATCGGAGCGCGGCATCGTCCTCCCGCGCGAGGCCGGCGGCCCCGTCCAGCGCGTGCTCGTCGTCGACGACGACCGCCAGCTGAACCGCTTCCTCGTCGAGCTCGTCAACGCCTGGAGCCGACGCATGAACTCGGACATCCGCGTCGAATCGGCCTACGACGGCTTCGAGGCCGGTGCCAAGGTGCACACCTTCGACCCTGACGTCGTACTGCTCGACCTCATGATGCCGGGCATGGACGGCTTCGAGGTCTGCCGACACCTGAAGGAAGACACCAACACCTGTCACATGCGCGTCGTGGCCATGACGGGCTACTACACGCCGGAGCGGGTCCAGAAGATCCTCGCGACCGGTGCGGATCGCTTCCTGCGCAAGCCATTCTCCAACGCCGAGGTGATCGCGGCATGCGGACTCGACGAGCGTGCACCAGTCCCGACGAGCGGCATCGAAGCGCCATCCGCACGGTCCGTCACGCGGTCCGGGACGGAGGTGCAGCATGGCTGACGGGCAGGAAGCCTTCGGCGACTCCGGCTCTCTACCTTCCGAACACGATCTCGGTTTCGTGTTCCCCGGCGCCCCGCGTCCCCGTCCTCCCCGTCGGCGTGCCGAGCCGGGCCCCGACGACGGGCGAGACGTGACGGATCCGACCGGGCGCTACCTCGGCATGCTCGCGCGCACTTCGCTGCTCAGCGCGGAGGAGGAGATCGAACTCGGGGAGCGTGTGCAGGCAGGCGACATGGCCGCCCGCAATCGCATGATCGAGGCCAACCTGCGCTTCGTGGTGATGCTCGCGCGCCGCTACAAGGGCCGCGGCCTGCCCTTCGACGACCTGGTCGAGGAGGGCAATCTCGGTCTCATCCGGGCCGTCGAGAAATTCGATCCGGCCCACGGCTGCCGTTTCTCCACCTATGCCGGCTGGTGGATCCGTCAGGCCATCGAGCGCGCGCTCGCGAACCAGGCCCGCCTGGTCCGGCTGCCGGTACACGTGGACAAGGGTGTCGCCCAGGTGCGCCGGGCGAGCCGCAGTCTCGCCCAGGCGCTGGGCCGCGAGCCCAGCCCCGCGGAAATCGCCGCAGCGCTCGAGCGCGACGAAGCGGAGGTCCGGGATCTCCTCGCCGTGGCGGCCCGCGCCGATGCGGCGGACCGCGCCGCGGATCGCGGCGAGGGCATGATGGACGAAGCGGTGGCGGCCCAGGCGGCGGAGGAGCCCGATCGCGCCGTGGCGGGTCAGGAACTGCGCGCAAGCATCGAGGCGTCCCTCGAAGCGCTCAATCCACGGCAGCGGGAGATCATCTGCCGCCGCTTCGGCCTTCGCGGCCACGAGCCGCAGACCCTCGAGGAGGTGGGGGACGCCGTGTCCCTCGCCCGCGAACGGGTGCGTCAGATCCAGTTGCAGGCGATCGCGCGCATGCGCGCGCTCGTACGCGCCGGGGTGCGCTGACCCCGGCGTCGATCTCTCGGCAGGCGCTCAGCCGAGCGCGGCGTTCCACTCGGCGACCCGCTCCTCCTGGCCCGCCGTGGCGGCGGCTGCATCGCCCGTGAGGCGCGCCGACACGATGCGGTCGCCCTGACGGATCGCGTCGACCACCGCCTGATCCTCCGCAGCGACCACTTCTCCGAAGATCGTGTGCTTGCCGTCGAGCCAGGGCGTCGGGACGTGCGTGATGAAGAACTGGCTGCCATTGGTGCCCGGTCCGGCATTCGCCATGGACAGCTTGCCCGGCGCATCGTGGCGCAGCGCGGTCGTGCACTCGTCCTCGAAGCGATAGCCGGGTCCACCGGTCCCCGTTCCCTGTGGGCAACCGCCCTGGATCATGAAGTCGGCGATCACGCGATGGAACGAGAGGCCGTCGTAGAAGCCTCGCTGCACGAGGTTGGCGAAGTTGGCGACCGTGACCGGCGCCAGCTCCGGAAACAGGCGCAGGTGGATGGTGCCGCGGTCGGTCTCGAGTTCGACGCCGATGTCCTGGCTCACGGTGGGTGCTCTCCTCGATTGCTTGATTGCGGGGGCGCGAGCATAGCAGTCGCTTTGTGTAGGCTGCGGCCTCCGTCGCTGTCGGAGTGGAACTGATGCGTCTCGCTTTCGTGGGTCTCGGGGTCATGGGGCATCCCATGGCCGGCCACTGGGTCGCGGCCGGTCACGAGGTGACCGTGTTCAATCGCACGGCGAGCCGCGCCGAGGCGTGGTGTGACCGGTACGGAGGGCGATCGGCACCGACGCCGCGGGAAGCGGCGGAGGGGGCGGAACTCGTGGCGGTCTGCGTCGGCGACGACGATGACGTCCGGAGTGTCGTCGCGGGCGATCAGGGGGTTCTGGCCGGGCTCGCCGAGGGCGCGGTGCTGGTCGATCACACGACCGCCTCCGCCGCGCTCGCGCGCGAACTCGAGCGCGCTGCACGCGATCGGGGCGTCGGTTTCCTCGATGCGCCGGTCTCCGGGGGCCAGGCGGGCGCCGAGAAGGGCGCGCTCACGATCATGGTGGGCGGCGAGGAGGGCGTGTTCGAACGCGCGCTGCCCGCGCTCGAGGTCTACGCGCGCTCCGTCCGGCGGCTCGGTCCCGCTGGAGCGGGCCAGCTCACCAAGATGGTCAATCAGATCTGCATCGCCGGCGTGCTCGAGGGTCTCGCCGAGGGTCTCGCCTTCGCGGAGCGCGCCGGTCTCGACGCGGCGGCCGTGGTCGACGTGATCAGCAAGGGAGCGGCCCAGTCCTGGCAGATGGAGAACCGCAGCGCGACCATGATCGAGGACCGCTTCGACTTCGGCTTCGCCGTCGACTGGATGCGCAAGGACCTCGGCATCGCCCTCGACGAGGGGCGCCGCAATGGCGCCCGGCTGCCGCTCACGGCACTCGTCGATCAGTTCTACGCGGACGTGCAGGCCGCCGGGGGCGGGCGCTGGGACACCTCGAGCCTGGTCAGGCGTCTGCGCGAGCGCTGACGCAGGCGCCGGATGCGATCAGCGCTGATCGATGGGGACGAGTTCGCGGCGCGTGGGGCCCGTGTAGAGCTGGCGAGGACGGCCGATGCGGTAGGGCGCCCCGATCATCTCGTTCCAGTGCGCGATCCAGCCCGGCGTGCGGCCCGTGGCGAAGATGACGGTGAACCTGGAGGTCGGGATGCCGATCGCCTTGAGGATGATGCCCGAGTAGAAGTCGACGTTCGGGAACAGCTTCTTCTCCACGAAGTAGTCGTCCTCGAGGGCGATCTTCTCGAGCTTCATGGCGAGTTCGAGCTGCGGATCGTCCTTGATGCCGAGCTGGCCGAGCACTTCGTCGCAGGACTGCTTCATGACCGTCGCGCGCGGGTCGTAGTTCTTGTAGACGCGGTGGCCGAAACCCATGAGCTTGAAGGGATCGTTCTTGTCCTTCGCCTTGGCGATGTACTCGTCGATACGCGAGGCGTCGCCGATCTCGTCGAGCATGTCGAGCACGGCTTCGTTCGCGCCGCCGTGGGACGGCCCCCAGAGGGCCGCGATGCCCGAGGCGATGCAGGCGAAGGGATTGGCGCCGGTGGAGCCGGCGAGGCGGACCGTGGAGGTCGAGGCGTTCTGTTCGTGGTCCGCGTGCAGCGTGAAGATGCGGTCCATGGCCCTGACGATGACCGGGTCGCACTTCCAGGCCTCGCAGGGATTGCCGAACATCATGTAGAGGAAGTTCTCCGCATAGGAGAGATCGTTCCGCGGATACATGAAGGGCTGGCCGAGCGAATACTTGTAGGACATGGCCGCGAGCGTCGGCATCTTGGCGATGAGCCGGTGCGCGGAGATCTCGCGGTGTCGGTCGTCGGAGATGTCGAGCGAGTCGTGATAGAAGGCGGAGAGCGCACCCACCACACCGATCATGATGGCCATCGGGTGCGCGTCGCGTCGAAAGCCGTTGAAGAAGTTCCGCAGCTGCTCGTGCACCATCGTGTGGTTGGTGATGGTGTCGTCGAAGGTCTTCTTCTGTTCGGCGGTGGGCAGCTCTCCGTGCAGTAGCAGGTAGCAGACCTCGAGGAAGTCGGCGTTGCCCGCGAGCTGCTCGATCGGATAGCCGCGGTGGAGCAGGACGCCCTCGTTGCCGTCGATGAAGGTGATCGCCGAGTCGCAGGAGGCGGTGGAGACGAAGCCCGGGTCGTAGGTGAAGTAGCCCTTCGCGGTGAGCGAGGAGACGTCGATCACGGCCGGTCCGGTGGAACCTTCGCGGATCGGCAGATCGATCGGGGCCTGCCCGTCGATGGTCAACTGGGCGGTCCTGGGCATGGTCGGTTCCTCGGGTCGGATCACTGGCGGGTCGTGCAGGGACGCAGAACGCTATCGGCGGGTCTGGGGGTTGTCAACGCGACGAAGGTACGGGCGCCGCGACGCCTGCGGAGCGGCCTCCGGTCGCCCCTTCCAGCTCCGTCGAGGCCCGTACTTCGTTTGTCATGGGGCGGAGGCGGCACTATGATGCCGGCCGGCCGCCGGGGTCCTCCGGCGTGCCGTGCAAGGTCTCCAGGTCGGGACGCCGACTCCGGGAACGGGCGTTCCAGAGCCGATCCGCTCGGATCGTCGCGCTGGGGAAAGTCCTCGGGTCGAGCGGGTCGCACCTCCCCGAACAACGGCTGCCCAGAGGCACGGATGAGTACCCACGACAGACCGGTCAACGTCGACCTGACGAAGTTCGCCTTCCCGCTTCCGGCGCTCGTGTCGATCACCCACCGCATCACCGGCGTGATCCTCTTCGTCGGCATCGCCTTCATGCTCTACGCCCTCGATCTGTCCCTTTCCTCGGCTGCCGGCTTCGACGACGCCCGGGCACTGATGGCAACGCCGATCGGCAAGATCGTGGCGTGGGGCCTGCTCACGGCGATCGCCTACCATCTGCTCGCCGGCGTGAAGCACCTGTTCCTGGACTGGGACGTCGGCGACACGCTGCAGGGCGCGCGCCTCGGCGCCCAGCTCGTCATCGCGGGCTCCGTCGTCCTCAGCGTGCTCGCGGGGGTGTGGGTATGGTGAGCAGCGCCACGAGCCTGACCCGCAGCGGTCTCTCGGATTTCATCGTCCAGCGTGTCTCGGCGGTCATCCTCGCCCTCTACACGCTCTGCATCGTCGGTTTCGTGGTCGTAACGCCGGAGCTCGACTACGGCACCTGGCTGGAGTTCCACTCGCGGGACTCCATGCGCCTGTTCGGCACGCTTTCCGTGCTCGCACTCGCGGCCCACGCCTGGATCGGCATGTGGACCGTCGGTACGGACTACATCCGGGACCACTATTTCGGGTCCCGCTCCACCACCATCCGCGGGCTGTATCAGGTCGTCTGCGCCGGCGCGTTGTTCGTCTACGTCGCCTGGGGCGTCGACCTCTTCTGGAGTCTCTAGAGTGTCCCCCTACCGGAAAACGCATGACTCCGAGCGCGGCTGCGGCTCGGAGGCAAGGCGCGTCGAGGAGCCGTACCGGAAGTACGGTGAC
>JAZBPO010000341.1:0-11710 GCA_036351675.1 Pseudomonadales bacterium
GCATCGTTCCTGGCCCGAGCCGAACGGCGTCGTAGAGGTACTGCGCGCTCGCAGGATTCTGGAACGGGACGTTCGTCGTACCGTTGAAGTAGACCGGCGCATTGATGGGCCCGTGACATCCGCTGCACGTTCCCGGTACGGAACCCGACGTCCAGAGCGCATTGCCAGCCGCCACCGTCGTACCTTCCTCGAAGGCGGAGCAAGCTACGTTGCCGGCACCGAGCAGCGCCGCGTCGCTGCCGATCGCACATACGCGGTACCGGTAGGTGGTCGAGACGGCCAGGCTGTCGTTCTCGAACTCGAGAGTCGTCGCCGCAAACGGCGGCTGCGCTGCCGCAGGGATCGTCGCGGAGGACACGACCGCCCCGCCAGGCCCGGTGAGCTGGTCGCGCTCGACCCGGTATCCGACCACGGTGCCGCCGCCCGCACCAGCGGACCAGGACAGGCGCAGTTCCACGTCCGAGAAGACGACCACGGGGTCGAGCACTGGCGCAGAAGGCGCCACCGTCGTCGTCACGCTGCCCGGATCCGAGCACGCCTCGCCGCCCGCACCGATCGCGCAGACGCGATAGGTGTACTCCGTATCGGCAGTCAGACCCTCGTCGAGGCAGTCGAAGGTCGCGAGGCAGCCGGCATCGGCGAAGGTCACCTCCGCGAAGGCACCTGCGCCCTGCGACCGCTCCACGCGATAGCTGTCGATCGCGCCTCCTGCGGCCGGTGGCGTCCACTGCACCCGCACGCTGGTCGTACTCGTCACCGTGAGCGTGATCGTCGGTGCGGCAGGGGGCTCCGCGAGGGTCTCCGCCGTACCCTCGGCGGAACACTGCTCGATGGCTCCCGGAACGTCGAGTGCACAGACGCGATAGGTGTATTCCGTTTCCGGCGTGAGTCCATCGTCCGTGAACTCGCACGGCGACGCGGCGGAGCAGGGTCCGCGCGTCTGGGTCTCGATCGGCGCGAGCGTACCGCCCGCGAGACGCCGCTCGATGCGGAAACCCGTGGTCTCCCCGATCGGCGCCCCGCCGATCCCGACCCCTGCCTGCTCCCAGCGGAGCTGGATCTCCGTGTCGCTCAGCTCGCGTGGCGAATCCGTCAGGAACGACGGCACGGCAGGCGCCGGCGGTACCAGCGTCGTCACCTCGACGACTTCGCTGAACGGGGACCGACCCGCCGCGTTCTCCGCCGCGACGCGATAGAAGTAGGTCGTCAGGGCGAGCAGCCCCGTATCGGTCGTGGCCACGTCGAGATCGAGATTGGGTCCGGCGACCACGCGCGTCTCGACGCTCGTGAAGTCCGCGTCGAGCGCCCGCTCGACGACGAACTGCGTCTCGTCCACGGCGTTGTCGCGCCAGACGAGATCCACCTCCTGATCGACGGCCGCATAGCGCGGCGCGCCGGCCTGGAGATCGCTCGGCGGCGCCGGCGGCGCGGGCGGGACCTCGAAGCCGCAGACGTCCGTGTCCGAGCCGCAGGGCGCGCCCGCCTCGATCCAGCTCAGAAGCTGCTGATACTGCTCGTACTTGCGCTGTTCGCCGTCCGGGTCGAGCGTGCAGGCGTCATCGTTCGCATCTGAACAGGGTACGGCCCGGAACAACGGACCCTGCTCGCTGCCCGCGTGCAGGAGCTGACTTCCGAGAGGTTTCGTGAGCAGACGGCTGAGCGCGGGCTCCGCGAAGTCGACCCGCTCGCGAACCGCGCGATAGAACTCGGCCGAGTCGGCGAAGGATGCGCGTTCCAGGTACAAGGGGATGCCGGTGAACTCCGCCTGCTGATCGTTGTGACAGTCCGTGCACCCGGCTCCATCGAGGCCGAACAGGTTCTCGATGGCGACGTTCTGCTGCTGATCCGGGCGCGCGACGAAGACCGTCGCACGGTCGTCCAGCATCTCGCTGGTGAACTCGAGGTCCACGATCGCCTCGGGGCCGGACGCGAACTCCGCGTTCGAGGTCACGAGCCCGAGCCGGTAGACGCCAGGCGCGGAGACCGTGAGGCGGGCGACCGCCTGATCGTCGTCCTCGAGCGTCGCGTCGGCGGCCTGCTCGACGATCCGCCAGCGGAAGCCCGTGGAGAAGTCGCTCGCCGAGCCGTCGATCTCGACGGTCCGCGTCGGGGCGGCCGCACCGGGCAGCGCCGGCGGCAGATAGAGGCGACGTTCGGGTCCCGGACGCGCCACGGGGCGGCCCGGTTCGAGGGGCCGACCACCCGCAGCGCGGAGCGCATCGTCCGCGGCGATACCAAGTGCGTCCGCGAGCACCGTCGGTGCGACCGGATCCTCCCAGAACTTCGCATAGGAGATGAGCGACAGCGGCATGACGCCGCGGCGGTAGACATAGTCGATGGTCAGGTCGCGATAGGCGATGAACTTCTCGAAGGAGGAGAAGTTGACCGCGTTCGCATCGTTCGCCTCCGCGACCTTCGACCCACGCAGCGCATGGCAGCCGAGGCAGTAGGGCTCGATGACCTGCTCGTAGAGTTCCTCCGCGCCGGCCGGGGCACCGGCGTCCTCGCGCCAGCCCACGGGCACGAAGTCACTGTCGATCACCAGCGGTTCACTGAGGCCTTCGAGGGCCTCGAGCGCGAAGGTGGCGCTCCAGTTGGCGGTGTCCTCGGCGCTGTCCGTGCGCTCGTCCTGCTGCGCGCGGAACACGTCCTCGACGAGGGCGTTGATGGCGGCGACGTTCTCGCGCTGGTCATCGAAGGTGAAGCCACTGCGCGAGGAGAACTCGAGGGATTCGGGGATGAGGATGCTGAAGCTGGAGGACTTGATCGAGACGTGCCGCGCCGCCGACGCGAAGTCGCCGGGCACCTCCGTGAAGTCCGTCGCGCCTTCGGCCGGCGGCCGCAGCGTACCGCCGTGGCAGATCACGCAGACGCCCGGCATGAACTTCACCCCACGCCCGTCGAAATCCACCTCCTTGAGTCGACACTGCTGGCCCTCGGGGCAGGGCTGACCGTTCTCGTCGGCGCGACCGTCCGGCGGCGCGAAGGTGTAGAACTTGACCACCCAGCTGGAGCGATCCGTGCAGCTGCCCCCGCTGAGCGGACCGAACTCGAGCGCGTTGCTGCCGACGAGGAAGCGGCGCTCCCGGTCGATCGCCGCGTCCAGGTTGATCGGGCCGTAGGTGCTCGCATCCCCCGGTTCGACCTGGACGACGTAGTTGTCCTCGTAGATGGCGATTCCGCAGTCGTGCTCCCAGGCGTACATGTCGCGCCCGTAGCCGAGGTCCTTGGCGTCGCGGAAGACGGCGTTCGTGATCGCTTCCGGCGGGGTGGCGCTGAACGCGTTCGCCTGCCGCCAACCCTCGAGCGTGGCGCGCTGATCCATCGGGTCGACGGTGGCGTAGTAGGCGTCCGCGAAGGCCCGGGAGTCGATCGCGGAATCCTCCAGCGCGAGGCGTTCGCCGGCGCCGGCGCCATTCGCGTCGGTCCGCGACAGAACCCGGTTCCCGCGCACCAGGAAGACCACCACGTCCTCGGTGGACTCGACCTCCACGACGAGGGCCCCGGGCTCGGCGAGCGAAACGGGAAAGCGAGGGTTCCCTGCGTGGAACGGGTCGTCCAGTCCACCCGCAGCGCCCGCCTCCCAGCTGCCGTCGAGCACCTCGACGGCGCCGTCGCGCTCGATGCGGATCGAGAAGGAACCGGTCGTGCCCGCGCCCGCGGTACCCACGACCACCTCGTAGTCACCGGCACCGAGCCCGACCTGCTTGTTGATGAACGTCAGGAACGAGTTCGGCGTGAACGCCGCCGCGGCCCCGATCGCGTTCTGCGGGGTGGCCGTCGGTTCCGGCCGTGGCGCGTCGCGCGAGTCGACGGACCCTCCACCACCGCAGGCGGAGAGCATGGAGACGAGGAGCACGGGAACGATGGAAGCGAATCGCATGGCACGGGCCTCTTCAGTGCATTCGGCGCACCTGGCGCGTTCGTCGGCGTTCAGATCCGGAAGCCGAGCGACAGACGCAGCACGCGATTGTCGTAGTCGTTGTCCCGCTCACCCTTGATGCGGACCTCCACCCACTCGAAGGCGATGTTCGCGCGCTGGCCCAGGGTGCGCGACAGGACGAGGGAGTATTCCTGCGACTCGGCAGGCAGACGGTAGACGAACCAGGTACCGTCGAACGCGTCATTGAAGGCGTCGTCGCGCTGGATGACTTCCGCGGCGGCGATGAGATCGAAGATGTCGTTCACGGCATCGCCGTTCGGCAGCACGACCCGTGCCGTCGACCAGACATCGCCGTCGACGTAGGCGGCACGCGCGTCGAGCTGCCAACTGGATCCGAGATCGACACTGGCCCCGAGGAACGCGGACCACTGGGTGAGATCGAAGACTTCGGAGCGCGCCTGCCGGTCCCGGTACTCGCCGCCGACGGAGACGACGGCGCGAGGACCGATGTTGGTGCCGAGCTCCACCGTTCCGGTGTAGACGTCGCTGTCCCGCTGCGTGAAGTCGAAGTCCTGGCCCTCGGCGCGCAGCCCGATGCGCAGGAAGGGCGGGAGCGGCGAACTCGTCAGGCGCGTATCGAGGGAGATCTCGACACCGCCGCCGTAGTGGCCCAACCCCGTGACCTCGCGCTGTTCACGCCCCTGAAGGAAACCGCGCAGGGAGGCGTCGACGCGCCCGCTCATGAGCGTGCGCGTGTAGCTCGCTCCGAGGATCGCCTCCGCGAACTCGTCCGCGACGATGTCGCGACCGCGCTCCGCCTGACTGACGTTGTCGACACTGGCGCCAGCGATGCTCGCATCGAAGCCGAAGGGGGACGACGCCGGCTCCGCCTGCGCCGGAGCGCCGACGGAGACGATCAGCGCGCACAGCAGGCGCGCGAGAAAGGGTCTGGAAGCAGGGAGAATACAGGCTCCGCGGCTGCCAGCGACTGCGGGCCAGCAGCGACTGGCCGAGGACGACCACGTCGTCCATGGCGATCGATCGTGCACTACCTGACCCCCACTTCCCCGAGGACCGTTGGTACGGCCCCTCTCCCCAGAGTCGAGGGCGAGCGTGCGTCCTGCACGGCTGCGCCTTCCATGGCCGAGACCATCGTCGCCTCAGCTGATCGACTATGTGCCGCTGGCTGTCCGCAGGTCAACCCGGCCGCCGATCCGCTGGCCGTGCACGGCGCGCAGCGGCAGCAGGCCGAAGCGCACGGTGCTCAGTGCGTACGGCCGTCCGGAAGCAGACGATTGCTGAAGGCGATGGCGCCGGCCGCCGAGGTCTCCGCGGCTGCGTCGCCGGGCAGGGTCTCGTCCAGCGACGCGGAGACCGACGCCGGCGGAGGCGGCTCGGGGGTCGGCTCACTGATGGCGACCAGGGCCGCACCGTCGACGTCGTCAGCTGCGGCCGGCGCATCGCCGGCAGCCGCCGCGACCTCCGTTTCCCGCGGCGTCGGCGCAACGCCGCGGCCGAGTACGCGGAGCGCCCGCTCGCGAACGCGACGGAAGTTCTCGTCGCCCGCGAAGGCGTCCGGGTCCAGCTCGGCGATGAGTGTGGCCGTCGCCGCGTCCTCGGAGCGCCTGAATGCCGCGGCGAGCGAGCGGAACGCTGCGTCCATGGATCCGGACGCAGCGAGCAGCCGCCCGAGCGCTCGCAGCAGCTCGGGTTCGTTCGGGGCACTGGCGAGCAGCGCCGCGTCACACACCTCGAGGCGATCCCCGGAGACGCACGCCTCGACGGCGTCGGCGCGCCGTGCCCGCGCGTCGGCCTCGAGCGCATCGAGGCGCGGCGCGGAGACGCCCGCGCTGCGGGCGTCCTGCAGCACGTCGAGGGCGCGCGCAGGACGCTCCGTGCGGAGCAGCTTCTCCACGAGCGCCGCGAAGAGCGGCGCTTCGGGCTGGTCGGCCACGAGCTCCTCGCACGCCGAGATCGTCCGGTCCGTCGTGACGCCGCCCAGGCAGTAGCCCCGCAGTGCAGCACGTCGGCGCCGATTCGCCTCGGCGCCGCGGTCCCGCTCGCGGGCGACCCGCTGCTCCTCGACGTTGCTGAGGGCGAGGTTCAGCAGACTGCAGATGCGTCGACCGTCGGTGCAGGCCTGGACGCCCCGACGCACCACGACGGCCGCTTCGACGAATTCCTCACGGTCCACGTGGAGGTCGCAGAGCTTCAGGCGCGCCGCCGCGTCGGTCGCGTCCGCGCGCAGCGCGTCCTCGCAGGCCCGGACGCTGTCGCAGGGATGGGGCGCATCGTCCGAAAGGCAGATGCCGCCATGCGCCAGCGGTGCGACCCCGAGCAGCACCAGCAGGGCGACGCGGACCGGAGCGCGCATCACGTCTCGGAACCCCGGCCGATCAGTAGCCGGCTCCGGCAGAGCTGCCCATGCGACGGAAGATCCACTCTCCGCCCGGGAGCCGCACGAGATTCATCAGGTACCAGCGGTCGACCGTGCTGTAGGGCGGATCCTCGCGCTCGACCATGGCGTCGAGCTCGCGGCGCAGGCCGACCATGCCCGCTTCGCCCGGTGCGTCCCCGACCGTACCGCTGCCGTCCGCGTCCTCGCCTTCCTCGACGGCCCGCACGAGGCGCGCGATCTCTGCCGTGAGCTGCGCGAGCTCGCTGCGCGAGCCCGGCTCCAGGGCATCCCGGACGTAGAGATCCACGAGTCCCGCCCGCTGCAGGACGCCGTCCACGTCCTGCCGGAAACGCACGGCGAAGCGCTCGACGTTGCGGGTCGCATCGTCGGTCTGCGCGGCGAACTCGATGTGATTCGCCGCCTCGTCGACCGCACGCGCGAGCGAGTAGTCGGAGTCACCGTTGACGACTGCATTGAGCTCCACGAGCGCGTCCTGCGTGGCGTCCACGGAATCCGCCGCGCCAAGGCGCCCGTCGACCAGTGCACGTGCCTCGAGCATGCGGTCCTCGGCGATGACGAAGTAACCGAGCTCTCCGGGGGTCTGGGGGGCCCCCGTGATCGCATGGCCGACGTGGACGTGCGCGATCGTCGGCGGCCTGCTCGTCGCGCAGCCCCCGATCACACACAGCAACGGCAGGACGACGAGCAACGAAGTTCTGGAACGAATACGTTTCATCCGGTCTCTCCCCGGGCCCTCGCGACCCTGAATCCGAAGGTATTGCTCCGGTAGTCCCGGGGAAAGCGATTCCGGAACGTCGGTCGGAGCTCTGATGGAGCCGTCAGCCAGGACCCTCCCCGGAGGACCTGCTCCCTGCAGTCGGCGGCGACGCGTGGCCGGCCATCGCGGGGAATGCCCTCGTGGCTGTCGGACCAGCAGTCCTGCGTCCACTCGAACACGTTGCCGATCAGGTCCGAGGGCGCCTGCGCTCCGGAGCGCCCGATCGGCGCCGTATGGGCGTGCCCGTCCGAACAGGCGGCGACCGAGAGACCGTGGTAGAGACCGAGCGTGGCCTGATCCGCACCGTTCACCGCAGCGCAGTAGCCGGGATCGCCGCGCGCAGGCGCCGGCGCGTACTCGCGCGCGACGAACTCCCACTCCGCTTCCGAGGGCAGCCGGTAGGCTTCGCCCGTGCGGCGACTGAGCCACGCCACGTAGCGTTGCGCGTCGCTCCAGGACACGCAGGTCACCGGGTGCGAGTCCGTCTGCGCGAAGCCGGGGTCCGCCCAGGAGCGCGCCGGATCGGGTGACCAGTCGTTCTCGATGGTCCTGCACCCCGAACGATCCGCGGGGACGCTCTCCGCGAAGGCACGATACTCCCCGACGGTGACCTCGTGCATTCCGATGTAGAACGGCGCTGCCAGGGAGACGTCCACCACGGGGCTCTCGAAGAAGCCCCGCTCCGCGTAGTTCCCGCGCTGCGAGTCGGCCAGACCGATGGCGAAGCGCGCGGCCGGAATCGGGGCGATCACCGGACACTCGGGGCAATCCTGCAGGGGCCCCGCCGCCCGCGGCGCATCGGCGGGCTCCCAGTCACGCAGCAGGTACAGGCCGAGCCCCGCGCCGATCGCGACGATCGTGACGGCTGCCGCCGCGACGACGGCCAGCGGCGTCCGGCTCGGCTCGCCCTTCGCAAGTTCGCGCAGGAACGTCTCCGCATCCGGCGTGCGCGCCTCGCGCTCGAAGGCCAGCAGGTGCTCGACGGACCGCCAGCGGCCCTTCGACATCTGCGGCGGCCGCCGCAGGCGCACCTCCGTCGCCTTCGCCGCGACCGAGGTCATCCCCGCGAACGGGTGCCGCCCGGTGTAGAGTTCGTGGACGATGCACCCGAGGGAATAGAGGTCGTCGCGCGGATCCGCGGGCTCGTTCTCGAGCATCTCCGGGCTGGCATAGGCCGGGGTGTGGGCACCGAGCTCTTCCCGAGCGTCGAAGACGGTGTAGGTCGTTCCCTCGGGGCCGCGCCGGGGCAGCGCGCGCGCGATCCCGAAATCGATCACCTTGACCTCGTCCTCGTCGGTGATGAAGACGTTGCTCGGTTTCAGGTCGGCGTGGACGATGCCCTTCTGGTGCGCGTAGCTGAGGGCCTCGGCGATGCGTGACGCGTAGCGGGCGGCCCGCTCGTCGGGCAGTCCTTCGGGGCCTTCCTCGCGGATCACATCGTCGAGGGGGCGTCCGCTCATGAATTCCATCGTCATGTAGACGACGGCCCCATCGTGGTCGAAGTCGTGCACCCGGACGATGAAGGGGTGGTTGAGCATCTGACTGCGCTCGGCCTCGCGCTGCATCGCATCGCGGGCCTTGCGGGCCGCAGCCCCCTCGACCGTCATGACCTTGAGGGCGACGTGCGGGTAGCGGGACCTGGCCTGCACACGACGCCGATCCACGGCCTTGAACACCGCGCTGAAACCGCCACGGCCGATCGCCTCCACGAGCTCGAAGCGATCGTTCAGCACGCTCCCGACATCGACGTCGAGCGGCGATGCATAGCCCTCGCCACGCACGGCGGTCCGCGAGCGCAACGAGGTCGCATCGCCCTCCGTCGGGGTGGCGCGAATGGTCGTGGAGGCATGGGTGGAAGGCGTCGAGGCTTCCGCGCCGGCCTGTGTGTCCTGCTGCGCGCGGAGCCGCGTGGCTGCGGATGCGAGGACGTGATCGACGAGTTCGCTACGCGCTTCCGGCGTGAGCTGCAGACCCTCGGGAGACGACTCCAGCTGCTCGACGAGCTGCCTCGCCTCGACCGTCGCGGAAGTGATCGCCTGCTCGATCTCCGCCTTCAGCGCGTCGAGCGTGGTGTTGCCGAGCGCGTGCTCGATGAGCGAGAGACGGAGATTGAACATCGTTGAACGTCCAGCAACTCGCTTCTGGAGATGGACGGGACCATGACGGACAAGGACCCGCCCGCCCCGGGGCGGCGCTGCGACGAGTTCGACGCCGGGACCTGATCCGACGCGCCCACCGCCGGCTGACCCGGCAATATACCGGTTCCGTCGCCGCGATACTGCGTCACCCGCGTAGACTCCGGTCGCGGGAGAACCCTCGACAGAGGCGAGGCGCGACGACCCGCGTCGCACCGTTCGCGCGGGCAGATCCATGGAGCGACGGCAGCAGGAGCGAGGAGGCGAAGTGATCAGGCTCGGAACGATGGTGCTGTGGGCCACGCTGGCCACGGCGTCTGCCCTCGGGTGGGCGGCGGGGGACGACGCTGACGCATCGGACGGGAAGGAGGACACGCCGGTACCCGAACTGCTGCACTTCAGCAGCGAGCACCGCGCACGCATCGGCGGAGAGACGGTCGAATACACGGCCACGGCCGGGACGCTCGCGCTCCACGACGAGGACGAAACGCTCGTCGCGCACTTCGGCTACACGGCCTACCTGCGCAGCGGCGAGGACCCCGTCGAACGCCCCGTCCTCTTCGCCTACAACGGCGGCCCCGGTTCCGCCTCCATGTGGCTGCACATGGGCATCCTCGGGCCGCGGCGCGTCGAGGTGACCGACCTGACCTTCACCACGGAGGGTCCCTTTCGCAGCGTCGAGAACGGCTACTCGATCCTCGACGTCGCCGATCTGGTGATGATCGACCCGGTCGGCACGGGTTTCTCCCGCGCCGTCGGCGAAGCGAAGGGAGAGGACTTCTGGGGCGTCGATGCCGACGTGGACTCGGTCTCGCGCTTCATCGTCGCCTGGCTGAACGCGCACGGCCGCTGGGCCTCGCCCAAGTACCTGCTCGGTGAGAGTTACGGCGGCATCCGCTCCGGCGGGGTCGCCTACGCACTGCTGACGAAGCACAACGTGGCCCTGAACGGCGTGATCCTCGTGTCGCCGTTCATGGACTACGTCGCCGGCAACGCGGGCTTCGGCAACGATCTGCCGTACGTGAACTACCTGACCACCTTCGCCGCCACCGCCTGGTATCACGAGGTGGTCGAGGATCGGCCGGACGACCTCCGTGCCTTCCTCGCGGAGGCGGAGACCTTCGCGCTGAACGACTACGCGCCCCTGCTCATGAAGGGCGAACGGGCGAGCGCCGCCGAGCGGACCGCCGTGCTCGCCGGCATGGAACGCTTCACGGGCATCGACGCCGAATACTGGGACCGCGCGAATCTGCGCATCGACGAGGGCACCTTCGCGAAGCAGCTGCTGCGCGACCGGCGCCAGGTGGTCGGCCGCATCGACTCCCGCTTCGTCGGCGACGGCATCGACCACAACGACGATCGCTTCGCCTACGACCCGTTCTTCCCGTCCGTGGGCCCGGCCTTCGTGGCGGCCTTCAATCACTACTACCGCGAGACGCTCGGCGTGAAGACGACGCGCCCCTACGTCACCTCGGCGGGCCTCTACGGCAAGTAGGACTGGAGCCACGCCGAACCCGGCAACGGCAGGAACGCCGCCCCCAACACCGGCGTCGATCTCGCTAGCGCCATGCAGCAGAACCCGAACATGCGGCTCCTCGTGCAGCAGGGCTACTACGATCTCGCGACGCCCTACGGCGCGACGCAGTACTTCCTCGACCACATGGAACTGGCACCGCGCCAGCGCGCGAACGTCACGCTGCGCATGTACGAGGCCGGGCACATGATGTACGTGCACCCGGATTCCATGGCGCGTTTCAAGGACGATCTCGCGGCGTTCATCGAGCCCTGAGGGCGCGTCCGAGCCGAGGCTCCGCACCCTGGGGGTGACGGACTCGACGAGCCGGTACTCCGCGATCGCCCGGCACGACCTGGCCGCCAGGCCGAAGTCCCGGTCGGGCTGCGAAGGCCGCCCCGGCGGCACGTCCGAAGTGTTCGGGCACACGGGAAGCGCTCGGACGGCCTTCGAGCGGACGCCGCTCTCCCGCGCCGTGCGGAGCGGCGATGCGGGTGTCTCGATCGATGCCGAAGGCACCCCGATCGCTGTATCGTGCGCGCCGGACGAAACGACCCGCGACGCCGTCGATCCCGGGCAGGCGAACGCCGCGCCGGCGTCGAACGCGTCGCACGAAGCGCCGGACACAGCTACTGGCCGGCGCCCCGGAAGTCGGCGGCGCAGCGGATACTCGGCGCGGTTCGCCCGGAAGCGGAGACGCTTCGTTCACGACCCACCATCCATCGGAGGAGAGCGAAATGGCTCCATCCGCGTCGCGCGGCTTTCGTGCGCCAGCGTCGTTCCTGGTGCTGTTCCTGACCCTGATGCTGCCGGCGATCGCGTTCACGGCGGAAGCGCCCGTGACCGCTGCGCCGCCCGGCGTGGAAGCCGCTTCAGCGCGTGCCTACCGCGTCGCCGTCGGCGGCGAGGACGCGGCGGCCTTCGCGGGCGAGTCCCTGCGCGAACTCGAACTGCGTCTCGCGCCGATGCGTCTCGACGAGCTCGAGCAACGCTCGCGATCCGC
>JAZBPO010000342.1:0-3440 GCA_036351675.1 Pseudomonadales bacterium
GTGTGCAGCGCCGTGCTCGATCATGCGGCGATGCTCCTCGCCGAGTTCGCGCACCACCTTCCCCGGGGCCCCCATGACGAGCGAGTTGTCCGGGATCTCCTTGCCCTCCGGGATCAGCGCCTTCGCACCGATGATGCAGTTCCTGCCGATCTTCGCGCCGTTCAGGACCACCGCGCCGATACCGATCAGGGAGCCGTCGCCGATGGTGCAGCCGTGGAGCATGACCATGTGGCCGACGGTGACGTTCGCGCCGATCACGAGCGGCGAGCCCGGATCCGTATGCAGCACGCTGCCGTCCTGCACGTTCGAATGGCGACCGACCGTGATGCGCTCGTTGTCACCACGCAGCACGGCGCCCCACCAGACGCTCGCACCGTCCTCGAGCAGCACGTCACCGATGACCACGGCGGTCTCGGCGATCCAGTGGTCGCCGGTCATCACGGGCCTGCGTTCGCCGAGGGCGTAGATCATCGTCTGCTCCATGGGCTCGGGGTTCGTCGCGGGGGCGCGATCATAGCGCGGCACGAGACGCCGCCCCAGCCGTCGCGGGCGCGCTGCTATGATCCGCGCCCTCGATCGGCACGAGGTCCCGCCGTGCGCTTCTGCCCGAACTGTGCCGCACCGCTGGTGCGCAGGATCCCGGAACTCGACGATCGCGAACGCGACGTGTGCGAGGCCTGCGGGGCGATCCACTACACGAATCCGAAGATCGTCACGGGCTGTCTCGTGACGGCCGGCGAGCGCGTGCTGCTCGCGCGCCGCGCCATCGAGCCGCGTCACGGCTACTGGACCCTCCCCGCGGGCTTCATGGAGAACGGGGAGACGACGGCCGCCGGCGCTGCACGGGAGACCTGGGAGGAGGCGCGCGCCAACGTCGAGATCGAGGGGCTCTACACGGTCTTCAACCTGCCGCACATCGATCAGGTGCACATGTTCTTCCGTGGGCGGCTCGTGGGCGGGCGCTTCGCCCCCGGCCCGGAGAGTCTGGAGGTCGCGCTGTTCGAGGCGGACGAGATCCCCTGGGACGAGCTCTCCTTCCCCGTCGTGCGCGACACGCTCCGCTACTGGACCGAGGACCGGCACCGCGGAGAATTTCCCGTGCGCGCCGGCGACGTCCTGTTCTCGCGAGGCCTGCGCCGATGAAGGACCCGGCCGAGCTGCGCACGGAACGCCTGCGCCTGCGGCCGACGCGCCCGGACGACGCCCGCGCGATCCTCGATCTCTTCGACGACGAGGAGACGACGCGCTACTGGGCCCATCGGCCCCTGCCGGATCTCGACGCGGCCGAGGCCTGGATCGCCGAGCGGCTCGCGCGCCGGGCACGGGGCGAGCTGCTCGACTGGTTCGCCGAGCTCGACCGCGGCCACGTCGCGGGGCTCTGCTTCATCGGTGATCTGAGCATCGCCAACCGCCGCGGCGAGATCGGCTACGCGATCCACCGCGACCAGCAGGGGCGCGGTCTCGCCAGCGAGATGGTCACGCGCGTGATCAGCCACGCCTTCGAGTCGCTCGGACTGCACCGCCTCGAGGCCGACGTGGACCCACGCAACGCCGCCTCCCTGCGTCTGCTCGAGCAGCATGGCTTCACCGTCGAGGGGCATCTGCGCGAACGCTGGCAGGCGACCGGCGAAGTGCAGGACTCGGTGATCCTCGGCCTGCTCGCGCCGGAGTGGCGCGCGGCACGCTGACGACGCCACCGCGCCGCCAGCGTCAGCCGACCCAGGCGCGGGCGTTCCGGAACATCCGCATCCAGGGCGAGTACTCGGGCCAGTCCGCCGGATGCCAGGACAGCTGGCGCGTCAGGAAGACCCGTTCCGGGTGCGGCATCATGATCGTCACGCGCCCGTCGCCGTTGCAGACCGCGGCGATCCCCTCGGGCGATCCGTTCGGATTGGCCGGGTAGCGCGTCGCGATGGACCCGTCCCCTTCCACGTAGCGGAACGCGACGCCTCCGGCGCTGCGCAGCGCTGCGAGCCCGTCGTCCGCGGCGAAGGCAGCACGGCCCTCGCCGTGCGCCACGGCGATGGGCAGGCGCGCGCCTGCCATGCCCCGCAGCAGCACGGAAGGACCTTCGAGGATCTCCACCTGCGCGAGACGCGCCTCGAACTGCTCCGAGCGATTGCGCAGGAAGCGCGGCCAGTGCCCGGCGCCGGGTACGAGGGTCTTCAGGGCCGACATCATCTGGCAGCCGTTGCAGACGCCGAGGGCGAAAGCGTCCTCGCGGTGAAAGAAGGCCTCGAAGGCCTCGCGCAGGCGGGGCGTGTGCAGGATCGACTTGGCCCAGCCCTCTCCGGCGCCGAGCACGTCCCCGAAGGAGAAGCCGCCGCAGGCGACGAGGCCACGAAAGTCCGCGAGGTCCGTCGCTCCGCTCGCCAGGTCGGAGACGTGCACGTCGACGGCCTCGAACCCCGCTGCGTGGAAGGCCGCGGCCATCTCCAGCTGGCCGTTGACGCCCTGCTCGCGGAGCACGGCGAGGCGCGGGCGGACGCCGGTGGCCACGTAGGGCGCGGCGACGTCCTCGAACAGCTCGGCGGACACCACGGGCGCGAGGCCCGCTTCGTCCGCGTCCGTGATGCGCGCGAACTCCTCGTCGGCGCACTGCGGATCGTCACGCAGGCGCTGCATGCGATGGCTGGTCTCCGCCCAGCGTGCCTCGAGCGCCGCACGCGATGCCTCGAACAGCACCGTCTCGCCCCGGCCGATGCGCACCAGGTCGCCCGCCACCGGCCGGCCGATCTCCACCACCGGCGCCCCGAGACCCGCCTGCGCGAAGGCATCGCGCACGGTCGGGAGCGCTTCGGCGCGCACCTGCAGCACGAGGCCGAGCTCCTCGGAGAAGAGCGCGCCCAGGGGGTCCACATCGGGGTGGAGCTGCAGCTCGACGCCGCAGCGCGCGGCGAAGCACATCTCCAGTACGCTGACGACGAGGCCTCCGTCGGAACGATCGTGGCAGGCGAGCAGCGCACCCTGCGCACGGAGGGCGCGGAGCGCCGCGAACAGCGCGACGAGATCGGCCGGCGCGACCAGGTCCGGCGCGTCGTCGCCGAGCTGGCCGAAGACCTGCGCAAGCACGGAGCCACCGAGGCGGTCGCGTCCGTGGCCGAGATCGACGAGGAGCAGCGCCGTGTCCGCCTCACGCGAGAGCTCGGGCGTGAGCGTCCGCGTCACGTCCGCGACGGGCGCGAAGGCGGAGACGATGAGCGAGACCGGGGAGGTCACGGCGCGGGCGCCCTCCTCCGCCTCCCAGACCGTGCGCATGGACAGGGAGTCCTTGCCGACCGGGACGGCGATGCCGAGCGCCGGGCAGAGCTCCATGCCGACGGCCCGTACCGCCTCGAACAGCGCCTGGTCCTCGCCGCCGTGCCCGGCGGCGGCCATCCAGTTCGCGGACAGGCGCACGTCGCCGATCTCGGCGACGTCGGCGGCCGCGACGTTCGTCA
>JAZBPO010000343.1:0-8861 GCA_036351675.1 Pseudomonadales bacterium
CGGACCTCGCGCGCCTCGGCGTGTCCCGGGACGCACAGCCCGGCCTCGTGGCCATGGATCTGCCGCACGAGGCCGTGCGTGATCTCTGGCGCCACCATCAGGCGGCCGGCATGGTCCGTGTGGTCAATACGGCGTTCCTGCGCTTCGACGTGGTGCTCGCCGGAACCGGGGGCGCCGATGCGGAGGATCCGGCCGTCGCCGGAGCGCTGGCCGCGGAGGCCGGTATGCCCGCGGACGCCGTACCGGCGGTGCTGGCTGCGCTGCCCGTGACCCTGTCCGAGGGCGTTCGCTCGGAGGGACTCGCCGAGCGCCTCGAGCGCCTTCTCTCCGTGGGTCTCGAGGCCCGTGCCGAGCTCACGACGTTCCAGCAGCTCGGCCTCGAGGTGCGGAGCTCGAGGGACGCGGGCGCCCTCGCTGCCGTGCTGCGCCGCTTCGGGCTCCTCGCCGACGGCGCCCGCGCGCCCGCCTGTCCCTTCGTGCTCGACCGCCGGCTACCGGAACTCCAGGCGCGCGTGCTGCGTGCGGCGCTCGAGGATGCGGGGGCCGAAGTGGCCTGGCTGGAGGGCTCCGCGTGAACGCGGACCCCGGCCGGCACGCCCTGCACCTGGGCGTCGCGGAGGCCGGCAAGGTCCACGCGCTCGCGCATCGCCATGACGAGGCGCTCCGTCACTATCGCGAGGCGCTTCGGGTCGCCGTGTCGGCGGGGGCCCCGGAGGTCTTCTTCCGCCACTACACCCAGTGCGTCCTGGAGAGCCTCGAGCTCATGGGTGAGCACGAGGAAGTGATCCGCTTCTGCGAAGCGGCGGACGCGCACTACGAGCAGGTCGGCCACGCGGTACCGCTGCAGCGGCGCGACCATGCGGCGCTGCTCGAGCGCCTCGGCGCCAATCGGCTCAAGGCCGGTGATGCGGAGGGTGCGGGCGAGGCGCTCCGGCGCGCCGTCGAGCTGGCCGGCTCCGGTGCGCAGCCCCTCGCCGAGCAGCTGCTCGGCTGGCTGGCCCGCCATCTCGAGGCTGGAACGGAGCGCATCACCGCGGCGCAGCGACGCAGCGGCTACTTCACCGTTCGTCCCGACCAGGTCGACCCGGACCGCGCGCGCCCACTCGAGGCAGGGCAGGGTGAAGCAGCGCGGATGCCCTTCGGTCGGGCATCACCAGGAGGACGGCGTCCATGACGGACTACGACGGTCTGACACCCGGCCAGGTGCTCGAGGACGCGAGCGTCGCCGAGTTCATCAGCCAGCTCGGGCTCGGGATCGCGGCGGCGCAGCGTGCCCTCGACGAGAACTCCGTCGATCAGATCGCGGAGTTCATCACCCCTCGCGACGGTCTCGGCGGGCGGACGCTGCTCGACCTCGGTCTGTCGCCGGCGTTCTATCACTTCCAGCACGCCGACATCTCCTGTTCGCTGCAGCTCACGCTGCGCGTCCAGAAGGATCTGAGTCTCGGGCTGAACCTGTCCGGCTCCTTCTCCGACACCACGACCTCGAGCAGCGAAGAGCAGCAGAGTGCGTCCTCCACCGAGAGTGGCTCCGAGACACGCACCGAGACGCGCTCCGCGCAGGTGAACATCGAGGCCAGTTCGACCGGCGCGCTCAGTGTCGGTGGCCAGACCTTCCAGCTCTCGGGTCCGGACGCCCTGACGCGCATCCGCGATCTGCAGCGGCGCCTGAACAGCACCGAGGGCACCGGCGTGGGCCGGGCCCTGGTGGCGCTGGAACCGCAGCCGCTCGACATCACCACGGACGCCAACGATCCACCGCCGGCGCCGCCGAAGGTGGCCATCGGCACGAACACCGTGGCCTTCGTGGGCGGCGGCTTCTCGCGCGGCATCATCCAGATCACCCAGGACACGGCGACGGACTACACGCTCGACACCTCGCCCGCGGTGACGGTCAGCACGACGGCGCAGGGCTCCGTGCCGGCCTATGCGGAGCACGTGGCCACGCAGATCCGTGCGGAGGGCTATGACGCGACGGCCTACGGGCCCGATGTGCCCCTCGACACGGTGTACTTCGACACAGGCATGCATCACATCGCCACCAATCCGCCCGACCTCGACTCCCGCAACGCGACGACGGATACGAAGCTGCTGGAGATCGCCCACATGATCCGCGACAGGAACATGCAGGTGACGATCGAGGGCTTCGCGGACGCGCAGCCCTTCCGCGGTGCGACGCAGCAGCAGTCGGCACAGTCGAACCGGGATCTGGGGGATCGACGCGCGCGGGCGGTCAGGGACCGGCTCGTCGCGAACGGCGCTCCGGCGGGGAACATCACCATCACGCCCTCGCGCGGCAGCGCGGATGCCATCGCGGCGGGCGGCCCAGCTGACAACATCGACTTCCGCAAGGCCGAGGTGCGCACGCCGGGGACGGAATGGTGGGTGCACGTCAAGCAGCGCAGCGGCGGGAACGATCTGGAGAGCGTCTCGCCGGATCTGAGATCGGGCCCCGTGACGGGCCAGCCCGGCAACGGCTTCATCTATCTCTATCGAGGAACGCCCCTCTCGCTCGGTGGCAAGAAGGTCACCGTCGAGGGCGACGACTATCCGCTCCGGGGGAGCGCCGGTGGCGGCAACGCCTCCGGTAGCGGCGAGGCCTACGCCTTCAATCTCGCCGCGGACGTGAACGGCAACGCTGCGGCGACCTACACGGCCTCTGCCGAGGCCAACGTCGTCACCCTGCTGCGCAAGACGCAACCGATCCGCATCGACATCGTCACGGCCGAGAGCCGGTCGATCCAGCTCTCGGGCACCTCCGGTGTCACCGTGACGCGCGAGTTCACGCGCACCGAGAGCCGCAGCGCCACGCGCCAGAACACCGGTAACCGCGCCGTCGCCTTCGGCGCCTCCCTCGACGTGCGCTATTCGCGTCAGTTCGAGATGAACGTCACGGGCAACTCGGCGATCTCGGCGCGCCTGGTCTCGATTCCGGCGCCGCCGCAGTTCCTCGAGACGATCCGCGCCTACCTCTCGGAGGGCGGCGCATGACGACCGCCGCGGTCACGCGCGCGCTGGTCACGGCGCCGCTGCCGTCGATCATCGAGCGCCTCGGCGTCGCCATCGCGCAGGCGCAGTGGGCGCTCGATGCCAACTCGGTGGAAGTGGCCAAGATGATGGCCGAGACCGAGGTGGAGATCGGCGAGAAGAACTACAACCTGCTCTCGCTCGGCTTCACGCCGTCCTTCTACTCGTTCACCGAAGCGACGGTGGAGGCGAAGCTCAGTTTCACCATGACCGAGAGTACGGACTTCTCGCTCGGGGTCTCGGTCACGGCTGGCGTCAACGTGGGCGTGTTCATGGCCGCCGCCACCGTCGACGTCAGCTATGCACGCAAGTTCTCGGTGACGGCCGAGGGGGTCTCCTCCATCGCCGCTCGCCTCGTGTCGGTGCCCGCGCCCGACGTCTTCACGCAGCTGCTCAGGCGTGAGTTCGAGCAGTCCGTGGAATAACGGCCGAACAGATCTGCGAACAGGAGAGTCGCCATGGCGATCGGACAGGAACTTCTGAACGTCCCGATGGGGGACATGATCCGGCAGATGGCCTTCGCCATCGCCGAGGCGCAGTACCAGCTCGACGAGAACTCGATCAACGTCGCCGAGATGATGGGCGGCCTGCAGACCGTCACCGACGATGAGGGCAAGACCACCTTCGACGACAGCCGGGTCTTCTTCGGCTACGAGTACATGACCCTCGCCGAGGCCGTCGCCTATGCGGCCGTCGACGATGCGGTGTCCGGGACCCTCGACGCGGCCGAGAGCATCCAGCTCCTCGAGATCATCAAGCGCGTGGCCGCGGAGGTGCACGGGGTCTCCAACATCGAGAGCCTGACCGATGCGCAGAAGGACCTGGAGATCCGCGTGCCGACGCGCGTGTCGATGCTCGAACTCGGCTTCACGCCGACCTTCTATCAGTTCGTCGACACGATCATCGAGGTGAAGATCGCCATCAAGATCACCCGCGAGTACTCCTCGTCGATCACGCGCACGCGCAAGGAGTCGGACTTCTCCACGAAGTCGAAGCGCAAGAAGAGCTTCTGGGGCACGAAGCGCAGCTATTCCCGCGACACGCAGGTGCAGACGAGCCAGGTCGATGCCACCTACTCCGGCCGTTACAGCTACACGGCCGAGGGCGCCAGCCTGCTGCGCACGAAGCTCAGCCCCGTGCCGCCGCCCGCCGTGCTCGAGGACCGGGTTCGCAGTCTCATGGACAACGAGTCGGCGCGACGTGAGGCCAGCCTCGAGAAGAAGCGGGAGGATCTCGGCCTGACCACCGACACGGAATGATGCCTGGCGCCCGCTCCGTCAACGACGCGCCCGGGCCTCGCGGAGGAGACTGACCCATGACCGTAGGCACGGATCTCCTGAACGCCCCCTTCCCCGAGATGGTGAAGACGCTGGGCGTCGGTATCGCCGAGGCCCAGTACGAGCTGGACCTCGTGTCCATGAAGATCGCCCGCATGATGGCCGGCTACGAGCCCGACCCGGAGCCGCGGGAGGGCGAGCCGCCGCCGCTGCTGGGCAGCGAGGGGCCGGCGCGGACCATGCTGGTCCCGCTCGGCGACGGCAACGAGTACAGCCTGCTCGAGCTGGGCTTCACGCCGACCTTCTACCAGTTCGTCGACACGCTCATCGAACTCAAGATGTCCATCTCCATGTCGCGCTCCACGGAGGTGAAGCGCTCCTCGAAGGTCGTGAACGCGTCCGTGAAGGGCAAGGTGGGTTTCTTCTCGGCCTCCGCGACGATGAGCGTGTCCAGCGTTTCGGCCAGCTATGCGGCCAAGTACCAGTATTCCGCCGAGGGCAGCTCCCTCATGCGCACGAAGCTGGTGCCGGTACCGGCGCCCGCGATCCTCGAGGAGCGGATCCGCGCGATGATCACCGCCTCCACGACCACCGAAGAGTGACGCGATGCCCGGCCGCAACTGGAGGGACGTGACGGGGAGGCGTGCGCGGGCGGGCAGCGACGCGCACGGCGAGTCCCTGGCCTTCACGCCGACGTCGCGCAGGGGAGACGTGGCGGCTGCCGCGGCCAATCCCCGCCTCGCGGCGCTGCTCCGGGAACGCGATGCCCTCACCCGGCGCATGGAGCGCCTCGTGAACGGTGGCCAGGAGACGGATCCACGCGAAGCGGCGCGCTTTCCCGTGGCGAGCTTCGCCCAGCGCCGGGCCGAGGCGGAGTCCTTCGCGGAGCGTCAGGCGCGGCAGCGGGAGCGCGCGCTCGCGCAGCGGGCCGCGCAGCCCCGAGAGCCGGAGCCGCTTCCGACCGCGCCCCCTCGGAGACCGGGCGCCGACGGTAGCGAGGATCTGTTCGCACCACCGAGCGCCGCGGCTCCGAGCGCAGCGGAGTTCCTCGCCCGGCGCGAGGAGACGGTCGCGGCACAGCGGGCCGCCGGCCGGCGTCGGGGGCGTGCGAGTCGGGACATCGAGACGCGCGGGCCGATCGCCGGTCGCCGGCCGCGACGGACGCGCACCGCCCGCGACGCGCTCGCTCGACCCACCCGGACGGAGCGCACGCGGGAGCGCGTGCGCGAACCCGAGGAACGATCGCGCACCGGGCCTGCACGCAGCACGCTTGATCGTGCGGCTGCCGGCGGTCGTGCCGTCGCCGAGCAAGCGCGAGAGGCCGGGCGTGGCCTGCGCGACCTCGACGCGCGTCTCGAGCGGGCAGGCGTGCCGGAAGCGGATCGCGAAGCCATCCGCAGGGACGCTGGTCTCGAGCGGCTGGGTCGCACGGTCGAGCGCACCGATCGCGTCGCGAGCGGCGTCTCGCGGGCCGCGGAGACGCCCCGGCGTCTGCTCGACGGTCTCGATGGCGGGCGATCCCGGGTCCGGGACCTTGCGCGCTCACCGATGGACCGCGTCGGGCCCTATGCGCAGGCGCGGGAGCGCCGCCTGAGTCTCGACCGTGGTGGTTCCGGCGATGTCTTCGAACGAGCGGCCCGGGCCCGGGAGAGGGCCCGCGCCCGCCGCCACGAGGCACGTGAACAGGAAGCGCGCGACCAGGCGCGGCGCGATCGCGCCGCACGCCATCGCAGGGACAGGGCGGCGGAGGAGCGCCGATGACCGATCGCAGTTTCGTCTCCGGCTCCATAGGCGAGCTCCTCGCCGCCGTCGCCGACGGGGTGCGCGAGGCGCAGGAGGCGTTGTCGGACGTACCGCCGCTCGATGCCTTCGGGCGGCCGCAGCCGACCTATCACATCCCTTTCGTCGACTTCGAATTCCAGGTCGACTTCGAGACGAGCAGCGGAGGTGGAGGGCGGCTTCCGCTGCTGTTCGCGAAGCCCGCGAGCACGGAGGCGTCCATCGCGTCGCTCGTGAAGGGCCGTCTCGTTGCCGTCCCGCCCGGTGAGGGACGGCCCCTCGAGCTGGTGGAGCTGGTCGCCGAGCGGCTGTCGGCGCGCCGCCATCGCCTCACCGTCACGGCCGCCAACTCCGCGGGTGAGCTGCTGGCCGGCGTCACCGTCGAGCTCAATCTGGATGTGGAGGCTTCGCGCGCGCTCTCCGACGCCGCCGGCGCGCCCGTCGCGTCGCTGCGCAGCTCCAACGTGGCCGCTGCGGCGCTCGTGACCGATGCGGACGGCACCGCCAGCACCGAGCTGACGATCGACGGCGGTCTGCCCTCGCGTGCCGTCGTGATGGTCACGGCCGAGGTCGGTGCAGGACGCGCGAGTCTCGCGCTCCCGGCAGGAAGCGAGCCATGAATTCCATCGAGGTCGTCGCCCGCATCGTCGACGCCGAGGGCAAGGCGGCCGATCGCCTGTCGGTCACGCTGGAGGTCTTCCGGCTGGGACGCGGCTGGATGCCGCTGGCGCAGGGACTCACCAACGCACGCGGCGCACTCGCGCTCAAGGCGAGCCTGCAGGAACAGGGGCAGGCCTTCGCGCCGGCGCTGCGCCTGGTCGAGGCGGGTGAGCCGGCGCCGCGCGTCCTTGTCGAGGGCGGTTTCCTGAACTATGTCGTCGTGCGTGGACGCGGTGGTCGACTCACCGTCGATTTCGGCGAGATCGAGCGTCTCGAGGAGACGGCGCACGCGCGGCGCGATCGCGCGGGCAGGGCGCAGGCCGGCAGGCACACGGTGGCGGGCGTACCCCGACGCGGAGAGATCACGCAGGCGGTCATGATCCGCGCCCTCGCGACGAACAACGAGCGCCTCGTCGGTGAGGTCGCGGAGCGGGAGGCGGTGCTGGTCCGATCGCCGGCGGCCCGCGCCACGCTGGAACTGGAGCGCGTCGGCACTCCGCCGCCCGCGGTGGAATCCGTGCGCGCGGAGCGGCTGGCCCCGGAGATCGCGGCCCTCAGGACCAGCGAGGCGACGCTGCGCGCACAGCTCGAGGCACGGAACGTGGAGATGGAGAGCGTCGCGGCCCGTGCCCGGGTGCTCGAATCCCGCGCCGCGAAGGCCGAGGAGCGGGCCGAACTCGCCGAACGCGAGAAGCTGCGCGTGGAGACCGAGTCCGAGGCGCTGCGCACCGCTGCGGCACGCCAGCGGCCCATCGGTGAGGTCGCGGCGAAGATCGGCGCGGAGGCGGCGTCCGCGAATCTGGAGCTCGCGCGCAGCGGTGGTGGCTATCGCGTCGGCAAGCTCAACGTCACGCTGCGCGGCACGCTCGTCGAGGACGGCAAGATCGCGCTCGCATCGGCGGCGGAGACGGGCAAGGACCCGGGGCGATTTCAGGATCTCGTGTTCGATCTCACGCCGGAGAGCCCGGTCGCCCGTCCGGCGGGCGAGCTCGCGGTGCCGGATGTGCTCGGCCTCACGGAGTCGGCGGCGCGGCGGGCGCTCGCGGCGGCCGGACTGACCATCTCGGTCGCGACGCGGCCCGGCGGCGCCGGCGGCCGCTTCGCCGTCGGGCAGGCGATCCAGCAATCGCCGGCACCGGGCGCCGGCGCCACCAGCGGCGATGCCGTGATCGTGGTGTTCGCCGCGCCCTGAGGCGCGGCCCCCGCAACGAGGAGAGCAGCATGGCCCGACGCATCCAGGATCTCGCCCGCGAAGTGGTGGCGGCGCCGCTCGGAGACGTCATCGCCGCCGTCGGCGAAGGCGTCGCAGCGGCGCAGCAGGCCCTCGACGAGGGCTCCGTGGCCCGCACGCTCGAGATCCACGCCGAGGGTGGTGACGAGGCGCTCGAGGTCCTGCGCCGCATCGGCTATCGCCCGACCTTCTACGCCCTGCCCGAGACGACGGGCGAGGTCCGTGTCTCGCTGTCGCTCGGGTCCACCGCAGCGGGCGCTGCGACGCCGGCGCCGACGGTCCGGCGCACACCGGCCGTGTCCGTGGGCCTGTCCCGGGTGGGTCGGACGGTCGGCGTGGCCCCGAAGATCTACGCGACGCCCGTGGACGGCGGCTACGCGAATCGCTACGGCTACCGCGCGAACATCAGCGCGAAGCTCACCTTCCGCATCGTGCCCGTACCGGCGCCGGACGGCGCCGACGAGCTGCGCCTCGTGCCCGACCTGACGTCGCGTCCGGTGGCCGACGCCGTCACTGCGCTGGAGTCTCTCGGCCTGCTGGCGCGCGTCCTCGACGCTGCGGGCGTGGAACTCGAAGCGCTTCCGGACGCCGGCAAGGTCGCGCGCCAGGAACCGGCGCCGGATACGGTCCTGCGTGCCGGTGATCTCGTCACGCTCGTCCTGGATGCGTGACGCGCCGCGGCCGAGCGCGAGGAGAATGGAATGAAGACCTCACCCCGCGACATCCGCCGGATGGCGCAGCTCCTGCTCCGCGAGCGGGGCTTCTACAGCGGAGACATCGACGGCCAGTGGGGCCCGCTTTCGGAGCGGGCGAGCGCCGCCTACCGGGCATGGCTGGCGGCGCGGGGCTTCGCGATCGGCGCCGAGGACCAGCGGGTCGAGGACCCC
>JAZBPO010000344.1:0-18911 GCA_036351675.1 Pseudomonadales bacterium
CCGGCTTCGCCGTACGCGTGGCCTTCGCGGGCGCTGCCGAACGGGCGCGCGCCGAGCGCATCGCCGCCGCCGGCGGGGGGGCACTGCTGCCGGAGGGCAGCCTCGACGGGCTGCTGACCGCGCTCGCGCGCGCGCGCGCGGTGGTCGGCGTCGATTCGGGACCGCTCCATCTCGCCGCCGCGATCGGGACGCCCGGAGTGGCGCTCTACGGACCCACGGACCCTGCGCGCACCGGGCCCTGGAGCGACGCCATCGAGGTGCTCGCGTCGATGCTGTCCTGTCGGCCCTGCGGTGCGCGCCGCTGCCCGAGTCCGCTGCCGCCGCTCGGCGCCACCGCGGCCCTGGAGCCGCCGTGCCTGGGTCGGATCGACCCGGCACGCGTGCGGCGGTGCCTGCTCGCCCGGATGGGCGCGGCCTGAGCGCGATGCGTGTCGGCATCGCACTGCTGCGCTTCTTTCCCCACGGGGGCGCGCAGCGTGACGCGCTGTTCACGGCCGAGGCCTGCCGTCAGGCCGGGCACGACGTCGTGATGTACGTGTGGCGCTGGGACGGGCCGCGCACCGAGGGCATCAGGGTGCGCCTGCTCGAAGGCGGCGCCTGGACCAATCACGGGCGGATGCGCCGCTTCGCCGCTGCGCTCGCGGACGCGCGTCGCGAGGACGGCATCGACGTCCTGCTGGGCTTCGAGCGGTTGCCCGGGCTGGACGCCTGGTTCGCGGCGGACCCCTGCTATCTCGCCCGGCTGCAGCACGCGCGCGCGTCGCTCCGTGCGCTGACGCCGCGCGCGCGCACCCTGGCGGCCTTCGAGCGTGCGGTCGCCGGCGTCGATTCCGCCACCCGCATCCTCCTGCTCGATCCCCGTCAGCGCGCCGTGTTCCGGGCGCTCCACGGTACGGCCGATGCGCGCATGGTGGATCTTCCGGTCGGGGTCGCGCCCGATCGCCTGCCCGGTCCGGTCCTGGAGGGTGCGCGTACCGGCATCCGGCGCGCGCTCGGCGTCGCGGCCGATGAGCAGCTGTTGCTGCTGCTCGGCTCCGACTTCCGGCGCAAGGGGCTCGATCGGACGCTCGCGGCGTTCGCGGCCCTGTCTGCCGATGTCCGCAGCAGGACGCGCCTGCTCGCTGCCGGAGCCGACGCCGCGGGCCCCTGGCGCAGCCGCGCGCGACGTCTCGGGGTCGCGGCTCGCGTGCGCATCGAGGGTGGGCGAGACGACGTGCGCGAGCTCATGCAGGCTGCGGACCTGCTCGTCCACCCCGCGCGCGTCGAGAACACGGGAAGCGTCATCGTCGAGGCACTGGCCTCGGGGCTGCCGGTGCTCTGCACGGCGGCCTGTGGCTACGCGGCGCACGTGACCGCGGCAGGCGCCGGGTGGGTCATCGCCGAACCCTTCGAACAGCATGTCCTGGATCAGCATCTGCAGGCGCTGCTCACCGGCGATCTCGCAGCGCAGCGCGCGCGCGCTCGCGCCTGGGCCCGGCGGACCGATCTCGATGGCCTGCACCGGAGGATCGTGCGCGAGCTGGAGGCGATCGTGGAACGTCGGGCATGACGCGCTGGCAGGTGCCCGAGGCACGGGAGCCCTTCGCCGAGCTCGCGCTGCAGGTGGATCCGATCGCCTGGCTCGAGGCGCGTGCCCTCGAGTACGCCCGTGATCTGCCGGACCGCCGCACCTTCCGCTTCGAACACGCCGGTCAGGGCTGGTTCGCGAAGGTCCACGACGGCGTCGGCGCCGGTGAGCTGCTGAAGAACGCGCTCGTGCTGCGTCTGCCCGTGTTCGACGCCGGGGTGGAACGCCGGGCCCTCGCCGCGCTCGCTGCGGCGGGCGTACCGACGCTCGAGGCCGTCTGCTGGGGATGGTGTGGTCGCAATCCACTCGCGCGCCGTTCCTTCCTGGTCACGCGCGAGGTCGAGCATGTCGAGACGCTGGAGGACTTCTGGCGAGGACGTCATGGGGGCCCCGGCGCGCGACGGCGTGTCCTGGCGGACGTCGCCGGGCTCGTCCGGCGCATGCACGACGCCGGCATCAATCATCGCGATCTCTATCTCGTGCACTTCCTGCTGCGGGCGAACGGAACCCTGTGCCTCGTCGACCTGCACCGGGCCCAGGTGCGACGCCGTGTGCCGCGCCGCTGGCGCGGCAAGGATCTCGCCGCGCTGGCCTTCTCCGCGCGTGCTGCAGGCGGGTCGGGGCTGCGCGAGGAGCTGCGCTTCCTGCGTGCCTATGGGCCCGACACGCTGCGCAGGACGCTCGAGACGGAGCAGGGCCTGTTGCGTGACGTCCGGCGGCGCCTGCGGCGGCTGCAGCGGCGCGGAGCGCGCGGGTGAGTGTCGACGCCGTCGTCTGGCGCGACGCCGCAGTGATCGATCCGGCCCGCTTCGAAGCGTTCCGCGAAGGGGCGCTGCGCGGCTGGCTCGCGCGCGGACTCGATCCGCAGCTGCGTGAAAGACTGCGCCGCGACCCTGATGGATTGCTGGCGACCGGCGTCGTACTCAAGGACGACGCTGCCAGCACCGTCGTGGCGCTCGCGGAGCACGCCTGCGTGCTCAAGCGCTTCCGTTTTCCCGACGCCTGGCGGGCGCTGCGGCGTGCGCCGCGGACGAGCCGCGCCCTGCTGGCCTTCCGTGCCGCGCTGCGTCTGGAGGCGCTGGGTTTCGGCGTCGCGGCGCCGCTCGGCGTGGTCGACGCCCGGACCTGCGGTCTCGGCACCGCGAGCTGGCTGCTCACGATCGGCCTCCCGGGCCGGGACGCGGGTGCCCTGCTCGCTGATCCGACCCTCGACGACGCCGCCCGCGCGCGGCTCGTCGAGGCGCTCGTGGAGGTCGTCCGGCGCCTGCAGCGATGCCGGGTCGTGCACGGAGACCTCAAGGCGAGCAACTTCCTGGTCGATGAGAGGAGCGTGAGGCTCCTCGATCTGCACGCGGTCGGGCGCGTCCGTCGTGCCGATCATGTCGGCCTGCGTCGCGATCGGCGTCGCTTCCTGCGCAACTTCGAGGCCTGGCCCGTCCTGCGCGCGCGCGCCCGGGCGCTGCTCGGCGGGTGAGTCGCTCCGTTCGACGGGCATTCTCGCCATGCATTCGTCGACAGGCCTGTATGCTGGCACGGTGCCATCAAATGCGAGCAGAGACGGACATGAGGCGCAGCCAGCGATCGTCGACGGCCGAGGAGACTCCGCCGGACAGGTATGCAGGGCGTGGCGCCGCCATCGATCTCGCCGTCGGCAGGGTACGGCGCCGGTTCGCGCTCGGCTTCTTCGCCGTGGTGGCGATTCCTGCCGTGCTGTTTCCGGCGCTCCTGAAGATCAGCGAACTGCCACCGCCCTTCAGACCCTACGCGGACATCTCCGGGTACACGGCGCTGTTCGTGCTTCTCGCCCTGCCCTGTATGGTCTGGCTTCTCGATCACCGGCTGCGCCGTCACCTCCGCAGGCTCGCGAACGCGGCGCGCGATCGGGCCCTGCGCGCCTCGGACGTCGCCTGGGTCCGCGTCTTCGCGCTCGAGACCGTCGCCGTGATGACGGCCTATCTGTGCCTCGGCGTCGTCGTCGTCGGCCTCGACGTCGCGACAGGGCTCGAGCAGGGGTTCCACCTCCCGAGCATCGTCCTCGCCGCGCTCGCGGTCGTCATCCTCGTCGTGTACATGCTGATCCCGCTGTACCTCGTCACGGAGAACCTGCTCGGCGAGGAACTCGGGCCTCTGCTCGCCGAGGGGATCGTCACCCGGGCCTGGGTGCGTGTCTTCCTGTCGGGCCCCGGCGTGGTGCTCGTGACCCTGACGAGCATGCTCGCGCTCGCCCGACTCCTCGGATTGCCCATGGATCCCGGGCTGATGCTCTGCGCGGTCACGCTGACGCTCTACGCGATCTGCGTGAGCGTCATCGCCCAGCGCGGCGAGGAGCGCGCGCTACAGCCGTTGTTCCGTTTCTCGAGCGGTCTCACGCTCGCCGCGGCCGAGCGTGAGGCCGTGCTCGAGGCGGTCTCCCTGGACGAGATCGGTCAGCTGGTCCGCGACGTTCGCAGCGTCGCCGCTGGTGAGCAGGCCGCGCTCGAGCAGGTGCGCGCGAGCGAGGCGCGCTTTCGGCAGTTCGCCGAGGCCGCCTCGGACTGGTTCTTCGAGATCGACGCGGAGCTCCGCTTCAGCTGGGTGTCGGAGAATCTCGAGCGCATCATCGGCGTGCCGGCGGAGAGCGTCGTCGGCCTGCCCGCTGTCGGCATGTCGGCCGTCTACCGGGAGACGGACTTCGATCCGCATCGCGACGATCTCGAGAACCACCGGCCCTATCGCAACTACCGCTTCGCCTTCAAGGATTCGTCGGGCCGGACGCGCCATCTGCAGGTGAGTGGTGATCCGCGGTTCGACGAGGACGGGACCTTCCTCGGCTATCGCGGCGCCGGGACCGACATCACCGATCTCGTCGAGACGCAGAGTAGTCTCGAGGCGCGCACTGCCGAGCTCTCCCAGGCGCAGAAGATGGAGGCCGTCGGGCAGCTCACGGGTGGCATCGCGCACGACTTCAACAATCTTCTCACGGTGGTGCTGGGCAACCTCGAACTCGCGCGGCAGGCGGACCTGGCCTCGCAGGACGAGCGCGACGAGCTCGTCCAGGCGATCGAGGAGGCGAATGGGGCGGCGCAGCGCGGTGCCGAGCTCGTGCGCCGGCTCATGGCCTTCTCGCGCAAGCAGACGCTGCAGCCGGAGCGCGTGTACCCGGCGCGTCTGCTGCGCTCCATGGAGCCGCTCCTGCGGAGCGCGCTCGGAGAGAACATCACGACCTCCTTCGAGCAGGTGGACGAGGCCGTGAGCTGCTTCTGCGATCCCGGGCAGCTCGAGAGCGCGCTGCTGAACCTCGCCATCAACGCCCGCGACGCCATGCCCTCGGGCGGTGTGCTGCGGTTCCGTGTCGATGCCGAGCGAGTCGATGCTTCCGACGTGCTCGCGCCGGGCGACTACGTGCGCATCGAGGTGGAGGATACGGGCACGGGCATCGACGAGGCGCAGCAGAAGCTCGTCTTCGAACCCTTCTTCACGACCAAGGGTCAGGGCGAGGGCACGGGTCTGGGGCTCTCCATGGTCTACGGGTTCACCCGTCAGAGCGGTGGCAACGCTTCCCTCGACAGCGTGGTCGGCGAGGGCACCACGATCGCACTTCTCCTGCCCGCCCAGCCGCCCGGCGAGCCCGGCACGGATGCGCGCGCCGAGGCTCGGCGCCAGCCCGTTGCGGGAACCGGTGAGCACGTCCTCGTGGTGGAGGACGAGGACGCGGTGCGCATGCTCGTGGTGAAACAGCTCGAACGCCTCGGGTTCCGCTGCAGCGCCTTCGGCGCCAGTCGCGACGCGCTCGCCTGGCTCGAGCGCGGCGAGCGCGTCGATCTGCTGCTCACGGACATCGTCCTCGCCGAGCCCACGGACGGCCTCGAGCTCGCGCGCCGGGTCCGGAGGCTGCGCCCGCAGCTGCCGGTGGTGTACATGACCGGCTACACGCAGCATTTCGACGAGCTCGAGTCCGCCCGCTTCGTGACCAAGCCCTTCTCCGTCGAGGATCTCGCTGCCACGGTGCGGCAGGCGATCGAAGCCGCTCCGGGCGGGGCCGTCGGAGGGGGTGCGGCGTCGCCTCAGCGATAGGGGTCGGACTCCCCCGGCGGTCGTGTCTTGAAGCGCCGGTGCGCCCAGAGGTACTGGGACGGCCGCTCGCGGACCGACGCTTCCAGCATCTTCGAGAGCCTTGCGGTGTCGGCCCGCGCATCCGCCGAAGGGAATCCCGCGGGGAGCGGCCGGAAACGCAGGGTCCAGCGATCCGTTCCGGGCTCGCGCCAGTGATCGAGGAACAGCAGTCGGGCGCCGGCGATCGCGGCGATCCGCGGCGCTGCGTCGACGGTCGCGGTCGCGACGCCGAAGAAGGGCACGAAGACGCCCCGACCGGGTCCCGGGTCCTGATCGAAGGCAGACCACACGCAGCGGCCCGCACGCAGACGTCGCAGCAGCGTGCGGACGTCGCCGCGGTCGATGAGCTGGCCGAAGTGGCGAGCGCGGCCACGACGCCGCAGGCGCTCGAGGGGACCGTCTCCACCGCGGCGCTCTACGGCGTCGACGTCCGCGAGCAGGCCGAGGAAGGCGCCGCAGAGCTCCAGGGACACGAAGTGGCAGCCGATGAGCAGCACGCCCTCGGGTGCTGCGATGGCCGCCTCCAGATGTGCCGCACCGATGACGTCGACCCGGCCGGCCAGGGTGCGCGGATCCCGGGTCCAGGCGGTCGCGCATTCCAGCAGCGCCGTACCCGTGGCCTCGAAGTTGCGGAGGAGGAGGCGTGCGCGCGCCTCCGTCGATGCGTCGGGGAAGCAGAGTGCGAGATTGCGTTCGGCGACGATCCGCCGCCGGGACGCCAGTTGCAGCGCCAGGCGGCCGAGCAGGCGACCGAGCGTCCGCTGCATGGCCAGGGGCAGATGGCCGAGTAGCGCCGCCGCACAGCGCAGCGCCGCGTCGGCTGCGCCGTGGTCGCCGGTGCTATGCTGGCGCGTCCGCGTCTCCGCCGCCGCGCTTCGCGTTCCGCCCATGACCCCGCTCCCCACCTTCCCGGCCGCGCACGTGCTCGTCTGCGGCGACGTCATGCTCGACCGCTACTGGTCCGGTACGGCGCATCGCATCTCGCCCGAGGCGCCCGTTCCGGTGCTGGGCGTCGACCACGAGGATCTGCGTCCCGGTGGCGCCGCCAACGTCGCCCTCGGCGTCGCCGCCCTCGGTGCGCGCTGCACGCTGCTGGGCCTCACCGGTGACGACCGTGAGGCAGACGCCGTCGCCGCGCTGCTCGACGCCGTGGGCGTCGAGGCCCGGCTGCGGCGCGTGCCGGACTGGCGGACGACCACCAAGCTTCGGGTCACGAGCCGCGCGCAGCAACTTCTGCGGCTCGATTTCGAAGCGCCTCTGCCTGCCGGAGAAGCGCGCGCCCTGCAGTCCGCTCTGACGGAAACCGTCCTCGAAGCCCTGCCCCGCGCGGACGTGCTGCTGTGCTCGGACTATGCGAAGGGTGCGCTCGGGGACGCGTCCCGCGCCGTCGACGCCGCTCGCCGGGCGGGCGTGCCCGTGGTCGTGGATCCGAAGGATCCGGACTTCGAGCGTTGGCGGGGCGCCACGGTGCTGAAGCCGAACCTGGCCGAGTTCGTGGCGGCGACCGGCGGCGTGGCACCCGCTGACCTCGATGAACTGCATGCGCGCGGTCGGGCGCTGCGCGAACGCCTCGCCGTCGATGCGCTGCTCGTGACCCGCGGTGGTGAGGGCATGTCCCTGCTCACGGCCGGGACTGCGCTCGATCTGCCGACGCGCAACCGCGACGTGTTCGACGTGACCGGCGCCGGCGACACGGTGGCCGCCGTCCTCGCCGCCTCGCTCGCGGCGGGCGCCACGATCACCGACGCGGTGCGCCTCGCGAACGTGGCTGCCGGCATCGCCGTCGGTCATGCCGGTACGGTCGCCGTGTCCGCGGCGTCGCTCCGCAGCGCCGTGGAGGCGGTGTCGGCGTCCGTGCTGTCCCGTGACGCGCTGCTCGAGGCGGTCGCGGTCGCGCGCGGTGCCGGAGAGCGCATCGTCTTCACGAACGGCTGCTTCGACCTGCTCCACGCCGGACACGTGGCCTACCTCGAGGAAGCCCGGGCCCTCGGCGACCGGCTCGTGGGGGCGATCAACGGCGACGCCTCGGTCCGGCGCCTGAAGGGCGCCGATCGCCCGTTCAACGATGCGGCGGATCGTGCCCGCGTGCTCGCGGCGCTGCGCGCCGTGGACTGGGTGACCGTGTTCGACGAGGACACGCCGGAGGCGCTCCTCGAGGTGGTCGTGCCCGACGTGCTGGTGAAGGGCGGCGACTACGCGCCGCAGGACGTGGTCGGCGCGGCCATCGTCCGCGCGCGGGGTGGACAGGTCGCCGTGCTCGGGCTGCAGCCGGGCCGTTCCACCACGGGCATCGCCGAGCGCGTGCGCAGGGGCTGAATCAGCGGCGCTTCGGTTCCGGGTCGGCCGGCGTGCCGGCGAGCGCCGCCGCGTTCGCTGCGAGATGCGCCGGGTCGAGGGTGCCCACCACGATGCTGCCGACGCCCGTGCAGGTCGCGACCGAACGCAGCGCCGCCGCCGGGTCGCCGACGTGGCCGCTGTCGAGGGCTTTCTTCACCAGCACGCCGCAGCCCTGGGCCCCGGCCCTGCGAGCGAGGTCGACGTCCTCCGCACGCCGTGGCGAGAGCGTGATCATGAGCACGTCGACGCGGCCGAGCGCGGCGAGACTTCCGGCCACGGTCTTGGTGGAGATGCCGTAGCTGCGCAGCTCGCCGGAGCGCTTCAGGCGCGCCAGGGCCTCGAGGGCGGCGCCGTCCTCGAGCAGGGCGGCATCGTCGCCGTCGGAGTGCAGGAGCACGCAGTCGAGGCGGTCCGTGCGCAGGCGTCGGAGCGATGCGTGCACGCTCGCCGTGGTGTGCGCCGCCGAGAAGTCGAAGTGCGAGCGCCGACCGTCGAAGCGCTCGCCGCACTTCGTCACGAGCAGGAATTCCTCGCGTCGACCGCGGAGCAGCCGGCCGAGGCGCGTTTCGGCCTCGCCGTAGGCCGGTGCCGTGTCGAGGAGATTGACGCCGAGTTCCCGGGCGCGGTCGAGGAGTCTCGCTACGGCGGCGTCGTCGGGCAGTGCGAAGGGGCGGGGATAGCGCAGGCCGGTGCTACGGCCGAACTTGACCGTACCGAGGCCGAGCAGGGAGGTGACCATGCCCGTGCGTCCGAGCGGGCGCTGCACGAGGCCTGCGCTCACGTCGCCGCCATCCGGAAGGGCGGGGCGAGGGCCGGCCGCTCGAGCCCGGCGAGGGCTTCGTCGAGGCGCTGCCCACGCGCCGGCGCGTCCCGTTCCGGCGGAGGCAGGGCCAGGAGCAGACGTTCCGCGAGACGAGGGGCCAGGGCGAGCTTCCGGGGCCAGGCGGTGAAGACGCCGTCCTGCTGCGCCAGAAAGGCCTCGTCGGTCCTGCGCCGGCCCGCCGTGGCAGGCTCCGCGCGATCGATGCGCAGCGTGGTCATGGGTGCATCGGCGAGCGGTGCGCCGGGCAGGGCCCTGGCGAGGGCACGGCGGGCGGCGTCGATCTGTTTCGCGCGACTCCGGTCGACGCCTGCCGTTGCCAGCGCGCCACCGAGATAGAGCAGCGAGCCTTCGCCTCCGTCGTGGGTGGTGATCGTGAGCGGCGGTTCGCTGCCGCGCTGACCGGTCAGGCAGTGGCCGAACACGGCGTGGGGCCAGGCGGTCTCGACACAGACCTGATGCAGCGGGCGCAGGCACTGCGGGGGGCCGTCGACACCGAGGGCGCCTTGCAGTGCGGCATTGCCGGCGCCGGCGCAGAGCACGATGCTGCGCGCCCGGAGCGTCGCGGCGTCGAGCTCCAGGAGGATGGCGTCGCTGGTCCGCGCCAGGCGCGCGGCGGCGTCGGGCAGGCGCAGGAGTCGGGCCGTCAGGGGCGCGGCCAGCGCGCTGAGTACGGCGGGCACGTCCACGACGGGTTCATCGAGGCGCAGGGCCAGCCCGTCGAAGTCCGTGGCGCAGAGGAACGCGGGCCATTGCGGGCGCTCCACGAGCCGCGCGCGTTCGCGCAGGAACCGGGATGCGAGGACGCTCGCGAGCCGGCCGCCGAGGCTTCGATCGGCCCACAGCCAGCAGCACCGGTCGGGCCCGGGCACTTCCCGGAGATCCGGCTCCGCACGGCCTGCGAGACTCGCGCGCCAGCGTTCCGGCATGGCTGCGAGGCCGCTCGCTGTCGGATTCCTGCGGGCGCCTGCGGTGCCGCCGAGGGCGTACTTGAGACCGCCATGAATGATGCCCTGGGCCGCACGGCTCTGGCCCGCACCGATCGCGTCGCGTTCGACGAGGGCACAGACGTACCCGGCGTCCTGCAACCGCCGCATGGCCCAGAGTCCGGCGATGCCGCCGCCGACGACGAGGACGTCGAGATCGATCGGTGCGCTCATGCTGGTGTCGTGTTCCGCGACGCCGGCACTATAGCAGCGCCCGCCTCGAAGCCCCGGACGATCACACCTTGTGGATATGCATCTACAGGCTGCTCTGGCTGCTGGCGCTGCCCCTGGTGGTCGCGCGGCTGCTCGTGCGCAGCGTGCGCGAGCCCGGCTACCGGGAGGATCTCGCCGGCCGCTTCGGAAGCGGTGGGCAGGTCGACGCTCGGGGAGCGGTCTGGATGCATGCCGTATCCGCCGGCGAGGTACACGCCATCGCCCCTCTGCTGGTTCGGCTGCACGATCGCGACCCGTGCAGGCCGCTGCTGCTCACCTGCAGCACCGCCAGCGGACGGGCGCGTGCGCGGGCGCTGCTCGGCGGGCGGGTCGAGGTCGCCTGGCTGCCCTTCGATCTGCCCGGGTCCGTGGAGCGCTTCCTGGATCGGTGGCGTCCGGCGCTACTCGCGCTCGTGGAAACGGAACTCTGGCCCGTGCTCATCGACCGCTGCGCCGCGCGGCGCATTCCCGTGGTGCTGGTGAACGGTCGGCTTTCGGAACGTTCCGCGCGCGCCTATGCGCGGTTGCCGGCGCTCCTGCGCCCCATGCTGGGCCGGCTCTCGTGCCTGCTCTGCCAGGATCGTGCGACGGCGGCACGCTTCGCCGCCCTCGGCGCCGATGCGGCGGTGCTCGAGGTGACCGGTTCCCTGAAGTTCGAACTCCAGCGCGCGCCCGACCTGGACGCACGCGCGAAGGCACTCCGCCGCCGGATCGTCGGCGACGCGTCCGATGCCTTCGTGGTCGTCGCGGGCAGCACCCACGCCGGCGAGGAGTCGGCGCTGCTGAGCGCGCTGCTGCCCCTGCTCGCGGCGGACGCGGGCTGGCATCTCGTGCTCGTGCCGCGGCATCCACGCCGCTGCGGCGCCGTCGAGCGACTCTGCGAGCGCCTCGGCCACCCTGCGCTGCGCGCGTCGGCGGCGGGTCCGGACGGCGCGCGGCTACTGCTCTGGGACCGCATGGGAGATCTGGTCGCGCTCTACGGGGCGGCGGACGCCGCCTTCGTCGGCGGCTCGCTGGTGGCGTCGGGCGGCCACAACCCCATCGAGGCAGCCGTGCACGGGACGCCGGTCGTGGTCGGTCCCGGGGCCTTCGACTTCGACGAGGTGAACGGGCGCCTGGCCGAGGTGGGCGGGTTGATCGTGGCGTCGGACGCCGAGGACGTGCGTGCGAAGCTGCAGCGCTGGCGGCGGCGACCGGACCTTCGCCACCGCGCCGGTGCGGCGGCGCAGGCGGCGGTGCGTGCGAACCGGGGCGCTCTGGCGGCGACCGTCGCCGCCCTGGAGCAGTGCCTTCAGTCCTCGTCGTAGCCCATGTCGCCTGCCGCAGCGGGGCCGACGCTCGACAGGGTCGGGGCGGCCGGCTTCGTCAGCCAGCGATTGAGTTCGACGATGTCGGCGGGCGTCAGGATGCCGGCCTGGCGCTTGAGCGCGACCACGTCCTGCACGAAGTCGACGATCGAGTTCGCATGGTCGCGGATCGCGGAGAACACGGCGCGCTGCGCGATGAGCACGTCGACGACGTTCCGCGTGCCGACCTCGTAGCCGGTCTGGGCTGCCTCGAGCGCACTCTGCGTCGAGACGATCGCCTGGGCGCGGGCCTGGGTACGCGCGACGTCGCGCTTGACGTTGATGTACTGCGCGCGGGTGAGCTGAGTCACCTCGCGTCGTGTCCGTTCCACCTGCTGGCTGCTGCCGTCGAACTGCGCATAGGCCTGGCGGCGTCGGGCGCTCACGGCGCCACCGCTGAAGAGGGGCATGGACAGCGACAGGGCGATCGTGTCGGAGTCGTTGTTGCGCTCGAAGTCGCTGATCGTGCCGCTGATCAGGTCCGTCTGGGTGATGTCCGAGTTCGACGCGGCGCGGCGCAGGGACAGGCTCACGGTCGGCAGGTGCGCCGATGCCGCAGCGCGCGCCTGGGCGAGCGCCGCGTCGCGGCCGAGCCGCGCGACGTCGAGGTCGACGTTGTTGGAGAGGGCGAACTCGAGCCATGCGGAGACGTCGTCGGGCGTCGGGTCGACCACGGGGAATTCGTCATCGAGCTCCCAGAGTTCGGCGTGCGACTGTCCCGTGATGACCGAGAGCAGTTCGAGGGCGACGTCGAGCGCGGCGTCGTCGGCGACTCGGTCGGCCACGGCCGTGTCGTACGCGGCCTGCGCGTCGAAGACGTCGGTCATGGCCACCAGGCCCACTTCGAAGCGCTGCTGGACCTGATCGAGTTGCGCTGCGAGCGCCTCCTCCTGTGCCCGAGAAGCTGACAGATTGGCACTGGCGCGCAGCACGCCGAAGTAGGCCGCCACCACCCGGACGATGAGGTCCTGCTGGGCCTGCTCGAAGGTCGCCGAGGCCTGCTCGGAGAGCTCGGTGCCACGACGGAAGTTGAACCATGCGGCGAGATCGAACAGCGGCTGCTGAAGGCTGATGTTCCAGTCGCTCGAATCCACGTCGGCCTGGGTCTGGTTCGGGAAGACCTGTGCGCCGGCGGCGAAGGCGCCGTCCGAATCCTGTTCGACGTCAGCCGTGTTGTACTGCGCGTTCACCTGCGGCAGGAGACCGGCGAGAGCGAGTCTTCGTTCCTCGCGGCCTGCACGAAGGGTGGCCTCGGCGACCGCGAGCACCGGATCGTTCTCCAGCGCCAGTTCGTAGACGCCCGCGAGCGTGTTCTCGTAGTCCGCGCTCGCGGTCGGCGCGCCGGTCGCGTTCGCCGGCAGCGCCGGGCTCGTCCAGACCTGCCCGGCCGATGCGAACTCCGAGGCGACGGCGGTCGTTCCCCCGACGCTGGCTGCGGTGATCAGGACGACGAGGACAGAGGGCAGACGGCGCCTGGCCGGTCGCCGGAGGGGCAGTTTGCTCACGTGTCAGGACTCCGGGGCGGGGGGTACCGCATGAGAGACCGCGGGGTTCCGGGCGCGGCCGGCGGCGGGCAGTGCGCTTTCTACTCGTTCGACCGAGGTGTGGTCAACATGGCAGCGGCCCAGGGTGGGCGCCTCGTCGGATGGAACGAGAGCTTCCCGCGGCAGGCCGGCGGCGTGACCGACCTGCCGCGTGACCTTGCTGCCGGGGCTGTCCGGCCCGTAGGCTCGCCGCCCTCGACAGCACAGGGACAGCGCCCATGTCCGGTTCCGAAACCCCCGGGGGCCTCGACGATCGCCTCGCCTTCGGCGCCGATGACGTCGAGATCGTCGAACGGCGCACGGCCCATGCAGGTTTCTTCCGCATGGACGTATTGCGACTGCGTCACCGGCTCTTCGAGGGCGGCTGGAGCCGGGTCATGGAGCGTGAGCTGTTCGTACGCGGGCCGGCGGTCGTCCTCGTGCCCTACGATCCCCGCCTCGACGAGCTCGTGATGATCGAGCAGTTCCGGGTCGGTGCCCTCGACGTCGGGCCGTCGCCCTGGCAGATGGAGTTCGTCGCGGGCATCGCCGAGGCGGGCGAGACCATGGAGGCGGTGGCGCGGCGCGAGGCGATGGAGGAAGCGGGTCTCGAAGTGGGCGAGATCGTGCCCGTACATCGCTACCAGGTGAGTCCGGGCGGCAACACGGAGGAGATCGTGGTCCTCTGCGGCGAGGTCGATGCTTCCGGCGCTGGCGGCGTGCACGGAGTCGACCACGAACACGAGGACATCCGGGTTCACCGCGTGCCCTTCGCGACGGCGTGCGCCGCGCTCGACGGGGGTGAGCTGCGCAATGCGGCTGCTATAGTCGGGGTTCAGTGGCTGGCGCTCCATCGGGAGGCGCTCAGGCGCCACTGGCACCGGGCCGGACCATCCTGACGGAGAGCGCATGGCGCGACGGCGCTACAGCATCGATCTGATCGCGGACGCGGCGGAATGCGACGCGAACTACGCGCGCATGCATCGCCTGCTCCCGGAGCTGTTCGACCTCGACGTGCGCAGCGTCGTGCTGTCGCTGCCCGGTGGGGGCGGCGACGAGGGTGCCACCGACGACACGCCGAGCCGCGAGCGTACGCTCGCTTTCCGCGTCACGGAGCGGTGTCCCTACACGACGACCGTGTCCGTGCGCTTCCAGCCGGGTGAGGAGGACTGGCACGCGATGCTGCCGGCGCCTCATCTCACGGTGCGCCTCTATCACGACGCGCGCACCGCAGAGGTCACGGCCTACCAGGGCGAGGACCGCTTTCGTGGCCGCTACGAGTATCCGAACGGCGAGGGCCGTCAGCCCGACGAGAAGGCGCAGCTGAACCGGTTCCTCGGCGAGTACCTCGCACTCTGCCTCTCCCACGGCCGCGAAGCGCGGCCCGTCCCCGTGACCCTCGGGGATCCGCGCTGAGGAACCGCCGGCGCACGCCGCCGGTCGCCGACCTCCCCAGCGCGGGGTTCGCACGGGTAACATCGCGGCCGTTTCACCGGCCCCGGCGCCGCACGCCCATCACCCTCGCGACAGGGACACGATGCCCCAGACCCAGTATTCCGCCGAATCGATCCAGGTCCTCACGGGACTCGAGCCGGTGCGCAAGCGCCCCGGCATGTACACCGATACCGCCCGCCCCAATCACCTCGTGCAGGAGGTCGTCGACAACAGTGTCGACGAGGCCCTCGCGGGTCATGCGCGTCGCGTGGAGGTCACGCTGCGCGCGGACGAATCCGTGGAGGTCACGGACGACGGTCGCGGCATGCCCGTGGACATCCATCCCGAGCACGGCGTCTCCGGCGTCGAACTGATCCTCACGCGCCTCCATGCAGGCGGCAAGTTCGACGGCGACAACTACCGGTTCTCCGGCGGCCTGCACGGCGTCGGCGTCAGCGTGGTGAATGCCCTGTCCACGAGCCTCGAGGTCGAGATCCGTCGTGATGGTCGCCATCTGCGCATGGCCTTCGCGCACGGCGAGAAGGTGAGCGAGCTCGAGGAGCTCGGCACCGTCGGCAAGCGCAATACCGGTACTACCGTACGCTTCCGGCCCGACCCGGCCTATTTCGACACGGCAAGGGTGAACCGCGCGCGCCTCAAGCACCTGCTCCGGGCCAAGGCCGTGCTCTGTCCGGGCCTGGAGGTCGTGTTCCGCGACGAGGCGACGCGCGACGAGCAGGGCGCGCCGGAGGAGATCACCTGGTACTACGAGGACGGCCTGCGCGACTACCTGACCCGGGCCACGGAGGGCTGGGAGCGCCTTCCCGCGGAACCCTTCGTGCACGGCGTCGCCGGCAACGAGGAAGCCGTGGACTGGGCCGTGCAGTGGCTGCCGGAGGGTGGCGAGCTGGTCACGGAGAGCTACGTGAACCTGATTCCCACGGCCCAGGGCGGCACGCACGTCAACGGCCTTCGCTCCGGCCTCACCGACGCCCTGCGCGAGTTCTGCGAGCTGCGCAGTCTCGTGCCGCGGGGGCTGAAACTCACCGCCGAGGACCTCTGGGACCGCTGCGCCTTCGTGCTGTCGGCCAAGCTGCGCGAACCGCAGTTCTCGGGCCAGACCAAGGAGCGACTGTCCTCGCGCCAGGCCGCCGCCTTCATCTCCGGCGTCGCGCGCGACGCCTTCTCGCTGTGGCTGAACCAGCACACGGCGGAGGGCGAGCGCATCGCCGAGCTCGCGATCCGCAGCGCCCAGCAGCGCACGGCGGCGGCGAAGAAGGTCGCACGCAAGAAGGTGACCGCCGGGCCGGCCCTGCCCGGCAAGCTCGCGGACTGCTCCGGCGCCGACGTCGGCCGGGGCGAGCTGTTCCTTGTCGAGGGCGATTCCGCCGGCGGCAGCGCCAAGCAGGCCCGGGATCGCGAGTTCCAGGCCGTGATGCCGCTGCGCGGCAAGATCCTCAATACCTGGGAGGTGAACTCGCAGGAGATCCTCGCTTCCCAGGAGGTGCACGACATCGCCGTCGCCCTGGGTGTGGATCCGGGCTCGACGGATCTTTCCGGCCTGCGCTACGGCAAGGTCTGCATCCTCGCCGACGCGGACTCCGATGGCCTGCACATCGCCACGCTGCTGTGCGCGCTGTTCGTGCGGCACTTCCCGGCGCTGGTCCGGGCCGGGCACGTCTTCGTCGCCATGCCGCCGCTGTTCCGCATCGACGTCGGCAAGGACGTCTACTACGCCCTCGACGAATCGGAGAAGCAGGGTCACCTCGACCAGATCGCCGCCGAGAAGAAGAAGGGCAAGGTCTCGGTGCAGCGCTTCAAGGGCCTGGGCGAGATGAATCCGCTGCAGCTGCGCGAGACGACCATGGCCCCGGACACGCGACGCCTGGTGCGACTCACCATGGAGTCGGAGGCGGAGACGATCCAGCTGCTCGACATGCTGCTCGCGCGCAAGCGCTCGCCGGATCGCAAGGCCTGGCTGGAGCGGAAGGGTGATCAGGCGGAGCTGAGTGTCTGAAGCAGCGGTTCGACGTGGTCGAACCCTGGGCGCGGCGGGCCGCGAAGGTCCGAGAGCAAGAGCAAGTTCGAGATCAGCGGTCGGGCTCCGCCCGACCGCAGTGAGGAAGAACCATGGCCGAGATGGACCCTCCGATCGGCGGAGGCGATGACGCCGGCGGCGAGACGCTGCCGCTCGCGGAATACACCGAGAAGGCGTACCTCGACTACTCGATGTACGTCATCAACGATCGCGCCCTGCCGCACGTCGGTGACGGCCTGAAGCCCGTGCAGCGCCGCATCGTCTACGCCATGAGCGAGCTCGGGCTCAACGCGACGGCGAAGTACGCGAAGAGCGCGCGCACGGTCGGTGACGTGCTCGGCAAGTTCCATCCGCACGGTGACTCGGCCTGCTACGAGGCCATGGTCCTCATGGCGCAGCCCTTCGCCTATCGCTATCCGCTCGTGGACGGCCAGGGCAACTGGGGCGCACCGGACGATCCCAAGTCCTTCGCGGCCATGCGCTACACGGAAGCGCGCCTGTCGCGCTTCGCCGAAGTGCTCCTCGAGGAGCTCGGTCAGGGCACGGTCGACTGGACACCGAACTTCGACGGCACGCTCGACGAGCCGAAGATGCTGCCGGCGCGGTTGCCGGTCGTGCTGCTGAACGGCTCCATGGGCATCGCCGTGGGCATGGCCACGGACATCCCGCCGCACAACGTGCGCGAGATCGCCTCCGCCGCGATCCGGCTGCTCGAGGAACCGAAGGCGGATACGGAGGCGCTGCTCGAACACGTCAAGGCACCGGATTTTCCCACCGGTGCGGAGATCGTCACGCCCGAAGAGGAGCTGCGTGAGCTCTACGAGACAGGCCGCGGCAGCGTCCGGGCCCGGGCCATCTGGAGCGCCGAACAGGGCGAGATCGTGATCACGGCGCTGCCGCATCAGGTGTCGCCGGCGAAGGTTCTGGAGCAGATCGCCCAGCAGATGCAGCAGAAGAAGCTGCCCATGGTCGTCGATCTGCGTGACGAGTCCGACCACGAGAACCCGGTACGCCTTGTGGTCGTGCCGCGCTCGAACCGCGTCGATCTCGACCGGCTCATGAGCCACCTGTTCGCGTCGACCGACCTCGAGCGCAGCTACCGGGTCAATCTCAACGTCATCGGTCTCGACGGTCGGCCCGCCGTGAAGGGCCTGAAGGCGCTGCTCGCGGAGTGGCTCGAGTTCCGCCGGGAGACCGTGCGCCGGCGCACCCAGTTCCGCCTCGACCGCATCGCCGAACGGCTGCACGTGCTCGAGGCGCTGCTCGTCGCCTACCTCAACGTCGACGAAGTGATCCGCATCGTGCGCGAGGAGGAGAAGCCGAGGGTGGTGCTGATGGAGCGCTTCTCCCTGACGGAGATCCAGGCGAACGCCATCCTCGATCTGCGGCTCCGGCAGCTCGCGCGGCTCGAGGAGATCCGCATCCAGGGCGAGAAGGAAGCGCTCGAGGCGGAGCGCGCCGAGCTCGAGAAGATCCTCGGCAGCGCGAGGCGCATGAAGACGCTGCTGGTGAAGGAGATCAGCGAAGCCGCCGAAGCCTTCGGCGACGAGCGCCGTTCGCTGCTGGCACAGCGCGACGAGGCGCGAGCCTTCGCGGAGGAGGAGCTCCTGTCCACGGAGCCCATCACCGTGATCCTGTCCGAGAAGGGCTGGGTGCGAGCGGCGAAGGGTCACGACATCGACGCCTCCGAGCTTTCCTACCGCACGGGCGACGGCTACATGCAGATGGCCCGTGGGCGCAGCAACGAGGCGCTCGTGTTCCTCGACTCCACCGGTCGCGCCTACTCGCTACCCGCACACACGCTGCCCTCGGCGCGTGGTCAGGGCGAACCGCTCAGCGGACGCCTGAACCCCCCGTCCGGTGCGAGCTTCGCGGGCGTCGCCCTCGGCGCGAGCCGCAGCGCAGTCATCCTCGCTTCCAGCGCGGGGCACGGCTTCGTCGCACGCCTCGAGGATCTCGTCAGTCGGAACAAGGCCGGCAAGGTGGCGCTCAATCCCGCGAAGGGCGCTGCGGTGCTGCCGCCGGTACCGGTCTCGGACCCGGAAGCTGATCTGCTGGCCGCGGTCACCACCGCCGGGCGGCTGCTCGTGTTTCCCGTCGCCGAACTGCCGGAACTCGCCCGAGGCAAGGGCAACAAGATCCTGAACATACCCTCGGCGGCCTTCGACGCGGGCGACGAAGCGCTGCTCGCGGTGGCCGCCGTCGGCGCCGGTCAGGAACTCGTGATCCACGCCGGGCAGCGCTATCTGCGTCTGAAGAACGCGGACCTCGACGCCTATCGTGGAGCGCGGGCTCAGCGTGGTTCGAAGCTGCCGCGCGGCTTTCAGCGCGTGGATCGCATCGAGGTGGTCTGAGCGGGACCCGGCGGCCGCCCACGACGACCGTCCCGCATCCGCGCGGTCGACGCAGGCGCTCTATGATGGGCGCCTGCACCGACCCCTGCCGGGCCGGTGGCCGGGAAGACCGGAGCGAACGCCATGAATCGCAACTGGCCCATCCTCGTTCCCGTGGCACTGGTTCTCGGCCTCGGCCTGTACGGAACCCGAGAGGCGGGC
>JAZBPO010000345.1:0-3458 GCA_036351675.1 Pseudomonadales bacterium
TGACGCCGGAGAAGCCCGCCTGCTGGCGGACCCTGTTCAGCATCATTCTTCGAGAGGAAGACCTCATGCGCATTCATGCGCCTATTCTCGCTGCGGCGCTCGCCGCAATCGCCGGCGCGTCCGGCGCACAGGACCACGAGCTGGTCATCGGCCGGGTCGGCATCGAGGCTGGCGAACTGAGAAAGTCGGGCATCGGCTACAACGGCCAGAGTCCCGGCCCGGTCCTGCGCTTCCGCGAGGGCGAGGAGGCCGTCATCCGCGTGACCAACACGCTGGACGAGACCACCTCGATCCACTGGCACGGCTTCATCCTGCCCTACGATCAGGACGGGGTGGAGGGGCACGGCTTCGACGGCATCCGGCCCGGCGAGACCTTTACCTACCGGTTTCCGATGCGGCAGGCTGGCACCTACTGGTATCACAGTCACAGCCTGTTGCAGGAGGCCGATGGCGCCTATGGCGCGATCGTCGTCGAGCCGAAGACGCCCGACCCCTTCACCTATGACCGTGACTACGTCGTCCTGCTCAACGACGCGCATCCGCACTCCGCGCGGCGGATCATGCGCAACCTCAAGATGTCGCCCGACTACTACAACCGCCAGCAGCGCACGCTGATGGACCTGTTCGCCGACAGCCGCGAGCATGGGCTGGGGACTGCGCTCGCCGACCGCTCCGAATGGGGTGAGATGCGGATGATGCCGACGGACATCGAGGACGTGCAGGGCTACACCGCGCTCGTGAACGGTCGCAGCGCTGACGACCCGTGGACGGGACTGTTCCGCCCCGGCGAGAGGGTCCGCCTGCGCTTCGTCAACGGCTCGGCCATGAGCTTCTTCGACGTGCGCGTGCCGGGCCTGACCATGACGGTGGTGCAAGCGGACGGGAACAACGTGCAGCCCGTGGAGGTGGACGAGTTCCGCATCGCCGTCGGCGAGACCTACGACGTGATCGTGACGCCGGACGAGGAGCGCGCCTACTCGGTGCTGGCCGAGTCGGTCGCCCGCACGACCATGGCGCGCGCCGTGCTGGCCCCGCGCGAGGGCATGGCGCCCGAGCCGCTGCCCGCGCTGCGCACCCCTCCGCTGCTGACGATGGCCGACATGGGGATGGCCCATGGCGACCATTCCGATCACGGCGCGATGGCGAAGTCCGACGGCCCGCCGCCGCCCTTCGACCCGTTCTACGCCTTCGGCAGCGGCCTGACGCCGGTCGCCTACAACGGCGGGCGCTTCCTCTCCTACGCCGATCTCGTCGCAGAGACGCCCCGGTACCCGTTCCGGGCGGCCGACCGGGAGATCACCGTCCGGCTGACGGGCAACATGGAGCGCTATCTCTGGTCGCTCGACGACGTGAAGTACGAGGACAGCGAGCCGCTGCGCCTGCGCCTCGGCGAGCGGGTGCGGATCACCTTCGTCAACGAGACGATGATGACCCACCCGATGCATATCCACGGGCTCTGGTCGCTGGTGGACAACGGCTCGGGCGCGGGCATGCCGGCCAAGCATGTGATCGCCGTGGCCCCCGGCGCCATGGCCTCGATCGAAGTCGAGGTCGACGAGCCGGGGATGTGGTTGCTGCACTGCCACCTCGCCTATCACATGAAGGCCGGGATGATGCGGCAGATCATCGTGGAGGACGCAGACGCGCCCATGCAGGCCGCGGCGCCGGCCATGGGCCATGGCGGTCATGGAGCCATGCGCCATGGCGGGTGACGCGCTGCGCGCGCTCGCCCTGCTGTCGGCTCTGGCGCCCGGCGCGGCGTCGGCGCAGGCCTTCACGCTCTGGGGCGTCCAGATCGAGCAGCTGGAGACGCGGTTTGGCGAGGACGAGGAGGTGCTCGCCTGGGACGGCGACGCCTTCGTCGGCACGGACGAGTTGAAGCTCGTCTTCCGCAGCAAGGCGGAGCTGGAGCTGGACGGCGGAGAGTTCGAGACGCTCGAGCACCAGCTCCGGCTTCAGCGGCCGATCTCGGACTTCTTCGACGCCGTCCTCGGCGTGCGGCTCGACACGCCCGACGGCGGACCGGACCGGGTCCATGGCGTCGTCGGCGTCAAGGGTCTCGCGCCGCAATGGTTCGAGATCGACGCCGACCTCTACCTGTCCGACCACCCGTCCTTCCGCGTCGAGGGCGAGTACGAGGCGCTGATCACCAACCGCGTCATCCTCGTGCCGAGCGTCGAGGTGGACCTGCCGCTGAACGACGACGACGCCCTCGGGCGTGGCGCTTTCGGCCCCAAAGTGGAGGTCGGGGCGCGTCTGTCCTACGACCTGATCGACCGCGCCGTGGCACCTTATGTGGGCGTCCATTACGAGCGGGTTTTCGGCGAGACCGCCTCCATCGCGCGGCGTGACGGGGAGGACCGCGACGCGCTCTTCTTCGTCGTCGGCGCGCGCCTGATGTTCTGAGACCGTTGGGCGGCGGGGCCGCCGCCGCCCGTCCACCCCCAATTTGGAGAGACCACCGATGATCCTTCGCCTCGCCCTCGCCGCCGCGCTCGGCGTCGCCGCCGCGGCGCAAGCCCACTCCTCCAAGGAGATCGTCACCCCGGCCGAGAACGCGTCCGTGGCAGGCTCGCCGCCCGCGATCAGCATGGAGTTCGACAGCGCAATGCGGATCACGCAGATCAGCGTGACAGACTCCGGCGGCAAGGCTTATGCCCTGTCGCGCACTGACCGGATGCAGCCCGTCGAGAATTTCAGCGCGGCGCCGGAGACGCTGCCGCCCGGCGACTACACCGTGCAATGGCGCGGCATCTCGCTCGACGGCCACCCCATGGAGGGTGGCTGGTCGTTCAGCGTGAAGTGACGCCGCCATGCCCGATCTCGCCGACCCGCTGACCCTCGCACGGCTCGTTGTCAAGGCGCTGGCCTACGGGACGAGCCTGCTCGCCGCCGGGCTATGGCTGTTTCGGGCGGCGCACCGCGTCGACGCCGAAACGGCGCGGACCGCCGGGCGACTGGCGGCGGCCGCGGCGCTCGCGGGCGTTTCTCTCGCCGGGGCGAGCATCCTCGGCGAGGCGCTGTTCCTGACGGCGGGCGACTGGGCCGCCGCGATGGCGCCGTTCCTGCTCGGCGTTGTTCTCGACACGCCGATCGGGGACGCGCAGATGGCGCGGGCCGCGGGGCTCGGGCTCATCGCGGCGGCGGCGCTCTCGCCGCGTCTCTGGTGGCTCGGCCTGCTCGGCGCCTTCGCCGTCGTCGCCTCCTTCGCGCTGGTCGGCCACAGCGTGCGGGAGCCGCGGGCCGCGCTCGCGGCGCTCGTGGCGCTTCATGTCGGCGCGGCGGCGTACTGGATCGGAGCCTTCGCGCCCCTATCCCGGCTCGCCCGCCTGGCGTCGCCGGCGGAGGCCGGCCGTGTCGCGGAAGCGTTCGGGCTCGGCGCCGTGTGGGCGGTCGGCCTGCTCGTCCTCGCCGGGACGGCGCTCGGCCTGACCTTCGGCGGCGACCCGCTGGCGGCA